>NZ_JAUSXR010000001.1:1913506-2232424 GCF_030816155.1 Arthrobacter woluwensis | reverse complement strand
GAGCAGGGAAGCGCCACCGTCGAGTTCGTCTTCCTGTCCCTTCTGGTCCTGATCCCGGTCCTCTACTTCGTCCTCACGGTCACGAGGATTCAAGCGGCGGGATTCGCGGTGACGGGCGCTGCGGACCAGGCGTCACGTCTGGCGGTCCACTCGAAGGATGAACGAAGCGCCCGCCTCGCCATGGACCGTGCCGTCGAACTCGCCTTGGCTGATCAGGATCTCCCGACCGGGACCGCGCAGCTCACGGTCACCTGCCAGCCGGAAGACTGCCAGCGGCCCGGCACAGCGGTGACGGTGGAGGTGACCGTCGACGTCCAGCTCCCTTTCACACCACCGGGCCTCGGACTCGACGTCGCGCATCTCAGCGCCAGCGGCACACAGATCGTCGGGAGGTTCGGATGAGGGCCGGCGACGGCGGGCTGCTCAACGGATCCGGTGCAGGGGCGGGCCGGCGACCAGCGACCTCCTCAAGAGAGCTCGGGAGCATCAACATCCTCACCCTCGGCTATGTGGTGATCGCTTTGCTGGCCGCCGTGGTTCTGCTGGATGTCTCCTCTGTGTACCTCGAGCACAAGAAGTTGCTGGCCCTGGCCGACGGCGCGGCCTCCGCCGCAGCGGATTCGTTCGACATCACCGGCATCGCAGGGGAGGGGCCGGACCGTGCCGCGGTGCGACTCGACGACGGCAGGGTCCGCGCGACGGCGACGGATTACCTGCGACGCAGCCCGTCGGCGTCGAACCTGGACCATCTGGCGGTGGTGGGCGCCTCCGGCAGTCCCGACGGGCGGAGCGCCATGGTCAAGCTCAGCGCCGTGGCGCACCCACCGTTGCTCGGCGTCTTCGTTCCGGATGGCATCACGATCGAGGCCGGCTCGACGGCGCGCGCCCGGCTGGTGCGGTGAGGAGCCGGAGCCGGAACCCCCAGAGGGCCGGGCAGACCCTGCCCCCGCACTTGCCGAAGGGCGACCCCCGTGGTGTAGAGGGCCCTTGGTGTGCTGGGCCCGTAGCCTATTGGACTCGTGGTGTACTGGGGCGATGCTGCCGAACGAGATGCCCCGCCTTCAGCACGGCCCGGTCGTGCTGCGAGCCTTCGAAAGCCGCGACGCTGCGCTGGTGCAGGCGGCCGCGTCCGATGACCTCATCCCATTGATCACCACGGTGCCGGTCAGCGGGACGCGCGAGGACGCCCTGGCGTTCATCGCGCGGCAACAGGACCGCCTGGTCGCCCGCACAGGCTATTCGTTCGCCATCGCGGACGCCGCGTCCGGCGAAGCCGTCGGCCAGATCGGACTGTGGCTCCGAGACATCGAGCAGGGGCGTGCGAGCACCGGCTACTGGGTGGCCAGGGCTCACCGGGGCCGGGGATATGTCACCGCCGCCCTGCAGGCACTCACCGTCTGGGCGTTCGAGCTCGACGAGGTGGAGCGTCTCCAGATGTTCGTCGAACCGTGGAACCGGGCTTCGTGGCAGGCCGCTGAACGCTGCGGGTTTCAGCGCGAGGGACTGCTGCGATCATGGCAGCAGATCGGGGGAGCCCGGAAGGACATGTACGTGTACAGCAGGATTAGACAAGATCCCGCCTGAACCACGGCTTCGTCCTGAAGTGTGCCGGCTGGCGCCGGACACCCAGGCCAGGACAGCGACCGCCGCGCATGCCGTAGTCTTGGAAGACCATGGCTGAGATTGATTTTCCTGCAGAGATCCGTGCACTGAGGGCTACCTACGACTCGATCGCACAAGTGTCAGACGTCGATTCCCTGCGCCGGGACATCGCCGAACTCAGCGAAAAGGCAGGCGTCCCCGATCTCTGGGACGACCCGGCCGCCGCTCAGGTGGTGACCTCACAGCTTTCCCACCGTCAATCGGAACTCGAACGCCTGACCACGCTGGCCAGCCGGATCGAGGACCTGGAGGTGCTGGTCGAACTCGGCCAGGAAGCCGGCGACGCGGACTCCATGGCCGAAGCAGCCACCGAGCTCGCTTCCATCCGGTCCTCCCTCGAGCAGCTTGAAGTGGTCACGCTCCTGTCCGGTGAATACGACGAGCGCGAGGCCGTGGTCACGATCCGGTCCGGCGCCGGTGGCGTGGACGCCGCCGACTTCGCCGAGATGCTCATGCGGATGTACCTCCGCTGGGCCGAACGCCACGGCTACTCCACCAAGGTCATGGACACCTCCTACGCCGAAGAAGCGGGCATCAAGTCCGCCACCTTCGAGGTCAACGCGCCGTATGCCTTCGGCACCCTCAGCGTGGAGGCCGGCACCCACCGTCTCGTGAGGATCAGCCCCTTCGACAACCAGGGCCGCCGCCAGACCTCCTTCGCCGCCGTCGAAGTCATCCCGCTGATCGAGCAGACCGACTCCATCGAGATCCCGGACAACGAGATCCGTGTGGACGTGTTCCGTTCCTCGGGCCCCGGCGGCCAGTCGGTCAACACCACGGACTCAGCTGTCCGCCTGACCCACATCCCCACCGGGATCGTGGTCTCCATGCAGAACGAGAAGTCCCAGATCCAGAACCGCGCTGCCGCCATGCGCGTGCTCCAGTCCCGTCTTCTCCTCCTCAAGAAGGAGCAGGAGGATGCGGAGAAGAAGGCCCTGGCCGGCGACATCAAGGCGTCCTGGGGCGACCAGATGCGGTCCTACGTCCTGAACCCGTATCAGATGGTCAAGGACCTCCGGACCAACCATGAGGTCGGCAACACCAGTGCGGTCCTCGACGGCGACATCGACGATTTCATCGACGCCGGCATCCGCTGGCGCGCCGACAGCCGCAAGGCCGAGGCCTGAGCCGGAGCCGAGGAGAACACCGGCGCGGAGCGTCGATGACAGCGGCCTCACCTGGGAGAGCCGTGCAAGCCTTTGCACGACACGCCGCCCGAATGGGGCGGCGTTCCCGGAGCACGAACATAAACTCGAGGAGCCGGTGCCATCACTTCCCCCAACACTAGGCCCAGGCCCCGGCCGCTGGAGCGGTTCCGTCGCGCCTGCCGACCGGGCTGTGTGAAGCCATGATTCGATTCGAAAATGTCACCAAAATCCACGACCCCAAGGCCAGACCCGCGCTCGACTCGGTGAGCGTGGAGATCGAGGGCGGCGAATTCGTCTTCCTCGTGGGCGCTTCCGGTTCCGGTAAGTCGACCTTCCTCAAGATGGTGTACCGCGAAGACGTGGCCACCACGGGATCCGTCTACGTCGCCGGACACAACGTCTCCTCCCTCTCCAGCTGGCGTGTGCCCAAGCTGCGCCGGAAGATCGGTGTGGTGTTCCAGGACTTCCGCATCCTTCCGCAGAAGAACGTCTACCAGAACGTCGCTTTCGCCATGCAGGTGATCGGCGCCAGCCGTGCCCGCACCAAGGAGCGCGTGACCGACGTGCTCGCGATGGTGGGCCTCGAGGGCATGGAGAAGCGCATGCAGCATGAGCTCTCCGGTGGTGAGCAGCAGCGTGTGGCGATCGCCCGCGCCGTCGTCAATCAGCCGGACATCCTGCTGGCCGACGAGCCCACCGGTAACCTCGACCCGACCACGAGCGTGGAGATCACCGAGGTGCTGAAGAAGATCAACGCCAACGGCACCACCGTGGTGATGGCCACGCACGATGACGACATCGTGGACCAGATGCGCCGCCGCGTCATCGAGCTCACCAAGGGCAAGGTCATCCGTGACGAGGCCAAGGCCACGTACACGTCCCTCATCCCCAAGGTGAAGACGTCCGCCGGTGCGCCGGAGACCGCCGCCACGACGACGGGGGAGCCGCGCGCATGAGGCCCATGTTCATCCTCGGAGAGATCGTCAACGGCCTCCGCCGGAACCTCTCCATGTTCATCTCCGTGGTCCTGGTGACCTTCGTGTCCCTCACCTTCGTGGGCGCCGCCGGGATGCTCCAGATGCAGATCAACCAGATGAAGGGCTACTGGTACGACAAGGTCCAGGTCGCCATCTTCCTCTGCAGCCCCGGCTCCACCACCGCCAACTGCTCCTCCGGTCCGGTGACCAAGGAACAGCAGGACAATCTGCGCAAGACCCTGGATTCGGATGCGATCCGCCAGTACGTCAACGACTTCCAGTTCGAGTCCCAGGACGAGGCGTACAAGCACTTCAAGGAGCAGTTCGCCAATTCGCCGATCGTCGACTCGGTGACGCCGGACCAGCTGCCCTCCTCCTTCCGCGTGAATCTGAAGGACCCCGAGAAGTACAAGGTCATCTCGGAGACCTTCTCCGCCCAGCCCGGCGTGGAGAGCGTGATCGACCAGCGCCAGATCCTGGAGAAGCTCTTCTCCGCCATGAACACGGCCTCGTTCGTGGCCATCGGCATCGCGGCGATCATGATCATCTGTGCGGCGCTGCTGATCGCGACCACCATCAGACTCTCGGCCTTCATGCGGCGCAAGGAGACTGCCATCATGAGACTGGTGGGGGCTTCCAAGGCGGTGATCCAATTGCCCTTCATCCTCGAAGGCGTGATCGCGGCCGTGGTCGGAGCGCTCCTCGCCTCCGGAGCGATCTGGGGGATCTCGCACTTCTTCCTGACCGGCTACCTTGCCGAGCAGTACAAGCAGACCGCCTTCATCTCGGATGCGCAGACCCTCTGGCTGGTTCCCGGCCTGATCGCTCTGGGCGCCGTGATCGCCGGCGTCTCGTCCCTGTTCACCCTCCGCAAGCCGCTCAACGCCTGAGCGTGGGCCCATGGAAAGGAACGTCATGAACGTTGCAGGACCGACTCAGAGGGCTCTCGCGAAGGCTGCGCGGCTCCGTTTCCCGTACGACGGCGACCAGTGCCGCAAGGCCGCGCGCCGCACCGTGGGCGTATCCGCCGTCGTCGCGCTCCTGCTGGGCTTCGGCCTCACACCGAGCCAGGCCGACAACCTGGACGATCAGCAGCAGGCACTCCAGAACCGCGCGAACCAGGTGCAGTCCTCGCTCGAGTTCCTGGACGGCAAGATTGCCAAGTCCGCGGCTGATCTGACCCTGTTCCAGGGCCGGTTGCCGGGTGCCCAGAAGGCTCTGGCCGACGCTCAGGGGCGGGTCGCGGCGGCTGCGTCAGAGGCGCAGTCCCTGGCCGTGCGGGTCGACGCGGCCCAGCAGAGCAAGGCGAAGCTGGCGCAGGAGATGAGCCAGGACAAGGCGAAGTCCAGCGAGACCAAGAAGCTGATCGGGCAGATCGCCACGCAGGCCTACAAGTCGGGTGGCGTGCCCAATGACCTCACGCTGTTCTTCGGCGCCACGGACACGGAGAAGCTGGTCAGCAGCATGGACCTGGCCGATCAGGCGCTGCGCACGCAGAACGCCGCGATGGAGAAGCTCAACCAGCAGAGCGCCGTCAACGTCAACCAGTCCGCGCGCCTCGCCGCCGTCGAGCAGGAGATCGCCGATCTCAAGGCGCAGGCCGACGCGGCCCTGGCCCGGGAGCAGTCGGCCCGCGACGAAGCCGCGCGCCAGAAGGCGGCGGTGGACAAGCTCGTCTCGGACACCACGCGGCTGAACAAGGAACTCGAAGCCTCCAAGCCGGCGATCCAGGCTCAGCTGGCCAAGGTCAACCAGGCTCAGGACCAGGTGGCCGCTCAGATCAAGGCCCGCGACGAGCGGCTCCGCCAGGAATGGCTCGCCGAGCAGCGCCGCAAGGCCGAGGAGGCCGCCGCTGCTGCCGCCGCCGAGGCCGCACGGCAGGGTCAGGCACAGCCTCCGGCCCAGCCGCCGTACGTGCCGCCGGCGCCGGGACCGATCTCCTCGTTCGGGATCCGGGCTCCGTTCGACGGCAACCCGCCCATCACGTCCGGCTGGGGCTGGCGTGCGGTGCCGCCGGGCACCATCGACTTCTGGGGCACCGGTGGCTACATGCACACGGGCGTCGACTTCGGCGTCGGGTGCGGCACCCCCGTGCACGCGGCGGCATCCGGCACGGTGACCCTGGCCGGTTGGATCACCACCGGTGGTGGCTGGACCGTCCAGGTGTCTCACGGCGTCGTGCAGGGCAATGCGCTGACCACCGTGAACTACCACAACAGCTCGGTCGTGGTGTCGGCGGGGCAGCACGTCGAGCAGGGCCAGGTCATCGCCTATTCGGGCAGCTCCGGCAACTCGACCGGTTGCCACGCCCACTTCGAGACGTGGGTCAACGGCTCCCCGGTGGACCCGATGACCATGCTCTAGACGCCCGGGAGCATCACGTGGAAGGTCCGTTCCCCGAGGGGGAGCGGGCCTTCCGGCGTCTGGCGCGTTCTTCCTGAGCGGACAATGCGCGGTACGGCGTGGCGCATGGGTAGACTGGAAGGACTGTTTTCAGACCGAAGGAGTCAGCCGTGCCGAAGGAAAGTGGCCGGAAAGTCGTGGCCACGAACCGCAAGGCGCGCCACGACTACGAAGTGCTGGACACCTATGAGGCGGGGATCGCGCTCATGGGGACCGAGGTGAAGTCCCTCCGCGAGGGGCACGCCAACATGGGCGACGCGTTCTGCACGTTCTACAACGATGAGCTCTGGATGGAGCAGGTCAACATCCCGGAGTACAGCCAGGGGAGCTGGACCAACCACTCCTCACGCCGTCGCCGGAAGCTGCTCCTGCATCGCGCGGAGCTCATCAAGATCTCGCACAAGATCCGGGAGAGCGGCTTCACGATCGTCCCGTTGCAGCTGTACTTCGTCGACGGGCGGGCCAAGGTCGAGATCGGCGTGGCCCGTGGCAAGAAGGAGTACGACAAGCGGCAGAGCCTGCGCGAAGCCCAGGACAAGCGCGAGGCTCAGCGGGTCCTCCGGGCGCGCAACAAGCGCTGATCCGCCTCGCCCGGGGGAGGCCTCTGGGCTTGGCATCTTGCGCCGACGGCGCTATGCTGAAGAGTCCTGTTGGGGAGTCCTGACAGGGATTGGTAAATGAACATGGGGATGATCGGTTTCGACGATGTCTGTCGACGCAGGTGAAGCGGGCCGAGGATGCAGGCTTATCTCGTAAACGATGTCTGCAAACCAATAAGTGCCGAATCTAAGCGCACTGACTTCGCTCTTGCTGCCTAAGCAGTAAGACAGTCCGTCAGCCCACGGTTGCTATCGCCGTGGAATCTGGCGTCGTCTAGATAGCCACTGCCAGGGGCCCTCGTCATCGGGGCTTCTGGGACTTTAAGATGACTGGGCCCGGATCAGCCAGCTGTTTGCAGCATGGCTGGGGCCGAGAAATTCCGACGCAAACTGCGCCCGGAGAAGCCCTGCAGAAGCAACATCGGACGCGGGTTCGATTCCCGCCATCTCCACTGTTGAAAGGCCCTGGATCCTTGAGATCCAGGGCCTTTCGCTTCTCCTGTTGCCTTATTCCTAGGAATTGTTGGTACGACAAGACCCTTTGCGATACTCGCTACTCAGGGGACCGGAGTCTGTGATCCCAGCCACCGCCTCGTCGCGATCAGGCCAGTGCTCCACCCGCTCCAGAGGTCTTGAACATTGATGCACGAACATGTGTATGCGTAAAACTGACGCCAGGGCGCGGCCCCGGAATGAGTGCTGCTGCTGAACTGGTGCACAGCCTGGCAGGCAATAGATAACGACGTCCTTGACACCCTGGCGTAAGAGGCGGTTTCGGCTCAGGAAGTAGCAGCATTGCTTGTTGTCTTGCCGGATGGGCTTCGCAGCTTCCTTCGAACGCTTGCAGAATCGCAGTTGGATGCTCTACGTAACATAGGTATCTGAAGCCAAGAACGCTGACTTTAGTTCCTTTCAAGTGTGCTCCTGGATAGCCTTGGGTGAAACCGTGGACTTGGACAGAGTGGGGGAGACAGTGCTTCCGGTGTATCCGATAACAGACAGCAGTAGCACGTGGGCAAATGTTGACGTCGTGGGTGAGTATTACCGCTTGGATGAACTCGCGGCGGCCGCCGGCGGTGTTTTACCGCTGAATCAACAGATCGTTGTGGAGGATGTCCAGTGCCTTCTCGTGCCCGAGCCATCCAATGCCCATGATCAAAACGCTGTAATGGTGATTGCCAACGACTACCATGTTGGCTATTTGTCAAGAGAAGATGCGATCCGGTACCGTCCGCTGGTCCGTCGCATCGTGGCGAGTGGTTATCTTCCAGGCACAATTGGAAGGATTTGGGCATTCCGAACTTCAAGCGACATCAGGACCAGAGTTCAAGTTGCAATCCCTCATGTCGACTTGCTTCCTCTCAACCAACTTCCGGATCGGGAACACAAGCAACTGCCATGGGGGAGCGGCTTGCAGGTCACTAAGGAAGAAGAGCACTTCGATGTGCTGTTCAACTTCGTGCCACCCAGCGGAGAGGGTTTCTTGTATTCGACGCTTCATAGGGGGGTTCGCACCCTGAGAACTGGGCAGGAGCGCCCATATGTTGAGCTGCGGATTGACGGCGAGCGTGTAGGTGAAATGTCGCCCGTGACCTCGCAGCATTTCCTCCCGATCATCGAGCATTTAGAAGGTCTAGGGATTGCACCTGTGGCAACTGTCAAGATAAAGGGGTCAGCCTTGGCCGCCCAGCTTGTGCTCCAGGCCGCAAGAGCATCTGAAATCCCTGACGAGTGGGTGGAGGCTGGTCCAGACCATGCAATGAAGCTGGTTCCTTGGAGTCTTGAGTACGAAATTCCTGCTGGCTGGGATAGCGGGTTCGTAGCTTCGCCTGGGCGAGATCCGAAAGCTGGCAAAAGCCAGGTTCGCACGGTTGTTACAGCGCAATCTCTGGCGAAAGGTGCCAAGCAAGGGTCTTTGGGGTGGGCCGTCTTCTGGCTCTGCGTCGCGGGGGTCTTCTTGATAAGCATTATTGGCGCCCCGATCGCAATTGTTCCGGCCGCATGGTGTGGGTTTCTCGGCTGGCGTCAGCTGCGAAGATGGCGGGTCAACTCCGCCGCCGGCACGAGAACTGGCTCAAAAGGCTAAGTGTGTTTGTGCTTTGGGGCGCTGATTGCAGCAGTGCCGGACAGGTCCGTCTCAGGGTTGCCGTAGGCAATCCGCGTCCCGGTTGCGGTCACCACTGCACGTCAGGTGCTCCGTCACTTCAGGTTTGTAGCATTACAACGCAGAGCACGAAAAGGGCGTCGCGGGTTCGATTCCCGCCATCTCCACTGTTGAAAGGCCCTGGATCCTTGAGATCCAGGGCCTTTCGCCGTCTTCAGGGTGTTGCCAGGACCCTGTCACGCCATGAGTGCGTAGGCGCCCCAGACGAGCAGTCCGGCGGGAACTCCGGCGAGCACCTGGGCGACGGTGTGGTCGCCCAGCCGGACCCGCGACCAGCCGACGGCGACGGGGATGAGAAGGAGCGGGGCGCTCCACGGACCCAAGGCGGTCACCAGCGCCGTGGTGGTGAAGACGACGACGGCGGTGTGCACGCTGAGCTTCCAGAACGCGTTGACGGCGCCCACCACGATCATCCCCAGCGCCACCCCGAGCAGCCCGAGCACTGCGGACCACGGCGCGTGCAGGAGGAGGAGAACCGCCCAGCCGATCGCCGCCGAGCCGAGTGAGGCGATCAGCACGGGCAGGCGCTGCCGGCGGTCGCCGACGTGGTGGTCGCTGAGCCGCCCACTCCGGGAGGCGATGACGATGCCCAGGAATGGCCCGATCGCCGTGAAGACGGCGGCGAGCAGGCCGAACCACAGACCGCGCCAGCCGTCCGCCACAGCGCAGCTGATCAACAGGAAAGCGGTGACGAGGACGGTGGGGGAGAAGGCCTCAGTGAGGATCCGGGCTAGACGGCGCACGTCGCCCATCGTATCCGGCGGCAGACGACCCCGGGGAACTGCTGAAGAGCCACTCAGCGCCGGGGCTTGGCCTTCTTCGCCGTGTCCGGTTTCTTCTGGTCGGCCTTCTTCGGCGGGGCCTTCTTGGGCAGCGTCGGCGGATCGAAGGGGCCGTGAGCGTACAGACCGTAAACAGCCTGCATGTACCGTGCCCACTGCGGCCCGGCGATGTCCGCGCCGTCAACGGCCGGGTAGGTGCGGCCGTTGATCGTCACGTTGGTGCCCGGACGCGATTCGCTCGCGTTGAACGGATCGCCGAAGAAGGACGCCGTCGCCAGCCCTCGCGTATAGCCGACGATCCAGGTTTGGTTGTTGTACTGGTTCGTGCCGGTCTTAGCCGCGGCCGGGGCGGTGACCTTGTCCGGGATCAGGAGACCGGAGCCCTTGGAGAGGACGTCCTGGAGCACGTTGGTCGCGCGTTTGGCCACCTCGGGGGTGATCGCGCCGGCCCTGCAGGACGGGCTCTGGCCTCCGAGTCGTTTGCCCTTCCCGTCCTCCACGCGGGTGATGGAGATGGGGGTGCAGTACGTGCCATTGCTCGCGAAGGTGGCGAAGGCGTTCGCCATGGTCAGAGGGGCCACATTGGCTCCGCCCAGGAGGTTGCCGAGGGTGTTGAGCTGGAGTTTCTGGCCCTTCCCGGCGCCGTCGTGCATGCCCAGGGCGTCAGCCGCACGCTGGATGTCGCAGAAGTCATTCAGGCCGGCGGCCGAGGCGAACGTGGCCGTGTTGATGGAGTAGTAGATGCCCATCCGCACGGTCATGGGCCGGTAGAAGCCGGGTGTGTCGTTCTGCAGGTCCGGGGCCGCGCCCTTGTCCATCTCCCGGGAGTTGTAGGCGCCCGCGACCGGGCCGCAGGTGCTCTTCCAGGGGAAGTTCAGCGGATAGACACGTCGCGCGGCGTCCACCGTCTGATCGGGCGATTTGCCCTCACCGAGCCACGCGGCGAGCGTCACCGGTTTCATGGTGGAACCGGGCTGCATGCCGCCCACGCCGCCCAGGGCCTGGCCGGCGTCGTCGGTCTTGTCCACGTTGAAGTTGTACGCCGTGACGAAGCCGGAGCCCTGCTTCGCGAGCATCCGGGAGTTCTGGGCCATGGCGACCACCTTGCCGGTGCCCGGCTGGATCGTCACCAGGGAGGCGCCCCACTTGTCCGGATTGGCGCCGGTGGTCGCGTCGACCTGGCGCTGCGCCGGACCCTGCAGACGCGGGTCGAGCGTGGTGCGGATCGTGAGACCGCCGCGCTGCAGCAGTTTGAGGCGCTCGTCCGGCGTCGCGCCATAGGCGGGATCGTTCAGGAACTGGTGCAGCACGTAATCGCAGAAGTACGGCGACTGCGCGGCGTAAGCGCAACCCTGGCGCGGCTGCTTCACCGCCAGCTTGAGCGGGGTCTTGACGGCGGCGTCGTGCTTCTTGGCGGTGATGTAGCCGTGCTTGAGCATCGCGTCCAGCACCAGATTGCGGCGCTCGACGGCGCGGTCCGGGTGGGCGATCGGATCGTAGTAGCCGGGGCCGTTCACCAGGCCCGCGAGCAGAGCGGCCTGCGGCAGGCTGAGCTTCGCGGCGTCCACCGAGAAGAAGTACTGGCTGGCGGCCTGGACGCCATACGCGTTGCCGCTGAACGCCACGATGTTGAGGTAGCCCTGGAGGATCTGGTCCTTGCTCAGCCGCTTCTCGAGTCCGAGGGCGAGCTTCATCTCCCGCAGCTTGTCCCCGGTGGTCTTCTGGCCGTTGAGCACGACGTCGGCTGCGTCGCCGCGGGCGGTCCGGCTGTCGTTCAGGACATTGGTCACGTATTGCTGGGTCAGGGTGGAGGCGCCCTGCCGGCCACCCGAGGCGTTGCTGACCAGGGCGCGCATGATGCCCATCGGATCGATGCCGCCGTGTTCGTAGAAGCGGTAGTCCTCGATCGCCACGAGCGCGTTGCGCATGTCGGGGGCGATCTGTTTGAGCGTCACATCCTGACGGTTCTCGCTGAAGACGGTGGCGATCTGCGAGCCGTCGGCTGCGAGGATCCTGCTCACCTGCCCGGGAGGGTTGATGGTGAGTTCCTCCGGCAGGCTGTCGAAGAACTGCACCGAGCCCTTGGTGGCGGCATCCGTGGCGGCCACCAAAGGCGCCAGGAAACCGACCAGGAGCGCACCGATCACGGCGCTCACGGTGGCGAAGGCCAGGAGTCTTCCACCCACTGCGGCCACGGACTTCAGGACATTTCTCGCAGGGCTCATCCCTTCGAGCCTAACGGAAATGCCTGGACGGCCGCTCAGAAGACGACGTGCTTCAGCGGTAGAAACCGTCCCGGAGGCGGACTCCGTGTTCCAGCCAGGCCTTCATCGCGGCGAGCATTCCGGTCCAGCCCATGCAGTTGCCGAAGGCCGCCGTGGCGCCGTCCTCCGTGGGCTTCCACGTGTGCTCGCGCACCACGACCTTGGTGCGGGCGCCGTCGTCCACGGAGGAGAACAGGAAGTCGACCACGGTGCCGTCCGCCTCGACGGACGTGCCCGGGGCCGCGCCCCAGCGCACCGAGATCGCCTCGCCCGGCTCGGCCCGGAGGACCGTGACGGGGACGGCGCCCGGGAAGTCCGCGAAGTCCCACTGGACGGTGGCTCCGGTCTCGAGGCGGCCCACCGCGCCGCCGGTGGTGAAGTACTCACTCAGGATGGCCGGATCGGCCACCGCCTCGTACACGTCCGCGACGGGCCGGGCGATGAAGCCGAAGACCTCGAAGCGGAGGTCCGTGACCGGAGCGCCGCCACTGGGCTCCTGCTGGGCGGCGGGATTCTGCTGGGCGTTCGGCTTCTGCTGGGTGCTGTCCTGGTCTTCCATGAAGTCTCCTTCTCTCGGGGCCCGGAACGTCCGGACCGCGTGCAGTGTCTGGCAGTGCTCCGTCAGCTTGCGGCCTGTCGTCGTTCCGCGGGCCGCCGTCGCACGGCGATCGTCTTGAGGTGATCCGGCCGGGCCGGGTCGAACCAGACATCCACCAGCTCACCGGTGACCACGGGATCGTCCGCGGTGATCATGGCCGGACGGCGGACGAACCGGCGGGTGCCGTTGAGGTCCTCGAAGGAGTAGGTGACCGACGTCAGAATCCGGTTGGACTCGTGGAACCGCTCATAGCCCTGGTTGGTGACCACTCCCGTGGTCAGCCGTCCGGTGCGCACGGTGTCCTCTTCACGGCGCCGGTCGGCGGCCCGCGCGCCCCAGGAGACCACGGACAGGATCCCCAGGAACAGGGCGATTCCGGCCAGCCACCAGGTCCCGGGAATCATCCGCGGTTCCCGGAACCATTCCGGTGCCGGCGCGACGACGGTCGTTCCGAAGGCGGCGGAGGCGCAGGCGAGGGCTTGAGCCGCGCCGAACCCGGGCAGCCGGGGATTGCGCACGGAGCGGGCGACCCAGGTGTTCAGGCCCACGATCGTCGCGCCTGCGGCGACGGTCAGGGCTATGATCCGGAGGATCCACTGCCACGGCTCCGGATCCTCGTTCTCCGTATCGAGCACGGTCACGAACGCGGTGATGCTGTACGCCGTCACGAAAGCGCCGAGGACCAGTGTGAGGCCGGGCACCCAGAGGTCCTGGGCCTGCGGGGTCCTGGATGCTTTGGCACGAGCGGCGGCGTCCGGATCGATGATGCTCATGCAAGGATGCAAACACGATGCCCCGCGATCCGCAATGCTCCGGGGAAGGAACGGACCCTCAGGGGAGGATGCAGCCCTCATGCGGCGAGTCGTCCGCGACCCAGAGGGCGTGCAGCGCCTGCTCGCCCAGCTCCGCGGTGTGGCCCTCCTGGCCGCCGGGAGGGGCCACATGAACCTGCAGTGCGCCGCTGAACGGCTTGCGTTCGCCGACCTCGACGACGGCGTCGACGTCCACGCCCTCCCGGCTGAGGTAGCGCAGGAGCTCCGGGTCGTCGTCGCTGATCCGGGTGATGAGCCCGTGGTGCCCCTCATCCAGCTCGGAGAGCAACCGGGCGTCGGGCAGCGCGACGGTGCCGTCGGCGGTGGGGATGGGATCGCCATGAGGGTCACGGTCCGGGTGGCCGAGTTTCTCCGCGAGGCGCTCCACGAAGGTCTCGGAGACGGCGTGTTCCAGGAGTTCGGCCTCGTCATGGACCTCGTCCCACGCGTAGCCGAGCTCGCGGACCAGGAACGTCTCGATCAGGCGGTGCCGTCGCACGACGGCGAGAGCCAAAGTCCGGCCCTCCGCTGTGAGCGTCACGGCGCCGTAGGGCTTGTGGTCCACCAGGCCGAGGTCCTTGAGTTTGCGCACCATCTCGGACACCGAGGAGTTCGCCACGCCCAGCCGCTGGGCCAGCTGGGTGCTGCTGATGGGCTTGTCCTGCCACTCGGTGAACGAGTAGATGACCTTGACGTAGTCCTCGATCGAGGAGGAGGCGACGGCAGACTTCACGGCCCCAGTTTAGTCGAGGCGGGCGACGGCGCCGGGGTGGTGGTCGGCCGCCGTCGCGCCGGAGCCGCGACTCCTCAGCCGCCCGGGACGAATGTCAGCCAGATCAGCACGCCGTTCAGGACGATCACGAGGAGGGCGCTCACGGCGGCCGCCACCTGGAGCGCGGGATGGTCTGCGTGACGGCCCATGACGCGGCGGTCCCGGCTGAGCAGGAAGAGCGGGATCAGGGCGAAGGGGATGCCGAAGCTCAGGGCGACCTGACTCAGCACCAGCACCTGGGTGGGATCCATGCCGACCGCCAGGATGATCACGGCGGGGATGAGGGTGAGGACCCGGCGCAGGAGGAGCGGGATCTGCACCTTGAGCAGGCCGCCCATGATCGTGGCGCCGGCGTAGGACCCGACCGCGGTGGAGGCGAGACCCGAGGCGAGCAGCCCGACGGCGAACACCGCGCCGATGACCGGGCCGAGCGTCGTCGTGATGGCGGCGTGCGCGCCCTCGATGCTGTCGGTGCCCTCCCGGCCGCTCAGGGCGGAGGCCGCGAGCAGCAGCATGCCGATGTTCACGGCGCCGGCGATGGCCAGGGCGGAGACGACGTCCCAGCGGGTGGCCCGGATGAGGCGGCTCAGAGCCCGGTCGTCCGGTTCCGGGCCACCCACCGGGCGGTGCCGGTCCCGGGAGAGCGCGGAGTGCACGTAGATCGCGTGGGGCATGACGGTCGCACCGAGCATGCTCGCCGCCAGCATCACGGACTCGGTGCCCTGGAAGCGGGGCACCAGGCCTCCGAGCACACCGCCGGCGCTGGGCGGGCTCACGATCAGACCGCACAGGAACCCCACTGTGATGACGGCGAGCAGCACGATGATCGCGTTCTCGAAGCTGCGCTGGCGCCGCCGGTTCTGCATCAGGAGCAGGACCATGGACGCCGCGCCGATGATGATGCCGCCGAGGGGCAGCGGGATGCCGAACAGCAGGTTGAGGGCGATGGCGCCGCCGACCACCTCCGCGAGATCCGTGGCGACGGCCACCGTCTCGGCTTGCAGCCAGAAGAGCCGCCGGCCCCACGTGGGGAACCTCTGCCCCAGGAGTTCGGGGAGGGAGCGTCCGGTGACCAGCCCGAGCTTGGCGGACTGGTACTGGACCATGACGGCCATGATGTTCGCGGCCACGAGGACCCAGACCAGCAGATAGCCGAACTGGGCGCCCGCGGTCAGGTTGGCCGCGACATTGCCCGGGTCCACATAGGCGATGGCGGCGACGAAGGCCGGCCCGAGCAGCAGGATTCCCGCGCCGCGGCGTGGTGCGACGACTCCTGGGGACAGCTCGGTCTTCATCTCATCCTCCTTTAGGCGAGCCGAACCAGGTAATTTCGGCTTGCCTAAAACTCTAGGCTCGGAGACCTCTCGGCGCAAGTGTGACCGTCAGCGCCGCGTGGTCTTCCACGCGTAGCAGCGGTAGGGGAGGGTGAGGATCTCCCCGGGGCGATGTCCGAGATGCTCGCAGAGGTACCACTCGAGGTTGCTGAGGACCTTCTCCCGGGTGGGGGCGGACGCCCGCAGGTAGTAGCTCCGGGATTTGGTCAGCTCCAGGAGATCCTCCGGCGTCACCCGGTCCTGCCACGGGATCACCGCGGCCTGGAGCTCGGTGAAGCCGGGCCCGACGGCGGGCACGAAGTGCGGCTTGATGACGTCACCGGCGTGCATGATGCGGGACAGCCGGTGCACCCACGGGACGGACGTGTCCAGCTGGTTCCAGATCAGTGCGAGGGTCCCGCCCGGCCGCAGGACCCGGAGGGCCTCCGCGCTCGCGGCGAGAGGATCGAACCAGTGCCAGGCCTGGGCCACCGCGATCAGATCGGCGCTCTCCGCACGAAGCCCCGTGGCCTCCGCCGTTCCCTGAACGGTCGCGACGCCGGGGAGTTCCGCATGCAGCTGGGCCAGCATGTCGGCGGAGGGCTCCACGGCCGTCACGTCCAGGCCGAGATCCACGAGCAGCGCGGTGTATTTGCCGGTGCCCGCTCCCAGGTCCACGGCCGATCGCGCGCCGTCCGGCACGCACCATGCAGCTGACTCCGCCGGATACGAAGGCCGGACCTGAGCGTAGTGCTCCCCGCCCTGTTCGAACGCGCGGCCCATCTCCCGGCGGGTGGTGGTGTCCATGCGGGGACCACCGGGCGGCGACACGTGACGGGCTGACATGCTGACTCCTGGACGATGACGGGATCCGCCCGCGGAGCGCGGGGCGGCTTGCCGTTTAAGGGTCGCACAGGGGGCGGACGCGCCGGCCCCTGTGCGACCGGACGTGCTGCGTCAGAGGATCAGTCCGTGGTGGTGCAGGGCGCGGCGCCCGCCGTGCCGGGGGTGTTCGGCGCCCAGTGCGGGTAGCTGCGCTGATCGTTCGCGGGAACCCAGCGTCCGGCGTCGACCACGTAGTCCCAGCCGAGACCGCGTTCGCGCAGCTGCCGGATCCCCTCGATGAGGCACTCGGCGTCCTCGAGCCGCGACCCCAGACCGAAGCTGGCCCGGAGCGATCCGGCGGGCAGGCCCAGCCGCTTGAGCAGCGGGTGGGCGCAGAACTTGCCGTCCCGGAGTCCCACCCCGTGCTCGGCGGAGAGGTAAGCAGCCACGAGGCCGGCGTCGTAACCCTCCACGGAGAAGTTCACCACGCCGATCGAGTCGGTGGAATCGCTGAAGATGCGGTGCACGGTGACGCCGTCCAGGGCGGCGAGACCGTCCTCCAGGTGGCGGCGGATGTCCGCCTCGTGCTGCTGCCACGAGTCGTGGTCGAGGGATGCCAGGACCTGGGTCGCCCGGGCCAGGGTGGCCGCGCCGAGGACGTTCGGGGAGCCGCCCTCATGCCGGGCCGGTCCGGTGGTCCAGACGACCGAATCGAGGCGGGCCTCCCGCACGGCGCCGCCGCCGAGCAGGTGGGGAGTCCCGGCGTCGAGCCAATCGGCACGGCCCACCAGGACTCCGGCGCCGAACGGCGCGTACAGCTTGTGGCCGGAGAAGGCGAGGAAGTCGACGTCGAGCGCGGTGATGTCGATCCGGCGGTGCGGCGCCAGCTGGGCGGCATCCACGACGATCCGGGCGCCGTACTCGTGCGCCAAGGCGGCGAGCTCGGCGATCGGCAGGATCTCACCGGTGACATTGGAAGCGCCCGTCACGGCCAGGAGGGCGACACCGCCGGCTTCGAGCTCCTCCCGGAGGGCCTCCACGGTGGCCGCGATGGTCTCCCGCGCCACGAGGCTCCGGTGACCGACCCGCTGCCAGGGGAGCAGATTGGCGTGGTGCTCGATGTCCAGGTAGAGCACGTCGCCGGCCTGTTCGCCCTGGCGCTGGGGGAGGCAGCCCGCCAGCACGTTCAGCGAATCGGTGGTGTTGCGCGTGAAGATCACCAGGTCATCCGGACGTCCGCCCACGAAGTCGCGCACGATCTCCCGGGCATTCTCGTACACCGAGGTGCTGATCTGCGAGGCGTAGCCGGCGCCGCGGTGCACGCTCGCGTAGTACGGCAGGATCTCGTTCAGGTAGGCCGAGACCACGCTGAGCGCGGGGGCGGAGGCGCCGTAGTCGAGATTGGCGTACCGGGCCGTGCCGCCCTGGATGAGCGGGGCCTGGATCTCCGCGCCGGTGACCGCGGCGAACGGATTGGCGGCCAACGACGGCGCGTGGGCGCGACCGGTTCCGGCGGCGGTGGAGCGGGGGGCGAGGGTGTTGACGGACATGCTGGACCTCTGCATCGTGGAGGGGCCCGCACAGGCGGGCACCGCGCTTGCCGCACCACTTTCTGTGGCCGGCCTGGTCGTCACCCGGGGCACCCCACCGCGTCTGGAGGGTTGCCGGCCAGCAAACCGGGGTTTTGCGCTGGCACTCGTGACCTGATTACGAGAGTAAAACAGCGGCGCGTCCCCGAAGGAACGCGCCGCCAATATTACGTGGAATATGACCTGCTCAGGGGGCCTGCAGCAGATCGTCCAGCCCGGGATTGAGCCTCCGGAGGAACTCTGAATGCAGGATGCCGTTGCTGGCCACCGCGTTGCCGCCGAACGGGCCGTCCTGCCCGTCGAGCGAGGTGAAGCGGCCACCGGCCTCGGTGACGATCGGCACGAGCGCCGCCATGTCGTAGAGGTTCAGCTCCGGCTCGCAGGCGAGGTCCACGGCGCCTTCGGCCAGGAGGCAGTAGGACCAGAAGTCGCCGTAGGCGCGGGTGCGCCAGACCGTGTCGTGGAGGTCGAGGAACTCGTCCCGCAGGCCGAGTTCCTTCCAGCCGCCCAGGCTGGAGTAGGAGAGGGAGGCGTCCTCGAGGCGGTGGACGTCGGACACCTTCAGCCGGGTGGCCGAGGCGAGGGAACGGCCCGTGTAGGCGCCATGGCCCTTGGAGGCCCACCAGCGGCGGCCCAGGGCGGGGGCGCTGACGACGCCGACCACCACCTGATCGTCCTCGATGAGGGCGATCAGCGTGGCCCAGACGGGCACGCCGCGCACGAAGTTCTTGGTGCCGTCGATCGGATCGATGACCCAGCGGCGGGAGGAGTGGCCCGTGGTGCCGAACTCCTCGCCGATGACGGAGTCCCGAGGCCGGGCCCGGGACAGCTGGGCGCGGATGTACTCCTCGGCGCTCCGGTCCGCATCGCTCACCGGTGTCAGATCCGGCTTGGTCTCGACCTTCAGATCCTGGGCTTTGAAGCGCGCCATGGTCTGGGCATCCACCTGGTCCGCCATGACATGGGCAAGCCGGAGGTCATCGGTGTAGTTCTGGGAGGAGTCCATCATGGGTTAAACCGTACCCACAAAGCACGCATCCCAGCTCATCCGGGGCGTGGACGTGACCGCGCCGTCAGGGAGTGCCGAGCTCCTTGGCCTCGCGTTCCTCCTGCGTTCCGGCGTCCAGCACCCGGCGCAGCGACTCCAGCCGCGAGGCTCCGGCGGGCCCGGCGTGTCCCTCGGCCACCCAGGCATCCAGGCCGCAGCCGATCGCCTGCGCGCCGTGCTTGCAGCCGCGCTCGCAGGCCTCGGTGCCGGGCGCCAGATCCGGGAACGCCTGCAGGATGCGTTCGGGATCGACCAGGGCGAGGCCGAAGGACCGGACGCCGGGAGTGTCCACGATCCACGTTCCGGGCCGCGCCCCCGGCATCTGGAGTGCCAGGGCGGAGCTGGACGTGTGGCGTCCGCGGCCGGTGACGGCGTTGACCTGTCCGGTGGCCCGTTCGGATCCCGTCAGGGCGTTGACCATGGTCGACTTGCCGACGCCGGAGTGCCCCAGGAGGACGCTGACGGAGCCGTCGAGCTCCTCCCGCAGTTCCTCGACGGCGGTGCCCAGCAGGGAGGCGGAACCGCCGTCGGCGCTCCGGGCGTCGATCCCGCTGGCTCCCGCCTCCGTGGTGCGGCTGATGATGACTTTGAGATCCAGGGCCTGGTAGTTCGCCAGCAGCTCGGCGGGGTCCTTCACGTCGGCCTTGGTGATGAGCAGGATCGGCTCGATCCCGGCGTCGTACGCGGCCACGAGGGCGCGGTCGATGAAGCCGGTGCGGGGCTCGGGGTTCGCGGCCGCGACCACGACCACGAGCTTGTCCGCGTTGGCGACGACGACGCGCTCCACCGGGTCGGTGTCGTCCGCGCTGCGCCGCAGAAGCGTCTTGCGGGGTTCGATGCGGACCAGCCGGGCCAGCGTGTCGGGATCTCCGGAGACGTCGCCCACGAGGGCCACGAAGTCGCCGACCACGACCGGGTTGCGCCGGAGCTCCTTCGCCCGCGCCGCGATCACCGTCCGCTCCTGCGGCGTCCCCTCGTCCAGGACGGCGGTGTAGCGTCCGCGGTCCACGGTGATGATGCGCCCGATCACCGCATCCGAGTGGCTCGGGCGGTCTTTCGTGCGGGGCCGGGACCCTCGTTTGCTCGGCCGGAGCCGGACATCGGATTCATCCCAGGAGGACAGGGAACGACCGGACTGACCCTGCCCCACGTCAGGAGCCAGCCTGAGTGCCGGCGGGCGAGATCTGCTCCGTGTCCCCTGCGCGTCCGTCCAGCATGGCCGTCCAGAGTGCGGGGAAATCGGGCATGGTCTTGGCGGTGGTGGCGATGTCCTCCACGAACGTCCCCGGCACGGCCAGACCCCAGATGGCGCCCGCGGTGGCCATGCGATGGTCTGCATAACTGTCCAGGACGGCGCCGTGCAGAGGGACGGGCCGGATGATCAGGCCGTCGGCGGTCTCCTCCGCGTCGCCACCCATCCGGCGGATCTCGGTGACGAGGGCCTCGAGCCGGTTGGTCTCGTGACCGCGCAGATGAGCGATGCCGCTCAGGCGCGACGGCGAGTCGGCCAGGGCGCACAGCGCTGCGACCGTCGGAGCCAGTTCGCTCGTGTCGGCGAAGTCGCCGCCCAGGATCCGGGACCCGCCCTGCACCACGAGGGTGGAGCCGTCCAGGGTCACGGTCGCGCCCATCCGGGTGAGGATGTCTCGCCAGAGGTCGCCCACCTGCGTGGTGGGGCTGGGCCAATGCGGCACGCGGACGGTGCCGCCCGTGACGAGCGCCGCTGCGAGGAACGGACCGGCGTTGCTGAGGTCCTGCTCGATCCGGACGTCGAAGGCGCTGATGGGGCCGGGGGAGACGAACCAGTGGTCCGGCACGGAGTCGTCCACCGTGACACCCAGGGACCGGAGGACTTCGACGGTCATCCGGATGTGGTCCAGGCTGGGCACGGGCTTGCCGGCGTGCTCGATGTGGAGGCCATCGTCGAAGCGGGCGCCGACCAGGAGGAGGGCCGAGACGAACTGGCTGCTCCCGCTCGCGTCGATGATCACGTGGCCGCCGGGGACGGAGCCTTCGCCGCGCACGGTGAAGGGGAGCGACGCCGGGGCGCCGCCGTCGTCGGACGTCAGGGTGATGCCGAGCGCCGCGAGTGCCTGGATGATCGCGCCCATGGGGCGCTGACGGGCGTGGGGGTCACCGTCGAAGTGGGTGTCACCCCTGCGCAGGGCCGCCAGCGGGGGGACGAACCGCATGACTGTCCCGGCGAGCCCGCAGTCCACGCTCACGGCGGAGGCCGGGGCGTCCTGGGGGATCGGGGTGATGACCAGATCCGGACCGAAGGACCCGTCCCCGGGGACCTCCTCCACGGTGGCGCCCAGGCTGCGCAGGGCCGCGATCATCAGCGCCGAGTCGCGGGAATGCAGAGGCGCGCGGAGCCGGGAGGGGCCGTCCGCGAGTGCGGCGAGCACGAGGTAGCGGTTGGTCAGGGATTTGGAACCCGGCACCGAGACGGTCGCGTCGACCGGACCGGTGGCCAGGGGCGCCGCCCAGGGCTGGACGACAGGGGCTTGCTGCGGCACGAATCAGTCTCCCTTGGAGGCGCCGGCGCCACCCTCGGGCCGGTTCTGCACACGCCACACGAGGCTCGGCTTCCCCGCGGTGTCCACGATGGCCAGCAGGGCGGCGCCGTTGAGCGAGAGGTTCTTCAGGAGCTGATTGCGGCGAGCCGCGCGGCCTTCCTTGGTGGTCGCGTCAGCGGCGCGGTACTCCAGAGCCGTGGTGCACGCGGCGGAGGCGGCGAGCACCAGAGCGGCGAGACGCGGCAGTTTGCCGAAGGCGAAGAGAGCGCCCGCACCCAGCTGCGCGCCGCCGGCTGCGCGATTCAGGAAGGCGTCCCCGAGCTCGACCGGCAGGGTGTCCGCCACGCGGCGTGCCAGCACGGCGGGCCGGACGGTGGGATCCTGGGCCTTCTTGATCTTGTGGATGCCGTCGGCGATGAAGCTGCTGGCGAGGAGCGGACGGGCAAGGATTCGAACCATGGACACGAGACCTCCTGGAGAGATGGGTTCACCTGGTGGGTCACGGGACAGGAGCGCCCGGACTACCTCTAGTCTTGCATCTTTGCGGAATAATTGCGCCGCGGAACCGGTTGTCCGAAGCAGTGATGACACGAGGAGAAGCCTCGTGCCGACGATGTTTCAGGAGTGCCCATGCCCGTGGTCTTGGATCGCCCGGCCGCACCCGTGGGCTGGACCGGTGGCTCCCGGGTTCCGGCCCTGTCCGCGGGGCTAGACTGGGACGCGATGAACACCACGGAATCGGAGATCCCCGGGTCCGGAGCCGCAGCGGCCCGGAAGACGGACGAAGAAGCAACGGGGCGGTCGGCCTCGGACAGCAGTGCGGTGGATGTCGCGTCCGAGAGCGACGACCAGCGGCGGGCCCGTTTCGAGCGGGACGCCATGCAGTACGTGGACCAGCTGTATTCGGCGGCCATGCGCATGGCCAGGAACCCCGCCGACGCTGAGGATCTGGTGCAGGAGGCCTACACCAAGGCGTTCTCGGCCTTCCACCAGTACAAGCCCGGAACGAATCTGAAGGCCTGGCTGTACCGCATCCTGACCAACACGTACATCAACCTCTACCGCAAGCGGCAGCGCGAGCCTCTGCAGTCCCATGGGGAGACCATCGAGGACTGGCAGCTGGCGCGGGCGGAGTCCCATACGTCAACGGGCCTCCGTTCCGCTGAGACGGAAGCCCTGGACCACCTGCCGGACTCGGACGTCAAGCGGGCCCTGCAGTCCATTCCGGAGGAATTCCGGCTGGCGGTGTACTTCGCGGACGTCGAAGGCTTCGCGTACAAAGAGATCTCAGAAATCATGAACACCCCGATCGGGACGGTCATGTCCCGCCTGCACCGTGGACGCCGGATGCTCCGCGAGATGCTGGCGGAGTACGCGGCGGAACGGGGGATCGGCGTGCGGCGCACCGCGGCCGACACGGCACCAGTGGAGAAAGCGAAATGAAAGACTGCCAAGGCCTGGGCGATTGTGAAGACGCCCGTATTGAACGCATCTACGAATACCTCGACGGCGCGCTGCCCCGCGCCGATGTCGAGGAGATCAAGGATCACCTGGCGAACTGCCCCAACTGCCTGGAGCAGCACGACCTCGAATGCATGATCCGGTCCATGGTGAAGCGTTCCTGCACGGAAGCCGCCCCGGACCAGCTGAAGCAGAGCATCCTGGAGAAGATCCACGCCGCCCGCGGCTGACCTTCGACCCTCGCGGCGCGCCGAGCCTCGGCGCCAGCTGAATTCCGTGGAAGCCCCTGTGCCCGTCCCGAGTGGACCGGCACGGGGGCTTTTCCGTGCCCTGGGACGCGGCTTCGCAGGAGGCTGTCTTCCGCTCGGTCGCCTGTTGTTAATTGTTTAACTTTTTCTGTAACAGTCATTGAAGAGGACTGTGACGATCTGGTCTTGTGGAAGTGATCACAGCCCGGCCCACCCGGCCGGAGCATCCTGTGGTCCTCGCACCTCCACCCTGAAAGGTGATCACCATGAGACAGAAGATCGTGAGCGCAGCCTCCGCCGGGGTCCTGACCCTGGGTCTGGGCCTGTTCGGCGTATTGCTTCCCGCCGGCCCGGCCCAGGCGGCCATCACCCCTACCTCGACGGACTCCGACGGCGACGGCCTGCCCGACGCCTGGGAGACCAACGGCGTCGACACGAACGGGGACGGCGTCATCGACCTTGACCTTCCCGCGCTGGGGGCTGACCCGCACCGGGCGGACCTCTTCGTCGAGCTGGACTACATGCCGGGTCTCCTGCCGTCCACGGCGGAGCTCGACAGGATCCGGCAGGGCTTCGCGGACCTCCCCGTCAACAACCCCGACGGCACGACCGGCGTCACGATCCACCTCGACGCGGGATCAGCACGTGGAGCGGCCTACGATCTGGGCGGCGGCAATGAGATCCCGTACAAGCAGAACCTGAGCGGCGTGGACGAGGTCCGCACACTTCGGCAGCAGTACTCCGACGCGAACCGTGCCAATGTCTTTCACTACGCGGTGTTCGGTGACAGTTACGGCAACAGCTCGTCGTCGGGACAGGCGTGGATCAACGGGCTGGAACTGCTGGTGACGGTGGGACCCCGCTACTGGGGCAACGCCAGCAGCGACACCCGCGTGGGCACCTTCATCCACGAGCTCGGGCACAACCTCGGTCTGACGCACGGCGGCGCCGACAACGTCAACAACAAGCCGAACTACCTGAGCATCATGAATTACTCGTACCAGCTCACGGGCGTCCCGCAGACCGCGGGAGCGGCCTACTTCGGGTACTCCACCCGCTCGCAGATCAGCCTCAACGAGGCGGCCCTCAACGAAGGGGCCGGACTCGGAGCCGCGGCGGCGGGCAACCAGCTGTACTGGTGGACCGGTGGCACGCGCCATCAGGCCCGAGCCGACGCCGCGATCGACTGGAACTGGAACGGCGTCATCAACCCGGGCACCGTGAAGCAGGACATCAACAAGGACAAAGCGGTCGGCACCCTGAACGCCCCGAATGATCTGCAGAACCTGAGTCTCGCCGTCGGCACCAAGGGCAAGGCGTACAGCGGCCGGACCGCCCGCAGCGCACCGGTCCCGCTCGTGGCCGAGACGAATGAGCTCACCTACGAACTGGCCCGGCAGCTCCACCCGGACAAGGTCCCGGCCAAGCGCTGAGCGGCGTGAGCGCGCCGGACGCCTGCTCACACCCTGAACGCCCGACGTCGGCCCTCACTCTGCGCCGATGGCGCGGTTTCGCTCCGGTCGCCTCCATATGGGAGACTTGAGGGCAGCTCTTTGAGAGTCGAGAACAGAAGGAGTCCAGCTATGAGCAAGCGTGCACGCAAGCGTCGTGATCGTAAGCGTGGCGGTGCCAACCACGGCAAGCGCCCCAACACCTGAGACTGACTGCCGCCCCGTGCGGCAGATCATCTCAGCGTGACGCTGAACAGTCGGGCCCTGGAACCATTGCGGTTCCAGGGCCCGAGGCGTCTGTGGATCAGGACGGCGTGTGGCGGGGTCAGCTCCTGAAGAGCTCCTTCGCCTCCGTGCGGGCCCTGTCCAGGATGGTGCGCAGTGCGTCCAGCTCGGTCTCGTTCAGCTCACCGTGGGCTTTGCGGAGCCTCACGAGCATCAGGAGCTCCGACCGGAAACCGGTGATGAGCTGTTCCGCGGCCTGGCTGAGGGCGGTGGCCCGGGCCTGCGACGCCGAGGTCCCCGGCTTCACATACCCGTGGTGCGCGGCCTCCGCACGGGCCTGGCGAGTGGTGGACGTCAGTTCCTCGCGGAGGGAGCGCATGTTGCTCCCGATGTCCTCCCGCAGGGTGTCCGCCAGGCGTCGGACGGACGCCGAGATGTCGTTCTCCACGCCGGACAGCTCCTCCCGGCGATTCTCGAGTTCCCGGCGGCCGGCGTCGGTCAGGCTGTAACTCGTGCGCCGTCCGTCCACCTGGGTGCTGACCAGTCCTTCCTCTTCCAGCTTGGCGAGCCGGGGATAGATGGTCCCGGCACTGGGGGAGTAGGTCCCGTTGAAGCGGTCGCTGAGGGCCTTGATGAGGTCGTAGCCGTGTTTGGCGCCGTCCTCCAGCAGAGCCAGAAGGTAGAGACGCAGGGCGCCGTGGGCGAAGACGGGGGGCATTACAGTTCTCCTTCCTCGTCCGGGGCGTGCACCACCGAGACGTCGCCGGACACGGAATTGGTGCGGAGCACCAGGAGGTGTTCCTCCGGTCCGACGATGGTGGCGACCGTGTTCTTCACGGGCATGTAGCGCTGCGTGTCGATGGTGACCTGGCCGGAGCCGGTCTTGGCCTTCAGGTCGACGCCCACGGTGTGGGGGAGCCGGATGGTCATGTCACCCGAGACGGTGTTGGCGCCGATGTCCTGCGTGTCCGCGGAGACGTCCAGGAGGATCTCGCCGCTGACGTTGTTGAGCCGGACGTGGTTGAGCGCGCCGGTGGCAGTGACGGCTCCGGACACGGTGTTCACGGACAGGCTGCCGCGGTGATTGCGGACGATCGCCTCGCCGCTGACCGAGTTCACGTCCAGGTGGGAGGCGGTCTGGTCGGCCACCACGTCGCCGGAGACGGTGTTGAGGGAGGTCTTGGCCGTGGTGCCGGAGACCAGTCCGTTGCCGGCGACGGTGGACGCGTCCACCTGGATGCCGACAGGCACGGCGATGCTGATGATGACCGAGTTCTCCTGGGACTGGGTCACGGTGTTCATGACGTTCTTGAACCAGCCCTGAGGTCCCGGTTCCTGGTGCCGGACCTCGAGGCGTCCGGCGTTGAAACTGACGTCGAGGGGATCACCGGAGATCTCTGAGACCTCGATGCGGGTGATGCTGTCCTCGTGGGTGACCACGTCGAAGCGCCCGTGCACGATGCCGAGCTTCAGGGACGTCACGCCTTCGATGTCGATCGTCTGCGGACCGGTGACGGCCCAGCGTTCCTCTGCCATGCTCTCCTCCTCGGATCTTGCGATATATCGCGTTTGTGATTTCACGATATATCGCGATATATCTCGAGTCAAGAGGTTCTTTTAAACGCACTGAGTGCTCAGTTGTTGCGGGTGTCGGCGTTCGACACCCGCAACAACTGAGCACTCAGTGCGGGAAGCGGGGAGAGTCAGTCCGTGGGCTCCGCGATTTTGAGCCACTGGAACCAGCCCCGGTGCAGGACGAGCCAGGCCATCAGCCCGTAGCCGGCCTGGCCGGGGGCGCCGGCATTGGCCGCCAGGTCATTGCGCCATTGCTCATGGTTGAGCAGGGGAGCGAAGGTGTCCACGTACAGGTGGTGACGGCGGGTGGTCACATCGGCGAAGGCCGTGTTGAGATCTGCCAGACGCCGGTTCTTGGCCGGGTCGAGGCTCGGGGGCGGGCCCACCACGAAGACGGAGACGCTCGCCTGCGACGCGTGATCCAGGATGTTCGCCAGATTCAGGCGGCTGCGCGCGGTGGAGAGCCCGAAGTCGATGTCCCGTCCGGAGAGGCCGATGACCAGGCGGTTCTCATAGCCCTGACCGAAACGGCGGCCCGTCTCGTCCGCCCAGCGCGCCGAAAGACCCTCGGTGCCCTCTTCGGGGCACGGCAGCGAGTAGCTCTCCAGAGCGAACTGATCCCGCGGCGTGCGGGCCAGCACCCGGCCGTACCAGCCCAGTGCGCGAGGGTCGCCGAGTCCTGCCAGCAGTTCATCGCCGATCGCGGCGATTCGAAGTTTCCTGTCCTCCACAATGTCCTTTCGCGCAGCTGATGCGCCGTGTCCGGCGCAGCGTCCCCACTCCATTAAACGACAGACGCCCGCCGCCTGTGCCACGAAGCGCAGGTGACGGGCGTCTGGAAGCCGCGACGCGCCGTCGTGCGTCACCGCTGTGCGGTGGGCGACGACGGCGCGTCGGCCGGGTCAGGCCCGGTGGTCGAAGGCCTGCTGCAGGAGCAGTGCGTTCTCGGCCGCGTGACGCTTGCCGGTGCCGGCGGCCGTCGAGGCGGACGCGCGACGGCTGACCAGGCGGACCGGGCGGTCCAGGGACGGCACCAGGTTCAGGGCCATGAAGCTCCACGGGCCCTGGTTGGCGGGCTCGTCCTGGGCCCAGACGACGTCGGCGTTCGGGTACTTGGCGAGCTCCGCGCGGATCTCCTCTTCGGGCAGCGGGTACAGCTGCTCGACGCGGACGATCGCCGTGCTGGAGTCCTGAGCCTTGTCGCGGTTGGCCAGAAGGTCGTAGTACAGACGTCCCGCGACCAGGATGACGCGCTGCACGGCAGCCGGATCCAGCTCGGCGTGGTCGCCGATCACCGGCTGGAAGCCGCCCGTGGTGAAGTCGGCGACCGAGCTGGCGGCGCCCTTCAGACGGAGGAGCTGCTTCGGGGTGAAGACGATCAGCGGCTTGTGCGGGCGGCTGTAGGCGTGACGGCGCAGCAGGTGGAAGTGGTTCGCCGCGGTCGTCGGCTCCGCCACCACCATGTTGTTCTCCGCGCACATCTGCAGGAAGCGCTCGATGCGGGCCGAGGAGTGGTCCGGGCCCTGGCCCTCGTAGCCGTGCGGCAGCATGAGGACGAGCGAGGAACGCTGACCCCACTTCTGCTCGGCCGAGGAGATGAACTCGTCGATCACGGTCTGGGCGCCGTTGACGAAGTCGCCGAACTGCGCCTCCCACATGACCAGGGCGTCCGGACGCTCCACCGAGTAGCCGTACTCGAAGCCCATGGCCGCGTACTCGGAGAGCAGCGAATCATAGATCCAGAGCTTGGCCTGGTCCTCGGAGAGGTGTTCCAGAGGGGCCCATTCCTGGCCGGTCTTGCGGTCGTGGAACACCGCATGACGCTGCACGAAGGTGCCGCGGCGGGAGTCCTGACCGGTGAGACGGACGGGGACGCCCTCCATCACGAGCGAGCCGAAGGCCGCGATCTCGCCGAAGCCCCAGTCGATGCCGCCGTCGACGGACATCTGCGCACGCTTCTCGAGGAGCTGCTTGAGCTTCGGGTGGACCGTGAAGCCCTCCGGGACGTTGAGGAAGGCCTTGCCGATGTGGGCGAGGGTCTGAGCGCTGATCGCGGTGGTGCTCGGCGTGTTGACCATGCCGTCGTTGCGCTGCGCCATCGGCCGCTCGATGCCGGACACGGCCGCGGAATCCGAGGTGATGACCGGGATCGGGGAGGTCTGGGCGGCGTGGGTCTCCGCGAAGACCCGCTCCAGGCGCTCCTGGTAGTCGCGCAGCAGCTGCTCCGCTTCTTCCTCGGTGATGTCGCCGCGGCCGATCAGGGCCTCGGTGTACAGCTTGCGGACGCTGCGCTTGGCTTCGATCAGGTTGTACATGAGCGGCTGGGTCATCGAGGGGTCGTCACCCTCGTTGTGACCGCGGCGGCGGTAGCAGACCATGTCGATGACGACGTCCTTGTGGAACCGCTCGCGGAACTCGAAGGCGAGCTGGGCCACGCGGACCACGGCCTCCGGGTCATCGCCGTTCACGTGGAAGACGGGCGCCTGGATCATCTTGGCGACGTCGGTGGAGTACGTGGAGGACCGCGAGGACGACGGCGACGTGGTGAAGCCGACCTGGTTGTTCACGATCACGTGGATGGTGCCGCCGGTGCGGTAGCCGCGCAGCTGAGACAGGTTCAGCGTCTCCGCGACCACACCCTGGCCCGCGAAGGCCGCGTCGCCGTGGACGAGGATGGGGAGGACCGGGAAGGCGGTGCCCTGGTCCAGCAGATCCTGCTTGGCGCGGACGATGCCTTCCAGCACCGAGTCCACGGCCTCCAGGTGGGACGGGTTGGCGGCCAGGTAGACCTTGGTGGCGTTGCCCGACTCGGAGGTGAAGGTGCCCTCGGTGCCGAGGTGGTACTTCACGTCACCGGAGCCCTGGACGCTGCGCGGGTCCTGCGTGCCTTCGAACTCGCGGAACACCTGAGCGTAGGTCTTGCCGGCGATGTTGGTCAGCACGTTGAGACGGCCACGGTGGGCCATGCCGATCGCGACCTCGTCGAGGCCCTTGTCCGCGGCGTCCGAGATGATGGCGTCCAGCAGCGGGATGAGCGACTCGCCGCCTTCGAGGGAGAAGCGCTTCTGCCCGACGAACTTGGTCTGCAGGAAGGTCTCGAAGGCCTCAGCGGCGTTCAGGCGCGAGACGATGCGGAGCTGCTCCTCGCGGCTCGGCTTGGAGTACGGGTGCTCCAGCTCATCCTGGAACCACTGACGCTCCTCAGGATCCTGGATGTGCATGTATTCGATGCCGGTGGTGCGGCAGTACGCGTCGCGCAGCACGCCGAGGATGGTGCGGAACTTGAGGAACTGCTTGCCGCCGAAGCCGCCGGTGGGCCATTCGCGGTCCAGATCCCAGAGGGTCAGGCCGTGGTTGAGCACATCCAGGTCCGGGTGCTTGCGCTGGACGTACTCGAGCGGATCGGTGTCCGCCATGAGGTGTCCGCGCACGCGGTAGGAGTGGATGAGCTGCTGGATGCGGGCGACCTTGTTGATCTCGTCGGCCGGGTCGACCTGGACGTCCGGGCTCCAGCGCACGGGCTCGTACGGGATGCGGAGCTCTTCGAAGATCTCGTCGTAGAAGTTCTGCTCGCCCAGCAGGAGCTGGTGGACGATCCGCAGGAACTCGCCCGAACCGGCGCCCTGGATCACGCGGTGATCGTAGGTGGAGGTCAGAGTGATGATCTTACCCACGGCCATCTCGGCGAGCTTCTTCTCGCTGGAGCCCTGGAACTCGGCCGGGTATTCGAGAGCGCCGACGCCGATGATCGCGGCCTGGCCCTTGGACAGGCGCGGGACCGAGTGCACCGTTCCGATGCCGCCGGGGTTGGTCAGGGAGACCGTGGTGCCGGAGTGGTCGTCCGCGGTCAGCTTGCCGTTGCGGGCGCGCTTGATGAGGTCCTCATAGGTGCGCCAGAACTCGGCGAACCGCAGGGTCTCGGCCTTCTTGATGTTCGGCACCACCAGCAGACGGCTGCCGTCCGGGCGGGGCATGTCGATCGCGATGCCGAAGTTCACGTGGGCGTTCTCGACCGCGACCGGCTTGCCGTCCTGCACGTCGTACGTGACGTTCATGGAGGGGAACTGCTTGAGCGCCTTGACCACGGCGAAGCCGATGAGGTGCGTGAAGGAGACCTTGCCGCCGCGGGCGCGGGCCAGGTGGTTGTTGATGACCACGCGGTTGTCGATCAGGAGCTTGGCCGGGACGGCGCGCACGCTCGTGGCCGTGGGGACCTCAAGGCTGCTCACCATGTTGGCGGCGATGGCCTTGGCCGGTCCACGGAGGACCTGGACCACGTTCTCCTCGTGCGGGCCGGAGTCCGCGGGGGCGCTCTTGGGCAGCTGGGCGGGGATCGGCGCGGTGGCCGTGGTGCGGTTGCCGTCCTTGGCGACGACGCGCGGCGGGGCCTTCGCCGCGGGCGCGGCCGGGGCGGTCTGAGCCGGATCACCCTGGGCCGGGGCGGCGGGTGCCGGAGCGGCAGGCGCCGGTGCAGCGGCGGCGGGCGGCGCCGTCGCGGGAGCAGGTGAGGCGGGTGCCTCGGTCGCAGTGGCGGTCTTGGTCGCCTGGGCCACGGTCGGCAGCACCTGAGTCTGCGTCGACGGGGCCGGGTTGCCTGAACCGTAGTTCTCGAAGACAGACCACCACTTGGAGTCCACAGAGTTCTTGTCTTTCAGAAACTGCTCGTAGAGCTCATCTACAAGCCACTCATTTCCGCCGAACTCTTCGGGTAGACGGTGGTTTGGCTGCTCTGGCACGTGATACGCCTCTTCCATTTTTGTTTGCCCGCTGGAATGAGAGCCGGCCTCGGTGCCGGCCTGGTCCAGTGCCGGGTTGCGTGAACCCAGACCTTTGCAAGTCTAGTGACGAGGCTTGCTGAGGGCTAATCTACAGAGCGTAAAACTTTGCGTGCCATCCGGGCCCGGCTCTGGATAGACTGGTCTTCTTATGGACAGTCATTCCAGGTGCCGGCCTGGACACTCCCGACGCCGCCGCAGCCACGCTGCCCCAGCGGCTTCCGATCCAGCCGGCAGACCCCGATCCCATGCCCATCCACCCGCCCGCGGGCTGACCGCTGCCAGCCGAGGGGGTGACCACGCCCCATGGAATGGCTCTTCCTCGTCTTCGGCATCCTGCTGATCTTCGGCACCGGCTTCTTCGTGGCCGTGGAATTCTCCCTCGTGGCCCTCGACCAGGCACAGGTCCAGGCCGCTGTCGACGACGGCGATGAGGCCGCCAAGCCTCTGCTGGCCTGCCTGAAGTCCCTCTCCACCCAGCTGTCCAGCTGCCAGCTGGGCATCACGCTGACCACACTGCTCACCGGCTATGTGCTGGAACCGTCGGTCGGCAGTCTGCTCAAGGAACCTCTGAGGGGCCTGGGTCTCGCCGACCCGACCCCGGTGTCTCTCGTGGTCGCGATGATCGCGGCCACCGTCTTCTCCATGATCCTGGGCGAGCTGGTGCCCAAGAACCTCGCGATCGCCAAGGCCATGGCCGTCGGCAAGGCCGTGGCCCGTCCGCAGCTCGTGTTCACGATGATCTTCAAGCCCGCGATCATCGTCCTCAACGGCTTCTCCAACAAGGTGCTCGGCATCTTCGGACTGGAGGCCAAGGAGGAGATCTCCGGCGCCCGCACCCCGGACGAGCTCGCCTCCCTGGTGCGCCGTTCCGCCGAGATGGGGACCCTGGATCCCGGCACCGCCGAGTTCCTGGCGCGCACCCTGCGCTTCTCCGACAAGACCGCGGCGGACGTCATGACCCCGCGTTTCCGCATGGAGACGCTGGACGCCGTGGAGCCGGTGACCGCCGTCGTCGATGCGGCCCGTGCCACCGGCTACTCCCGCTTCCCCGTCACCGGAGAGTCCGTGGACGACATCAGGGGAGTGGTGCACATCAAGAAGGCCGTGTCGGTGCCGACCGCCAAACGCGCCGAACTGGAGGTCGGCTCCCTCATGACCGAGGTGTTCCGGGTTCCGGAGACCATCCCGCTGGATGACCTCATCGCCGAGCTGCGCGCCTCCAACATGCAGCTGGCCGTGGTGCTGGACGAGTACGGCGGCACTGCCGGCGTCGTGACGCTGGAGGACCTGGTCGAAGAGATCGTGGGCGAGGTCGCCGATGAGCATGACCGGCGGAGGCCGGGCGTGCTCCAGGGCGCGGACGGCCGGTGGTTCTTCCCCGGCCTGCTGCGGCCGGACGAGGTCGGGGCCCAGATCAAGGGCCTCGTCATCCCCGAGGACGGTTCCTACGAGACGGTGGGTGGCTTCGTGATGGGCAGCCTGGGACGCATCCCGGTGGCCGGCGATCACGTCGCGGTCCAGGGCGGCGAATTGCGCGTGGTCCGTATGGACGGGCGCCGGGTGGACCGGCTCGCCTTCGTGCCGCGCGACGAGGAATCCACTGAGGGGGCGCGCCATGAGTGACTGGATGGGAATCCTCTGGCTGGTGGTGCTCCTGCTCGGCAACGCCTTCTTCGTGGCGGCGGAGTTCGCCATCATGTCCGCGCGCCGCAGTCAGATCGAGCCTCTGGCCGAGGCGGGGTCGCGACGCGCGGCCACCACCTTGAAGGCCATGGAGCAGGTCTCGCTCATGCTCGCCTGCGCCCAGCTCGGCATCACGGTGTGCTCGCTGCTCATCCTGCAGGTGGCCGAACCGGCCATCCACCACCTGATCGCGGAGCCGCTCGAGCACCTGGGCATCCCGGAGACGCTCGCCGGTGCGCTGGCGTTCGCTGCGGCACTGCTCGTGGTGACCTTCCTGCACGTGACCTTCGGTGAGATGGTGCCGAAGAACATCTCGGTGTCCGCCGCGGACAAGGCGGCCCTGCTGCTGGCCCCTGTGCTGGCGGCGCTGGCCACCATGCTGCGGCCGGTCGTGGCCACGCTGAACTGGTGCGCCAACCACGTGCTCAAGCTCATGCGGGTGGAGCCGAAGGATGAGGTGACCTCCACCTTCACCCTGGAGGAGGTGCAGTCGATCGTCCACGAATCCACGCGGCACGGCCTCGTGGAGGACGACGCCGGCCTTGCTCACGGGCGCTCTGGAGTTCTCCGAGCGCCGCGCGTCCCAGGTGATGGTCCCGCTGGACCGCCTGGCGACGCTGAGTGAGGACGCCACGCCGCAGCAGTTCGAACGGATGGTCTCCAAGACCGGCTACTCCCGCATCCTGCTGAAGGACGACGAGGGCGAGCTGTCCGGGTACCTCCACATCAAGGACGTCATCTCCATTCCGGAGTCCCAGTACGACCAGCCCATCGCGGTGGTCCGCCAGCGGTCGCTGGTGAACATCGACCCGGAGATGGAGATCGAGGACGTGCTGGCCCGGATGCAGAAGAGCGGGTCCCACGTGGCTCGTGTGGTGGACGGGCAGGGGCGAACCCTGGGTGTCCTCTTCTTCGAGGACGTCATCGAGGAACTGGTGGGTGAGATCCAGGACGAGACTCAGGCGAAGGACGCCGTGCGGTACTGGGAGAGTCAGCGGACATCCGAGGAATCGTGACATCCACCCTTAAATGGAAATGATTCTCATTTAGGTCTAGGCTGGGGGAAGCAACCTTCCCCCAGCCTGAATCCGAGGTGCCCGTGCAGTCCCGAAAGAACGCGCAGTTCCGAAAGAACGTGCAGTCCCGAAAGAAGACCCTGTCCCTGACCGCGCTGTCCGGCGTCGTCCTCCTGGGCATCGCCGCCTGCTCCACCCCCGGCAGCAGCGCCGCGGGCACGGAAAGCGCCACGTCCGGCGGGATCACCGTCGTCGCGTCGACGAGCGCCTATGGCAGTCTCGTCAAAGCCATCGGCGGAGACAAGGTGACGGTCGAATCGATCGTCTCCAAGGTCAGCCAGGACCCGCACTCCTACGAGGCCACGGCCCAGGACCGCCTCAAGGTCTCCAAGGCCGGCCTGGTCGTGGTGAATGGCGGGGGCTATGACGCGTTCATGGACGGCATGGTGTCTGACGCCAAGCTCGATCCCGCCAACGTCATCAACGCGGTGAACGTCTCCGGCCTCCAGCAGGAGAGCACCGAAAGCCGCCGCCCCGACCGCTTCCGCGGCGGACGACCACGGGCACGATCACGACCACGGCTCCTTCAATGAGCACGTCTGGTACAACTTCCCGGCCATGCAGAAGGTCGCGGCCCAGGTGGAGCAGCGGCTGAGCGCGCTGGCCCCGGCGTCGGCGGCGGAATTCAAGCACAACGCTGAGGCCTTCACCTCCCGCCTGGGCGGCTACCAGCAGACCCTGGAGAAGATGACGAAGGGCAGCCATGTGGATGTGGCGGTCACCGAGCCGGTACCGCTCTACCTCCTGGAGGCCGCAGGCCTGCACAATGTCACCCCCGAGGAGTTCACGAGCGCGGTGGAGGAGGGCCATGACGTCCCGGCCTCCGTCCTCGACGAGACCCTCAAACTGTTCTCCTCGAAGAAGGCGTCCTTCCTCGCCTACAACGAGCAGACCTCCGGCCCGCAGACCGAAGCGGTGAAGAAGGCCGCCACCGACGCCGGTGCGCCTGTCGTCTCCTTCACCGAGACGCTGCCGGATGGCAAGGACTACCTGAGCTGGATGTCGGACAACGTGAACGCCGTCCAGAAGGCCGTGGAGAAGGTCCGGGGCTAAAGTGATAGCGATGCGCCGTTGCGCATCCTCCATCGTCCCGTGCTCAGGGAGAACATGAACGAGAACACGATTCACCCGGGCCCGGCCTCCCTGATGTCACTCAGGGAGGCCGGGCTCGGCTTCGGCCGGCGCGTCCTCTGGGAGGACCTGAACCTGGATCTGAAGGCCGGCGAGTTCCTGGCGGTGCTCGGCGCCAACGGCAGCGGCAAGAGCTCGCTGCTCCGCGTCCTGCTGGGGCTGCTGCCGCTGACCTCCGGCACGCTGGAGAGCAGGGTGCCCAAGGAGCGCGTGGGCTACGTGCCCCAGCAGAAGTCGTTCGCCCCGGACACCGCCCTCCGGGCACGCGATCTCGTGGCGCTCGGTGTCGACGGTCACCGGTGGGGCGTCCGCCTGGAACGGCGCGGCGTCAACCGGAAGGTCGACGAGCTGCTGGCCCATGTCGGTGCCACGGACTATGCCAAGGTCCCCGTGGGCCAGCTCTCCGGCGGCGAACAGCAGCGCTTGCGGATCGCGCAGGCGCTCGCGGCCGACCCCGCCATCCTGCTCTGCGATGAGCCGCTGCTCTCCCTGGACCCGCGCCACCAGAACATCGTGAGCGAACTGGTCAACCGTCAGTGCCGTGACGAGGGCTCCGCCGTGGTGTTCGTGACCCACGAACTCAACCCGGTACTGCCATATGTGGACAAGGTCCTCTACCTGGCCGGGGGACGCTTCTGCATCGGCACCCCCGACGAAGTCATGAACACCGAGACCCTGTCCGAGCTGTACCAGGGCCACGTGGAAGTGATCCGGTCCGGCGACCGGCTGATGGTCTCGGGCATCCCCGAACAGGTGCACCACGAACAGGAGAGCGAGTAAGTGGACTTCAACTCCGTTCTGAGTGCCATCTTCAACTTCGAGAACTACGGCGAACTGCTGGCCCTGCTCCAGAACTCCCTCTGGGCCGGGGCGATCCTGGGTGTGCTCGGGGGCCTGGTCGGCGTGTTCGTGGTCAAGCGGGACCTCTCCTTCGCGGTGCACGGCATCTCCGAGCTGTCCTTCGCCGGCGCTTCCTTCGCCTTGCTGATCGGGGCGGACGTGGTGTTCGGCTCGTTGCTCGGCTCCGTGGCGGCCGCCCTGCTCCTGGGCGTGATGGGTCTGCGGGCCCGGGAAAAGAACTCCCTCATCGGAGTGCTCATGCCCTTCGGCCTGGGTCTCGGCATCCTGTTCCTCTCGCTGTACGAGGGCCGCGCGGCCAACAAGTTCTCCCTGCTCACCGGGCAGATCGTGTCCGTGGACGCCGTGCAGCTGCAGATGCTCGCGGTCACCGCCGCCCTCGTGATGGTGGCGCTCGTGGTCCTGTGGCGGCCCCTGAACTTCGCCAGTGACGACCCCGATGTGGCCGAGGCCCGTGGCGTCCCGGTCAAAGGCCTGTCCATGGCCTTCATGCTGATTCTGGGAGTCTCCGTGGCGCTGTCCATCCAGGTGGTGGGCGCGCTCCTGGTGCTGGCTCTGCTCATCACTCCGGCGGCCGCCGCCTTCAAGGTGACGGGTTCGCCGGCCCTCGTCGTGCTGCTGAGCGTCATTTTCGCCACCACGTCCACCGTGGGCGGCATCCTTCTGGCGCTGGGCGGGCGCATCCCGATCAGCCCCTACGTCACGACCATCTCCTTCCTCATCTACCTCGTGTGCTGGGGGATCGGGTCCTGGCGGAAGCGGAAGGGCCGCAACGGGCGCCGCGTCGAGGACGGGGCAGGTGCCTGAGGCGTCTCCGGCGGTGGCCGGTGAGCTGACCGACGACGGCGGCCGGGCGCGGGCGCAGCGGCGGACGCTCGCCGTCGTCGTGATCAGTCAGATCCTGGGCGGCGCCGGGCTCGCGGCCGGCATCACGGTGGGCGCGCTGCTGGCGCAGGAGATGCTCGGCAGCGACGGTGTCTCCGGATTGCCGACCGCGCTCTTCACCCTGGGTTCCGCCCTGGCGGCCTATCTCGTGGGCCGGACGACGCAGCGCTTCGGCCGGCGGCCCGGGCTGGCGTTCGGCTTCGGCGCGGGCGCTCTGGGAGCGGCCGGTGTGGTGCTGGCCGCGATCCTGTGGAACCCGGTGCTGCTCTTCGTCTCGCTGTTCCTGTACGGCGGAGGCTCCGCGACGAACCTTCAGGCTCGTTACGCCGGGACCGATCTCGCGACGGCCGATCAGCGCGGCCGGGCCGTGAGCATCGCTCTGGTCTCCACCACGCTGGGCGCGGTCGCCGGTCCCAATCTCGTGGAACCGCTCGGCGCACTGGCCCGCTCTTGGGGGCTGCCTGTCCTGTCGGGGCCGTTCCTGCTGGCCGCAGTGGCGTATGCGGCGGCCGGTCTGGTGCTCTGGGTCCTCCTGCGGCCCGATCCGTACCGCCTGGCCCACGAGCTGCGGCAGTCGGCGGAAGCCGTGGCCGAGGTCCCCGCGGTCCCGGAGACACCCGCTCCCGCGTCTGCCGGGGTGGCGCCGGAGAGGACGCCCGCGCGTCACGGCGTCGCGCTGGCCGCGCTCATCATGGTGCTCACCCAGGTGACCATGACCGCGATCATGACCATGACCCCGGTGCACATGCGGGCACATCATCACGGTCTCGGGGAGGTCGGTCTGGTGATCGGCGTCCACATCGGCGCCATGTACCTGCCGTCCCTGGTCACGGGCTGGCTCGTGGACCGGATCGGCAGGGTCTGGATGGCCTGCGCCGGTGGGGTCGTGCTGGTGGCTTCCGCCGTTCTGGCCACGCTGGCCCCGAGCGATTCCCTGGGACTGCTCCTGCTGGCGCTGGCCTTGCTGGGCCTCGGCTGGAACTTCGGCCTCATCACGGCGACCGCGCTCCTGGTGGACGCCACCGAACCGGAGAGCCGCGCCCGGGTGCAGGGCGGCGTCGACGTTCTCGTGGCGCTGTCCGGCGCCGGTGGCAGCGCCATGGCGGGTGTGGTGATGGCGGCGGGGGATTACGCCGCGGTCACTCTCGGAGGAGGGGTGCTCGCCCTCCTGCTCATTCCTGTGGTGCTGTGGTCCCAGCGGACTGGGAGCACTCGGCGCACAGCCCCATGATCTCCACGGTGTGGGTGACGGCGGTGAAGCCGTGCTCGGCGGCCATCTTCGCGGCCCAGGCCTCGACGGCGGGCGCTTCGATCTCCACGGCCTTGCCGCAGCGCCGGCAGAGCAGGTGATGGTGGTGGCTGTCGGCCTCGCAACGGCGGTAGACGGCCTCGCCGTCGGTGCTGCGGAGGACGTCCACGACGCCCTCATCCGCCATGGACTGCAGGATGCGGTAGGTGGTGGCCAGGGAGACGGAGACGCCGGAGTCCTGCAGGGAGCGGTGCAGTTCCTGCGTGCTCACGAAGTCCTCCAGCTGATCCAGGGCGGCGTCCACTGCAAGGCGCTGCTTGGTCACCCTCGTCTGCACCCGGGCCTCTGAGCTCTGCTCCACGACTACTCTCCTGGTTGTCCTGTTCTGAACGTCCAGTTTAACAAGGAGCGGACGGGGATTAGTCCCACGTGGACCGGGGGTGGTGAGAGGTTCGGCTCAGGGTGTTCGGTGCAGAGAGTTCGGTGCAGAGAGTTCGGCGCAGACTGGATGGCAACAATCGGGTTCCCAGCACGCCACGGTGGTTCACGCAGTAGGCTTCACTGCCATGGCCGCTTTGAAAACCGTCACGCTGTCCGATGGCACCGTTCTGCCCGCGCTGGGTCAGGGCACCTGGTTCGTGGGCAACGACCCCTGGCGCCGTGATGCCGAGATCGCCACGCTGCGGGAGGGGATCGAGCTCGGCCTGACCCTGGTGGACACGGCGGAGATGTACGGCGACGGGCGCTCGGAGGACCTCGTCGGGGAGGCCATCGCTCCGATCCGGGACAGGGTGTACCTGGTGGACAAGGTCCTGCCGTACAACGCGTCCCGGCGGGGCACCGTGCAGGCCTGCGAGCGGTCCCTCGAGGTGCTGGGAACCGACTGGATCGACCTGTACCTGCTCCACTGGCCCGGCTCCCATCCGCTGGAGGAGACCGTTGAAGGGTTCGAGGAACTGATCCGGCGCGGGCTGATCGGGGCGTGGGGGATCAGCAACTTCGACGCCGACGCGCTGGACCGCTTCCCGAGCGCCCCCGCAGTGAATCAGGTGCTCTACAACCCCTCGCGGCGCGGCCCCGAATTCGACCTGTTCCCGGCGCAGGCGCGGCTCGCTCGCCCGGTGAAGACCATGGCATACTCGCCGATCGAGCAGGGCCGTCTGCTGGAGGACCCCACACTCCGGGACATCGCGGCGGAACGCGGCGCGAGTGTGGCACAGGTGCTCCTCGCCTGGGCGATCCGGTCCGGGGACGTCATCGCCATTCCGAAGGCGTCCAGCGTCGAGCACGTCCGCGACAACGCTGCCGCCGCCGCACTGGAACTCAGCGCTGCGGACCTGGACCGCATCGACGCCGCGTTCCCGGCGCCCACCCGGAAGATTCCGCTGGAGATGCTGTGAGGGTGCTGGAACCGCTGATGCCAGGACAGTCTGCGGGCGTACCCTGAGGTCATGCAGCTGACCAAGTACACCCATTCCTGCGTCCGCCTCGACAAGGACACCCCTGACGGTCCCCGCACCCTGGTCATCGATCCGGGATCGTTCTCGGAGACCGGGCCCGCTCTGGACGGTGCTCACGCCATCCTCATCACCCACGAGCACGCGGACCATGTGGACGTGCCGGCGGTCGTGGCGGCGCTCGTGAGCTCCCCGGACCTGGTCGTCTATGCGCCGGCGGGCATCGCGGGCACTCTGCGGCAGGAGGCCGCGGCAGCGGGCGCCACTGATCCGGACGGCCGGGTGCACGACGCCGGGAGCGGGCTCGACGTCGTCGTGGCCGGATATTCGGTGCGCGGCTTCGGAAGCCAGCACGCGCTCATCCACCCGCTCGTGCCGCTCGTGGCCAACACCGGGTACCTCGTGGACGGGACGCTGTTCCACCCGGGTGACAGCTTCACGGTGCCGTCCGGGGTGGAGGTGGACACGCTGCTCGTGCCGGTGCACGCGCCGTGGTCCAAGATCCAGGAAGTGGTCGACTTCGTCATCAGCGTCCGGGCACGCCGCGCGTTCAACATCCACGAGGCGCTGCTCAACCCCGCGGGCCTGTCGATGCTGGAAGGACACGTCACCCGGCTGGGCGGCCTGTACGGCACCAGCTACGAGCACCTCGATCCGGGGGAGACCCGCGACCTCGGGTGAGGCATGCACGCTCATGGGCGGTTCGTCCGCCGAGCGTTTGCCGGCAAGGCGCTGGATACGCCGCGGTCCCGGTCAGTTTTCCCGTGAAGGCTGAAGGAAGCACAAAGATGCGATGCCTATCGCCGCCCCGACCAGCTGGAACGCGATCTCATCCGGCAGCGAGGCCATGGCGAATATTCCTGCAGTGGCCGCCTGTACGACGCACAGCGCCACATCACAGAGGCGTAACCACACTGATCCCGGCGATCTCTGGAAGATCAAGGCCACCAACCGTGCGTGGGTGATCCAGCCGAGTGCGTTCAGAGCGGTCAACGACATCAGGGCTGCGGTCCCACCTCCTGCGCCAAAGGCGCGGCCGAACCAGTTATTGAGCGAGTGCCGCCCGGTCACGCCCATCACGGTCGCCGAGACGACGACGGTCGCCAGGTAGATGACGACCGCCATGAGGAGCCACAGGGAAATTCGATTCAGCCGTCGCTTCCACAGGAGGGCTCTGCACATGCGGCCACGGTACTCCGAATCCAGCTTCAGTTCGTCCACGCCCAGAATTGGCCCTCGCCGCCAGGGACTCCCGTAGGCTTTTCGTTGGTGATGTAGGCGGATGAGTCCCTGCGGATCATTCCGCGAACGGCTCCCACACCCCCGTGTCGAGGAAGCGTTCGATCGTGCGCTCGTGCGGCGAGGGATCCAGTCCCTTGTCGGCGAGCCACGCGTCGTTCTGGTGGCTGCAGGCGTAGCGGTTCCCCGGATCGCACATGAGCGTCACCACGCTGCCCTGTTCGCCACGCGCGACCATGCCGGCGATGATCTGCCACACGCCCCAGAGGTTCGTGCCGGTGGAGGGGCCGGCGTCGAGGTTCGCGTAGCGCTTGAGGTGACGCATCGCCGCGATGGACGCGGCATCTGGGATGGGGATCATGGCGTCGATGACGGCGGGTACGAAGCTCGGTTCCACGCGCGGACGGCCGATCCCTTCGATCCTCGACGGCATCCCGGTGGTGAGCTCCGGGTCCTCGTCCCGCCAGGAAGGGTAGAAGGCGGAGTTCTCCGGGTCCACCACGGCGAGCTTCGACGGGTGCCGGTGGTACCGCAGGTAGCGGCCGATCGTGGCGCTCGTGCCGCCGGTCCCGGCGCCCACCACGATCCACTCCGGGACCGGATGCTTCTCGCGCGACATCTGCTGGAAGATCGATTCGGCGATGTTGTTGTTGCCGCGCCAGTCCGTGGCCCGCTCGGCATAGGTGAACTGATCCATGTAGTGGCCGCCGGTGGTCCGGGCGACCTCTTCCGCGGTCGAGTAGACCTCGCCGGGGTGGTCAACGAGCAAGCAGGAGCCGCCGAAGTCCTCGATGAGTCGGATCTTCTCCTCGCTCGTGCTGCGGGCCATGACCGCGATGAAGGGCAGGCCGAGCAGCCGCGCGAAGTAGGCCTCGGAAACGGCCGTGCTGCCGCTGCTGGCCTCCACGATGGTGGTTCCCGGCCCGATCCAGCCGTTCACCAGGCCGAAGAGGAAGAGCGAGCGCGCGAGCCGGTGCTTCAGGCTGCCGGAACGGTGCGTGGATTCATCCTTGATGAACAGCTCGATGCCCCACTGCTCCGGCAGCGGCACGCTGTACAGGTGGGTGTCGGCGGAGCGGTTGGCCTCCGCCGTGATGATCCGGATGGCTTCGTCGGCCCAGGCCCGCTCCTCGGAACGGACCACCTGGGGGAAATCTGCTGCGCTCACGGGCACTAGCCTACTGGGCAGGTGCCTCCACATCGGCGTGGTGGACCTGTCTCCGGAGCCGGTCCCCGCCCAGCTCAGCTGGTGGTGAGGTGTTGCCGGGGAACGCGTCGACGGGCATAGAGTGTGCCTCATGGACCAAGACTTCCCCGTGACCATCGCCCCTGCCGAAGTCCACGATCTGGACCCGGACAAGCTCGTCCTCCTGGATGTCCGATGGAAGCTGGGCGATCCGCTAGGCCGGGACAAGTACCTCATGGGACACCTGCCGGCCGCCGTGTTCGTGGACATGGAGACCGATCTGGCGGGTCCTGCCAGTCCGGAGGACGGCCGTCACCCCCTGCCCGATCTGGAGAGCTTCCAGGCCGCGGCGCGGCGCTGGGGCATCAACGACGGCGACACGGTCGTGGTCTATGACAACTCCGGATCCATGGCGGCCGCCCGCGCCTGGTGGCTGCTGCGCGCGTACGGCCACGCGGACACGCGCATTCTCGACGGCGGGCTCATGGCCTGGGTCCAGGAGGACTTCCCCATCGAGAAGGACGAGGTGGTCCTCCCCGCGGGGAACGTGACGCTCCGGCCGCTGGCCCAGGACGCCGCGATCACCATCGACCAGGCCGCCGAGTGGCCTGCCGACGGCATCCTGCTCGACGCCCGCGCCGGGGAGCGGTTCCGCGGCGAGACCGAACCGATCGACCCCCGCGCGGGCCACATCCCGGGCGCGGTGAGCGCGCCCACCACCGAGAACGTCGACGAGGACGGGCTGTTCCTCGAGCCGGAGGCGCTCCGGGAGCGGTTCGCGGGCCTCGGCGTCGAGCCCGGCAGCCGCGTGGCCGTCTACTGCGGTTCCGGCGTGACGGCGGCGCACGAAGTGGCGGCCCTGGCGCTCGCGGGCATCGACGCCACTCTGTACCCCGGCTCATTCTCCCAGTGGTCCCACGATGCTTCCCGCGAGGTCGCCACGGGGGAGTGAGGGGGACCGGTCGACGCCGTCAGACCCGGCTGAGCCCCAGCGACGGCGTGCGGTGATTCCAGGGGCGCAGTTCCTCGACGGCGGCGCCCAGTGAGAACACGGTCGCGTCGTCGAAGGGATGACCCACGATCTGCACTCCCGTGGGGATGCCGCACGCGGCCATACCACTCGGCACCGCGAGCACCGGACAGCGGTTGGCGATGTTGAACGGCCCGGTCATGTGGGCCTGCCAGTAGTGCTCCAGGTGGACCCCGTTCACGTCGATGCCGTCGAGATACAGACCGTCGGCTTCCAGCGCTGCGACGGCGGACGCGGGACAGAGCAGCGCGTCGAAGCCGGTCATGGCCCCGGCGAGCTGTGCCTGGATCCGCGCCTCGGCCCGGATCCCGTCGAGCAGACGGTCGCGGGCCGCGGCGGCACGCGCGTCCGCCATGAACCGCCGGGTGTACGGCGCCAGGAGGTGATCCGAGCCGGCCGTGTCGTCCTCCATGGCCGGCCCCAGCAGATGCCCGAAATGGGTGAACATGGTCCGACCGATCTCTTCCGTGGTCCACGGCAGGGAGATCTCCTCGACCACAGCGCCGGCCGCCCGCAGTGCTGCGGCGACCTCCCGGGTGTTGGCCTCGACGTCGGGTTCCACGGGGTAGTCGCCGAGCCGCACACACAGGGCGATGCGGCGGCCCCGGACCGCGTCCACGGCCGTGTCCGGGAGAGTCAGCACGGGCGGAGGGTCCGCGAGCGTGGCGTGGTCACCGGGGTGCCGGCCCGCCAGGACGGAGGCGAGCAGCGCCGTGTCGGCCACGGTCCGGGCCATGGGTCCGTCGCCGCGGTAGTGGTCCGCGGCCAGAGGCGCCAGCCCCGGGATCCGCCCGTAAGGCGCCTTGAATCCGACCGTGCCCGTGAAGGAGGCCGGGAGCCGGGTGGAGCCCGCGATGTCCGACGCCGTGGCGAGCGGCGACATCCCGGCGGCCAGCGCGGCGCCGGCCCCGCCGGACGACCCTCCAGGTGAGTACCGCGGGTTCCACGGGTTCCGGGTGACCCCCCAGAGCGGGCTGTGCGTGACGGTGGCGCAGCTGTATTCAGGGGTTGTCGTCCGGGCGTGGATGATCCCGCCGGCCGCGCGGATCCGTTCGATGACGGGGTGGTCCTGTTCGGCGATCACGTCACGGTGGGCCACCAGCCCTTGGGACAGGGTATGTCCGGCCAATCCGTGCTTCTCCTTCGCCGCGACCGGCAGACCGAGCAAGGGGGTGATGCCGTGCCCGCGGGCGTAGCGGTCGGCGGCCTCCCGGGCGGAGGCGAGCGCCGTGTCGAAGAGCGTTTCGCTGAGTGCGTTGACGGCGTCGTCGACGTCTTCGATCCGTGCGATCAGCGCTTCCATCAGCTCGACCGGGGAGAGCTCCCTACTGCGGAAGAGGCGGAGTGCCGTGGTGGCGTCCAGCCGGTGCAGTTCGGTGGAGCCGCCCGTCACGAGAGAGCTCCGGCGACGAGTTCGCGGGCCACCCCGGTGAGCATGGCGAGGCCGGCGGTCATGTCGGCGTCCGTGGAGAACTCGCGCTCGCAATGGGAGACGCCGTCCACGCTCGGGATGAACAGCATCACCGTGGGGGTCATGGTGTTGAGCGCCACCGAATCATGGCCGGCCATCGTCTGGATGCGGCGGGCGGACAGGCCGAGGTTCGCCGCGACCTTCTCGGAGAGTTCCAGGCCGTTCTCCGGGAAGCGGCGGATGGGGCGGACGTCGAAGTCCTTCACGTTGATGGTGAGGTCGTGTTCCCGGGCCAGCCGGTCGATGTCCCGCAGGAGACTCTCCCGCGCGGCAGCCACGATCGCGGGGTCTCCGGAGCGCAGATCGGCTACCAGATGGACGCGCCGCGCCACGACGATGGGGGAATTGGGCTCCAGGGTCAGCTGACCCACGGAGGAGACCAGTGCCTCGTCCGGGAAATCGCCCGTCACATCGTGCACTTGGAGGATGATCTTGGACGCCGCCACCAGGGCGTCGTGCCGGTCCGCCATGGCGGTGGCCCCGGTGTGGGACTGTTCACCCAGGACCTCGATGTCCAGCTTCTGGGTGTACCAACTGGAGTCGACCAGACCGATCGTGTGCCCCTCGCGCTCCAGGATGCGTCCTTGTTCGATGTGGATCTCGGCGTACCCGGCCACGTCCGGACCCTCGTCCGTGCCGAGGTATCCGATCAGGTCCAGCGCCTGGCGGACCGCCGTCCCCTCCAGGTCACGGACCCGGAGCATCTCATCGCGGTCGAAGAGGCCCGCGAAGACGGAGCTGCCCATGATGCTCGGGGCGAAGCGGCTGCCTTCCTCGTTGAACCAGTTGACCACCGCGAGATTGAACCGCGGGCGCTCGCCGGAGGCGGCCACCTCGGCGTCAAGTGCCTTGGCGGTGTGCAGGGCCGCGAGAACGCCGTACGCGCCGTCGAAGCGGCCTGCGAGCGGCTGGCTGTCCAGATGCGAGCCCAGCAGGATGTACGGGGCGCCGGGAGTCCATTCGAGCAGGCCGAACATGTTCCCGATGCCGTCCACGCGGAGCTGCCATCCGGCGTCGCGGGTCTTGCCGGCGAACCAGTCACGGGTCTGGCGGTCGGTGTCGGTCGCGGCCTGGCGTTCGACGCCGTGGCGCGGCGTCGCGCCGATGGTTGCCACGTGGTGGAAGTCGCTGAGGAATTCGGAAGCGCTCATGAGCTTCTCCTTTGTCGTGAAGGAAGGTGGGTCAGCCGAGGCGGCCGCGGGTTTCGGGAACCTTGGTGAACAGGAGCAGCAGGAGCACGACGGCGGCGGCTGCAGCCATGTACACGCCCGGTATGAAGGGCACACCGCTCGCTCCGACCAGGGCCGTGCCGATGAACGGCGCCGTGCCGCCGAAGAGGGCGTAGGCGACGTTGTAGCTGACGGCGGCCGAGGTGAAGCGGGTCCTGGTCGTGAAGATCTCGACGAAGAAGGTGTAACAGCCGCCGCCGTAGGTGCAGAGGGCCACCACGAAGAGGGCCTGGCCCAGGAGTGCGAGCATCATGTTCCCGCTCGTGACCAGCGCGAAGCTGGGCACCGACAGGACAGCGAGCGCGGCGGCCCCCGCGATGAGCAGGGGTTTCCGGCCGAATCTGTCGCTGAGCCGTCCGCCGAACGGGAGCAGGATCGCGTACAGGGCCAAGGCCGAGGCGTTCACCAGAAGCGACTGCTCGCGGGTGAGGTGCCCCGCGGTCTGGACGTAGGAGACGAAGTAGGCGGAGAGGAAGTAGAACCCCATGGCGGTCAGGCCCATCACGACGATGACCTGGACCATGCGGAGGCCGTTCTCGCGGAATGCGGCGCGGACGGGGCTGAATTCGGGGTCCCGATCGGCACGTGCCTGGTGGAACGCTTCACTCTCCTCGGTCCGGCTGCGGATCCACACCCCGACCAGGGCCAGCGGCAGCGCCAGCAAGAACGGCAGGCGCCAGCCCCAGGAGGTGAACGCCTCGTCGGGCAGGGAGCGGCTGAGCAGCAGGATCATGCCTCCCGCCACCACGGAGGGCAGGGCCGTCGCGGCGATGGTGATGTTGAGCCAGAAGGCCCGCTTGTGCACGGGGGCGTGTTCGAACACGAAGGACGGCGCCCCCACGGATTCGCCGCCGGCAGAGAACCCCTGGATGAGCCGGCACAGTACGAGCAGCGCGGGCGCCCACGGGCCGATCTGCGCATAGCCCGGCAGCACGCCCATCAGGGCCGTGGCCCCGCCGATCGCCATGAGCGTGATGGTGAGGACCCGGCGTCGTCCGATGCGGTCGCCGAGCGCGCCGAAGAACAGGCCGCCCAGCGGCCGCACCACGAAGGCGACGCCGAAGGTCGCGAAGGTGGCAAGCAGGCCCACGACCGGGTTTCCGCTCGGGAAGAACAACTGGGAGAAGATGACGGCCGTGAGGCCGTACAGGGTGAAATCGTAGAATTCGATGAACTGGCCGACGCTTCCTCCGAGGAGGACCCGTCGCTGCATGACGGTGCTCTTGCCGGCTGCGGCTGTGGCTGCTGCTGTGACGGTGGGGGCTGGGGGTTTCGTGGTGCTCCCGGTGGGGGTTCCGGTGAGGTCGATGGCGTGCTTCAGGACCATGGGATCTCCTTTGAAGGACTTGCCATCAACGATCAGTGGTGCGGATCACATCTGTCTAATTGATTGTTTTTAGCCCTCTCATAGATTTCCCTTATGAGTCCGGTGAGCCCGCCCGTCCGTAGATGAGCCGGCAGGTGTCCTCGAACGCGAGGGCGCGGCGCGTGGCCTGGACTCCTGCGGGGCGCACCAGCATCACCTCGATGGGCGGGAAGTCATCGCTCAGTTCCAGCGCGACGACCCGGCCACCGGAGTAGGTGCGGTCATTGTGGAGGCGCTGATTGAGGACGGCGTAACCGTGTCCCTTGGCGACGAAGGAGCGCACGGTCTCGTAGCCCGAGAAACGGTGACGCACCCGTGGGCTGATGCCTGCGCTCCGGTACAGCAGTTCGTAGTATTCGCGGCTGTGGGGGAGGTCCAGCACGATGGCTGGATCGTTCTCCAGCTCCCGCAGCGCGATCCGGCTCCGTCCAGCGACGGCGAGCGGGTGGTCAGCATGCACGAGGACGTGCGGCGGGATCCGTTCCAGGACTTCAGACGTGAAGCCGGCGCCGAGTCCGAGGCCGTACATCAACGCGACGTCGCACTCGCCACGGAGCAGCACCTCGTGGAGCCGGGCGAGGTCGGCCTCCACGATCGAGACCGACACCTCCGGGTGCTCCGCTTCGAACGCCTGCAGGATGGTGGGGAGCCGGAACGGAGCGAGCGGTGCGAAGACCCCGAGTTTCAGCTCGCCGCTCAGGGACGCGGACATGCCGTTGACGGACTCGTACAGCGAGTCGGCCTGCTCCAGGATCGGTTTGAGGTCCTGGGCCAGCTGACGGCCGCTCGCCGTGAGCCGCACCCCACGGGGCCGCTGGCGGACCAGCAACTGCGTCTGCAAAGCGGACTGGAGCTGCGCCATCGCCGTGGAGAGGGCAGGCTGAGAGATGTTCAGGGCCTTCGCGGCGGCCGTCATGTTCTGAAGCTCGGCGACCACCGCGAAGTAGCGCAGCTGGGTCAGCGTGAAGGGACGTGACATGACTCCATGGTGGCATCCGGCCATCCCGCAGGGCGTCCAGACCCGTCCGCCTGGTCAGCCGCGCGGCCCGGGCGGTAGCGTTTCGGGTATGACTCCCGGACGTCCCGTGCCCCCTCCGCTGGGCAGACCCCTTCCCGATCTCGCCTCCCCGCTCGGTGATCCGCGCGACGACGAGGGGCGCCTGGTCGCGGCCCTCGGCGCCCGCTCGGCGGAGGGCGGCCTGGAGCCGCTCACGCTGGCGCGGCGGGCTCCTGCCCCTGACGATGTCGAGATCCTGATCGAATTCTGCGGCCTGTGCCATTCGGACGTCCATTCGACCCGTGGCGAGTGGGGGAGCGCGAACTATCCGCTCGTCCCCGGCCACGAGATCGTGGGCCGGGTCCTGCGCACAGGGTCCTCGGTGACGGACTTCGCCGTCGGCGACCGCGTGGGCGTGGGGTGCATGGTGGACTCCTGCCGCGAGTGCGACGCCTGCGAGGACGGCCTGGAACAGTACTGCTCCCGTGGCATGGTGGGCACCTACGGGGCCTCCGACGTCCGCCACGGGAACGAGCGGACCCAGGGCGGCTACGCGCGGACCATCGTGGTGGACCGGAACTACGTCCTGCGAGTCCCCGAATCCCTCGATCCCGCCGCGGCGGCGCCGCTGCTCTGCGCGGGGATCACGACGTACTCGCCTCTGCGCCATGCCGGCGTCGAGGAAGGCGACGACGTCGGCGTCGTCGGCCTGGGCGGGCTCGGCCACATGGCCGTGAAGCTGGCCAAGGCCATGGGCGCGACGGTCACGGTCTTCACCACCTCGGAGTCGAAGCGCGAGGCGGCGGCCGAGCTCGGCGCGGACCGTGTGGTCAACTCCCGCGACGAGGAACAGATGCGGGACGCCGCGGACTCCGTGGACGTCATCATCGACACCGTCGCCGCTCCGCATGACCTCAACGCCCTGTTGCGGACCCTCCGGCGGGACGGCGTGATCTATCAGCTCGGCCTCCCCTCCGGCGAGATGCCGCCCGTGGATCCCGGACTGCTCATCCGCAAGCGCGCGGCCTACGCGGGGTCCCTGATCGGCGGGATCGCGGAGACCCAGGAGATGCTCGATTTCTGCGCGGAGCATTCCCTGACGAGCGATATCGAACTGGTCGGCGCGGAGCAGGTCAACCAGGCCTTCGACCGGATGGTGGCCGGTGACGTGAAGTACCGTTTTGTCCTGGACAACAGCACACTGCAGCCCGCAGGGAAGGAAGCAGACGCGTGAGCACTCTCTTCACCAAGATCATCAACGGCGACATCCCCGGACGGTTCGTCTGGCGCGATCCTGAGGTGGTCGCCTTCCTCTCGATCGGCCCGCTGGCCCCGGGCCACACCCTCGTCGTCCCGGTGGAGGAGGTCGACCGCTGGACCGACGCTTCGCCGGAGACCCTCTCGAAGGCCATGATCGTGGCCCAGCGGATCGGCAAGGTCCAGGTGGAGGCCTTCGGCTCGGAGCGGGCAGGGCTTCTGGTGGCCGGGTACGAGATCGACCACCTGCACGTGCACGTATGGCCGTCGAATTCGATGAAGGACTACGACTTCGCCGCGGTGGACACCAACCCGGATCCCGCGGAGCTGGAGGCGAACGCGGAGAAGATCCGCGAGGGACTGCGCGCCGCGGGTTACGCCGAGTTCGTGCCGGAGGCGTGAGGCTTTAAACACAATCGACTGCTCCATACGATGCTGAATTCCCCGGATTTCCGGGGATTCCAGCATCGTATGGAGGGCCCACGCCGGCGAGGGCCCCAGCGCGAGGTACGAGCGCTGGGAGCCGGTGGGGACAGTCGATGGGGGTGGGGGTGTTACTTCTTGCGCGGGGTCATGGCGACCATGCCCGCGAACGTGAAGCCGCCACCGAAGCCGAAGAGCAGCGCCGGGACATCGGCCGGGATCTTGCCCGCGTGCCACCACTTGCTGTAGCCGAGGGGGACGCTCGCGGCTGACGTGTTGCCGGACTCGGTCACGTCCGTCACTACGACCTTGTCGGTCAGGCCGAGGACCTGCGCCATGGGCTCGATGATGCGCAGATTCGCCTGGTGCGTCACGAGGACCTCGATGTCCTCCATCTGCAGTCCGGCGCGCTCGACGGCGGCGCGGGCGTGCTTTTCTGCGTCTTTGAGCGCCCAGCGGAGCACCTCACGGCCGTTCTGCCAGAACTTGTTGGTGGGTGGCGTGATCAGCACGGCGTCGGCCAGATCGCCCTTGGAGCCCCACACCACAGGGCCGATGCGGGGTTCGTCGGTAGCGCCGATCACCATGGCGCCCGCGCCGTCGGCGGTGAGCACGGCGGTGCTGCGGTCGGTCCAGTCCGTGACCTTGGAGAGCGTCTCGGCGCCCAGGACGAGGGCGTGGCTCGCGGTGCCGGAGCGGATCGACTGGTCCGCCAGACCGAGCGCGTATTCGAAGCCGGAGCAGGCCGTGTTGATGTCGATGATGCCTGGGCCACGCTCGGCATCGCCCAGCCCCAGGGCCTGTGCCACGCGCCCGGCGGTGTTGGGGGAGCGTTCCGCCGCGGTGGTGGTGGCCACGATGACCAGGTCGATCTGCTCAGCGGCGATCCCGGAGTCCTCCAGCGCCATCCCGGCCGCGTGGATGGCGAGGTCCTTGACCGTCTCCTCCTCACCGGCGATGTGCCGGGTGACGATGCCGGTCCGCTGACGGATCCATTCGTCGGAGGTCTCCATCATCCCCTCGAGCTCATGGTTGTCCATGACCCGTTCCGGCTGGGCATGGCCGAGGCCGAGGATTTCAGTGCCGGCGTTCGGCGCAGGGAAGCTGAGCTTCATATGGAGTCCTTAGGTTGCGGATGGGCGGACCATCCAAGTTTATTTGACCGGGCCGCATCCTGGCTTCCATGACGTCCGGCGCGGAGGGTCATGGTGAGGAGAGTCAGGGTGCGAGGGCCTTGTTCAGCGCGACGCGGATCCGCTTTTCACTCACCGAATACTGCGTGCCGAGCTCGACGGCGAACAGGCTGACCCGCAGTTCCTCCAGCATCCAGCGCACATGGGTTAACTCGGGGCCGGGTCCTTCGCCCGAGCGGAGTGCCGCCACGGCGTCGTCGTACTCATCCTCCAGGCGCTGGACGACCGCCATGTTGTTGGCGTCGCGCTGGACGTTCGTCGGCAGCTTCTCGAGCCGGCGTTCGATGGCATTCAGGTACCGCGGCAGCTGAGCGAGCTGCTGGTAACCCGTCTGTGCGACGAACCCGCGGTACACGAGCTGGGACAGATGGCTTTTCTCGTCGTTCAGCGCGCTGATGAGTGCCAGGCTCGTGCTGCCCTTGAGCTGCTTCTCGATCCGGCGGGCGCTGGCGAGGATGCGCTCGACCACCGCGGTCACGGTGAACACGGTGTCGATGAGGTCGGCCCGGACCTGTTCGTAGAGCGCGTCGAACGCCTTGGTGTCCCAGGGAAGCTGGGCCGGCACCAGTTTGTCGATCGCGGCCTGGGCACAGTCCGCGATCAGCTCGCTCACGCTGCCGTGCGGGTTCTGGCTGAACGTCAGTTTCTCGGTGTTGCTCAGGTGTTCGAGGACATAGCGGTCCGGGGCGGGGATCTTCAGGGCGAGCAGGCGGATGACACCAGCACGCATGGCGGCTTCCTGGCGTTCGGCGGTCTGGAACACGCGCAGGCCGACCGTGGAGCCCTCATCCACGAGCGCCGGGTAGCCCGTGACCGTGTGGCCGCTGAGTTGCCGGCTCACGCTGCGCTGGATCACGCCGCCACTCGCGGCGGTCAGCGCGGCCCAGTCCTTGAGCCCGCTCAGCTCCGCGACGCCCGAGGCGTGCAGGCCCGGCTGGGCGCCCGCCGTCGTCGTGCTGTCCGGAGTGCGCGCGCCGGCGCCGGTCTTCCCGACGGCCTTACCCGGCCTGCCCGGCGTGCCGTTCACCGACTTCGGTGTGGCGCCCAGACTCTCCGCGATCGCCCGGCGTGTGGCGGGGGCGAGTTCGTCCTGGAGCGCGGCGAGGTCCTTGCTGTCGCCGAGAACCTTGCCCTTCGCGTCCACCACGCGGAAGCTCATGCGCAGGTGGGGCGGCACGGAGTCCCAGGAGAAGCTGCCGTCCGGGACCACCTGACCACGGAGCCGCCGAAGGGTCAGCGCCAGGGCGTTCTCGATCCGGTCCTCGGTGGGGGAGAAGTCGGTGTCCAGTGCCGCGACGGCCTGCCGGGCGACATCCGGAGCCGGGACGAAGTTCTTCCGGACCGCCTTGGGCATGGACTTGATCAAGGCGGTGACCAGCTCGACACGCTGGCCGGGGATCTGCCAGCGGAAGGGCTCGGGATCCACCTGGTTCAGGAACAGCGCCGGGATCTCCACGGTCGCGCCGTCGGACGGATCCGGGGTGGCGCCCGGGGCCACGGGATGGAACTCGTAGCTCAGCGGGAACTCGAAGCCCTGCTGATGCCAGGTCCGGGGGAAGGCCGACTCGTCCAGGTCATCGGCCTCGTCACTCATGACGAGGGCGCGGTCGAAGTCGAGCAGGCCCGGATCCTGCTGGCGGGCCTGCTTCCACCAGGCGTCGAAGTGCCGTTCCGAGACGACCTCGCGGCCGATCCGCTGGTCGTAGAACTCGAACAGCGTCTCATCATCCGCCCGGATGTCGCGGCGGCGCATGCGGGTCTCGAGTTCCTCCACCTCCCGCAGGAGGGCGCGGTTGCGCTGGAAGAACTTGTGGTGGGTGCGCCATTCGCCGTCCACCAGGGCGTGCCGGATGAACAGTTCGCGGCAGAGTTCCGGGTCCACGGAGGCATAGTTGATGCGGCGCTTGGGGATGATGGGCACGCCGTAGAGCGTGACCTTCTCATAGGCCATGACGGAGCCGGACTTCGAGGACCAATGCGGTTCGCTGAAGGTCCGCTTGACCAGTTGCGGCGCCACCAGCTCGGCCCACTCTGGCGCGAACGCCGCGGCGACCCGCGCCCAGAGACGGCTGGTCTCGACCAGCTCTGCCGCCATGACGAAGGCCGGGGACTTCTTGAACAGCGCTGAGCCGGGGAAGATGGCGAAACGGGTGCCGCGGGCGCCCGCATACTCGCGTTTGCGCTCGTCGTAGAGTCCGATCTGGCTGAGCAGACCGGACAGGAGGGACTGGTGGATCACGTCGTGCAGGCCCACCGGATCGGTGTCCCGGCTGTTGTCCACCGCGATGCCGAGCGGTTTGGCGAGCTGCCGGAGCTGCGCGTAGAGCTCCTGCCACTCCCGGACCCGGAGGTAATTGATGAACTCGGTGCGGCACAGTCGGCGGAACTGGCTCGAGGAGAGCTCCCGTTGCTTCTCCTGCAGGTAGTTCCACAGGTTCAGATAGCCGGTGAAGTCGCTCTTCTCATCCTTGAAGCGGGCGTGCTTCTCCGCGGCCTGCTGCTGCTTGTCGGTGGGCCGTTCGCGCGGGTCCTGAATGGTCAGTGCGGCGGCCAGCACCATGACCTCACGGGCGCAGCCGCGGCGGGCGGCCTCCACGATCATGCGGCCGAGGCGCGGATCCACGGGGAGCTGGGCCAGCTGATGCCCGACGGCGGTCAGCCCGGACGGCTTGCGGCCCCCGGAACGCTCGCCACGGCCCCGCCCGCCGCCGCGCTCGCCACGGCCGGCCTTGCCGCCACCGGTGGTGCCGTCAGCGCTGGCCCTCTCAGAAGGGGCCGCATCGGCCGACTCGCCCGGCGCGGGAAGGGCGCCGAGCTCGCGCAGGAGGGTGACGCCGTCGTTGACCGCGCGGGTGTCCGGCGACTCGACGAAGGGGAAGCCCTCGACGTCCTTCGGAGTGCGCGCGACGCCGATCGCGATCATCTGGAGGATGACGGCGGCCAGATTGGTGCGGAGGATCTCGGGGTCGGTGAACTCAGGACGGCCGAGGTAATCGTCCTCCGAGTACAGCCGGATGGCGATGCCGTCGCTGACACGGCCACAACGACCGGACCGCTGATTCGCGGACGCCTGGGACACGCGTTCGATGGGCAGCCGCTGGACCTTGGTCCGGTGCGAATACCGGGAGATGCGTGCGGTGCCGGTGTCGATCACGTACTTGATGCCGGGGACCGTCAGCGACGTTTCGGCGACGTTGGTGGCCAGGACGATGCGACGGCGCGGTCCCGGGTTGAACACCTTGTGCTGCTCCGCGAGGCTCAGCCGTGCGAACAGCGGCAGGATCTCGGCGTCGGCGAGGCGGGGGTTGCGGGGGAGACGGCCCTGCAGCGCTTCCGCGGCTTCGCGGATTTCCCGCTCGCCGGAGAAGAACACCAGGATGTCGCCGGGCGCTTCGCGCGAGAGCTCGTCCACGGCGTCGCAGACGGCGTCCACGGGGTCGCGGTCCTCTTCGAGTTCGTCGTCCAGTTCCTCTTCGCCGCCCGGTTCGGACAGCGGGCGGTAGCGGATCTCCACGGGGAAGGTGCGCCCGGAGACCTCGACGATCGGTGCCGGGGTGTCCTCTCCGCCGAAATGCCGGGCGAAGCGCTCCGGATCGATCGTGGCCGAGGTGATGATGATCTTCAGATCCGGCCGCTGGGGCAGCAGGCGCTTGAGGTATCCGAGGATGAAGTCGATGTTGAGGCTGCGCTCGTGGGCCTCATCCACGATGATGACGCTGTACTTGCGCAGGAGACGGTCCCGCTGGATCTCCGCGAGCAGGATGCCGTCCGTCATGAGCTTGACCTGGGTCTGCGGCCCCACCTCACCGGTGAAGCGCACTTGATAGCCCACTTCCTGGCCGAGTTCCACGTCCAGTTCCTCCGCGATGCGCTCCGCGACGGTGCGGGCGGCCAGACGACGGGGCTGTGTGTGGCCGATCAGGCCGTGCTCGGCCAGGCCGAGTTCCAGACACATCTTCGGCAGCTGCGTGGTCTTGCCGGAGCCGGTCTCGCCGGCCACGATGACCACCTGGTTCTCCGAGATGGCGGCCATGATGTCCTCACGGCGTTCGGAGACGGGGAGCGCGGCAGGGTATGTGATGTTCAGAGGCATGACCTGATCAGTCTAGTTGTCCCGGATCGCCCGGCTGAAAGGAATGCTTCGGTGTGGATGCCCGGGTGACCGAGGTGCTCTGCTTGCTTTCCCCGCGCTCTGTTGCTGGCTGACGATGGGGCCTGGGCGCGGGGCCCCTTGACGCAAGCTGCCGCACCTCGGTCTCCCGGGCGCTGCGTTGCGTGATTGCCCGCCCCGTGCTCGGCGTCTGCGGACTGATCAGTCGTGCCGATCCGGGGAAGGGAGAAATGACGAGAGCCCCGGTTCCGTGGAACCGGGGCTCTCGCTGTATCTGGTGCCCTCGATAGGATTCGAACCTACGGCCTTCTGCTCCGGAGGCAGACGCTCTATCCCCTGAGCTACGAGGGCGGGCCAGGGATCCCGGGGTGGCCCCGGAACGTCCTCGAGCTTAGCAGGAATCCACCTCCGGATGCGAAATCGGCACTCGTCCGGCAAGCCCTGGAGGTGCAGACCACGGGCTGGTTCTCACCGAGGGAACAGCAGGATCAGTACCCCAGGAAGGAATCGCTCTTCACCCGTCGGACTCCTGCGGCACGTAGGGCGCCGCGGAGGGCGGCGACGAAGTCCGGGGCGCCGGACACGAGCGCATGCCGCCCTGCGGCGTCGGGCACCAGTTCGGCGATCCGCGCGGCGCTGAAACGCTCGCTGCCCACGTGCTCGACACCGTTGGGCAGCTGGGCGCCCTCAGGGAGCGGCGCGGAGGTGCGCAGGAGGATTTTCGCGCCGGAGCGGGCCAGCGCGCCGAGGTAGGCGGCGTCGTCGTAGTCCCGCACGGAGTACAGGACCACGGTGTCCGGGAGGGACCCGGCAGTGGCGCCATCCAGCATCCCCACGAACGGGGTGATCCCGATGCCTCCCGCGACCAGAAGTGCCGGGCGGTCCGACGGGCCGAGCAGGAATTCGCCCCCGGTGCGGCTCAGGCGGAGCGCCGTGCCTGTCTCCATGTCGTAGAGGGCCTTCTTGGCGGGCGATGGCTGGCTCGGCATGCGGGTGGCGATCCGGAGGTCACCGTCGCCGGCCGCGACCGGGCTGAACACCCGCCGCGAGGAACCGATGCCGGGAACCGGAATGGTGAGTTCCACATACTGACCCGCGGCGAGGCGTGGGTCGTCAGCGGCGCGGAAGGTGAATTCGGTGATGTCCTTGCCGACCGGTCGGTGATCGAGGAACGTCACCAGGCTGGAACTCTTGGGTCGGAGGATGAACGCGAGGATGTTGCCCACGAGCAGCACGGCCTCCGGGGCATTCGAGAGGATCACGGCGCCGAGCTGGAGGGAGAACGGCAGGCTGAAAAGCACTCCGACCAGGACGCCGACCAGGATTCGCTGCCACCGTCGCGGCGGAAGGGTGAGCGGTTCGCTCAGCATGAAGCAGGCGAAGAACACCGTGGCCTGACTCGTGAACCACAGCGCGGGCACCTCCGCCGCCGACATTCCGCGGCCCAGGGCCACGGCGATGGCCGTCACCAGCGAGGCTCCCAGGAACGTGAGGGCCACCGGGAACTGGCCGGCCCGGTAGAGCACCAGCAGACCCAGCGGAACCACCGCCCAGAGCAGCAGAGGGGAGCCCACCCACCAGGTCGCCGCGTTCAGACCTGTCAGCGAGATGATGAAGGCCCCGAGCGCGGCAGGGTTGAACAGATGCCGGCCATGCCAGGCGAGAGCGTATTTCGACGCGGAGGCCAGCACGGCGGCCAGCGCCACGCCCAGCCCCTCGCGGAAGCCCGTCGCCGGCCAGAAGAGGAAGTACAGCAGGCCGGCGGTGACCAGCGACGAATCCCAGTAGGGCCGCATCCGGAACAACAGGGCGCAGGCTCCGTTGGACAGCGTGGTCGCCGCAAGGCAGAGCAACAGGTGGAGGCACAGTTCGGGAACACCGAACTCGGTCCAGCCGAGGGCGTCCAGAACGAGGCTGTAGACGATCAGGACGCCGAGGGACAGCGCCACCACGCGGGTCATCGACAGTCGGCCCAGCGGCCGGGTCACACGCTGCGTGACGCTCAGAAGTGCGGACATCAGAACAGGCCTTCCAGGAAGTGCTCGGAACCTTCGGCGTGCCCATCGCTGTGCACGGTCAGCCACTCCACGCCGTAGCGCGCCGCCAGCTCATGGCCGGGGACGAAGAACAGCGCCGTGGCGAGCCCGTCGGCTTGCATGGCCTCGGGTGCCAGAACCCAGCTTGCCACCACTCGCCGCACGGGTTCGCCCGTCAGGCCGTCCAGGACGTGGTGCAGCCCGCGGCCCCATGCGCGGCGCGCGGTGCCGGAGGCCGCGAGCGCCTGCTGATGGACCGCGACGACGCCGATCGCCCGGCTGCTGTCGAAGGGGCTCTCCAGCCCGATCCGCTCAGCCACGGAGCCCGAGTGCCGGAGGTCGCCGCCGGCGTCGACCAGGTAGTCGGAAACCCCGGCGTCCTCGAGGACTCCGCAGACCAGATCCACCAGAAGTCCCTTGCCCGCCGCGCCGATGTCCAGCAGGACCGGCGCGCTTGCCGACACGGTCCGGTCTTCCCAGCGCACGTCCCGGCCCCAGACGGGCGCGGGGACGGCTGGGCCGCGTGGAGTCAGGGAGTAGGCCGCGTCGTAGCCCAGCCGCACGAGGGACTCCCCGATGAAGGGGGTCACCGAGCCTCCGCTCAGATCGTGGAGCTCCCGGTACAGGCGCCCGAGGGGTGCTGCCTCGGCGGGGAGCGCCAGAGTCCGCTCGGCGCCGTCCCGTGGGGCGGGCTCGGCCGCCCAGCGCGCGACCTTGGAGTCGGAGCGGAAACGCGACCACACGCCGTCGAACTCGTCGATCCTCCGCCGGATGTCTGCTTCGGTCCGTTCGGTGATTCCCTCGGCCCGGATCCACCAGCGGGTGCCGATCGCGTCGAATTCCAGGGGACTGTTCATACCGGGCTCAGCCCGCCTGCTTCTTGATGGCCTCCACCGCGTCCTTGAATCCGCCACTGGTCAGGCTCGATCCGGCCACCCGGCTCACGTCGAGTTCATCGATGCTCTTGCCCACCACCAGGTCCTTGATGCCGCCGGCGAAGCGGTTCTGGAACAGCTGGGTGTTCGCGCTGGTGGGATGGGTGGCGATCTTGACATCGCTGATCTTGCCGGATGCCAGCGTGAGAGTGACCCCCACGGTCTCCTCACCGTTGGGCGAGGTGTAATGCCCGTCCGCGCTGTAGGTGCCGTCCTTGTAGTGACCAGGGGTGGCAGGGGCTCCGGTGCTGCCTGCGGCACTGGACGCGCCGCCTGTGGGGGAGACATCGGCGGTCGAGGTCCCCTGCTTCGCCGGGGCGCAGGCCGTGGCGCCGGCCAGCACGGCCAGCCCGGCGGCGGTGCCGGCCAGGATCTTCAGAGAAGGGGTGGAGGTGGTCATCGATGCTCCTGGTGGGGGAAGAAGGGATGGAGACCCAGAGGGCTGGCTCCACCGTAAATCGCCTTGCTGGGCGTATGTCCAGAGTTTCCTGAGAATGGATGCTCTATGTGGACAACCCGTCCGAAGCTGTCCACATGGCGGGTTCATGCTTTTCCGCCGGGCAGGCCCCTCCCCGTAGGATTGAGGGGTGACTCCCGAACAGCTTTCCGCAGCAATCACCGCATGCCTGAAGGACGCCGTCGCTGACGGCTCGATCAACCTCCCCGCCGAGGCGCTGGAGGCCGAGGTCCGTGTGGAGCGACCGAAGAATCGGGAGCACGGCGACTGGGCCACCAACGCCGCCATGCAGTTCGGGAAGCGCGCCGGCCTCTCGCCCCGCGAGTTCGCCGCCATTCTGGCCGCGAAGCTCGAAGGTGTGGACGGCGTCGCTTCGGTGGACATCGCCGGTCCCGGCTTCATCAACATCACCCTGGACGCAGGCGCCGCCGGCGAGCTCGCGCGCACCATCGTCGAGGCGGGCGCCACCTATGGCAACAATGACGCGCTCGCGGGCCACACGGTCAACATGGAATTCGTCTCCGCCAACCCGACGGGTCCGCTGCACATCGGCCACACCCGCTGGGCGGCGCTGGGCGATTCCATCGCCCGCGTGCTGCGTGCCGCCGGCGCCGAAGTCACGGCCGAGTACTACATCAACGACGCCGGCAGCCAGATGAACGTGTTCGCCAACTCGGTGCTGTCCCGCCTGCGTGGCCGGGACGTGCCGGAGGGCGGCTACCCCGGCCAGTACATCGTGGACCTGGGCCACGAGGTCCTCCGCGAACACCCCGCCATCCGGGAACTGACCGATGAGGCCGCATTGCCCATCGTCCGCGAGGCCGCCTACCAGGCGCAGCTCGAGGACATCAAGCAGACGCTGGCCGATTTCGACGTGCATTTCGACGTGTACTTCTCGGAGCGGACCCTGCACGAGTCCGGCGCACTTGAAGCCTCGGTGGACCGCCTGCGCGAGCAGGGTCATGTCTTCGATCAGGACGGCGCCGTCTGGCTGCGTACTACGGACTTCACGGATGACAAGGACCGCGTCCTCATCCGCGCCAATGGCGAGCCCACGTACTTCGCCGCGGACGCCGCGTACTACCTCACCAAGAGGGACCGCGGCTTCGAGGAGAAGATCTACCTTCTCGGCGCCGACCACCACGGCTACGTCAACCGCCTCAAGGCCATCGCGGCCTGCGCCGGTGACGATCCGGAGAAGAACATCGAGGTCCTGATCGGGCAGCTCGTGTCGGTGAACGGCGCGAAGCTGTCCAAGCGCGCGGGCAACATCATCGAGCTCAAGGACCTCATCAGCTGGCTCGGCAAGGACGCGGTGCGCTACTCGCTGGCTCGTTTCCCCGCGGACTCGCCGATCACGCTGGAGCCTGAGGTCCTCAAGAAGAACAGCAACGAGAACCCCGTCTTCTACGTGCAGTACGCGCACGCCCGCTCCCGTGGCACGGCGCGCAACGCCGTGGCTGCGGGCGTGGACCGCAGCGAATTCGACGCGTCGCTGCTGACCGATCCCACCGAGAACGAGCTGCTGTCCCAGCTGGGCAGCTTCCCGTCCATCGTGGCGAAGGCCGCCGAGCTCCGGGAGCCGCACCGCATCGCCCGCCACCTCGAGGTCATCGCCGGGGCGTACCACCGCTGGTACGACGCCTGTCGCGTCACCCCGCAGGGCGACGAAGAGGTGACCACGGTCAACCGCACCCGGCTGTGGCTCAACGACGCCACCAGCCAGGTCCTGGCCAACGGCCTCGCGCTCCTCGGCGTCTCCGCCCCGGAGCGGATGTAGTGAGCGGCGTGGACGTGACCGGGCCCAGTCCGCTGGCCCCGGAATGGCTGCAGCTTCCTTCCGATCTGAACGCCTTGCACGCCCCGAGTTGGGCGCACGACGTCGCACGGTCCGACGCGGGCGAACTCACCGTGGACGGGGTGACCGTCAGCTCTCTGAAGGAGCAGTTCGGCACTCCTCTCTTCGTGCTGAGCGAAGGTGACTTCCGTGCTCGTGCCCGGGCGTTCCGTGATGCGTTCAACGAGGCCTTCGCCGACCTCTGCGGGGGAGTGGACGTCTATTACGCGGGCAAGGCCTTCCTGAGTGTCGAGGTCGCCCGGTGGGTCCGTCAGGAAGGGCTCCGGCTCGACACCTGTTCCGGTGGCGAGCTGGCGGTCGCTGAGCGAGCCGGCTTCCCCGGTGAACTGCTCGGACTGCACGGCAACAACAAGTCGGTCGCCGAGATCAACCGTGCCCTGGACATGAACCTCGGCCGGATCGTCGTGGACAGCATCGACGAGCTGGAGCGCGTGGCGGACATCGTCCAGCGCCGGCGGGCCGAAGGCGCTCAGGACAAGGGCGTTCAGGACAAGGGCGCTCAGGAGCCCGGCCGGCCGGCAACCGCGAAGGTCATGCTGCGGCTGACGCCCGGGGTGCACGCCCACACCCATGAGTTCATCGCCACGGCCCATGAGGACCAGAAGTTCGGTCTCTCCATGGCGCCGGGCACCGCAGAGGATGCTGAACTGCGCGGCATCGACCCGGCCCTGTCCGCGGCGGAGCAGGCCGTGGATGCGGCCGTGGCACTGGAGGGCATCGAACTCCTGGGCCTGCACTGCCACATCGGATCGCAGATCTTCGAGGCGGACGGCTTCGCTGTCGCGGCCAGGAAGCTGCTCGCGTTCCACGACGCGATGCAGCGCAAACACGGGATCGTCCTGCCGGAGATGGATCTCGGAGGAGGCCACGGCATCGCCTACACCCCCGTGGACACCCCGCGCCCGGTGGCCGAGATCGCGCAGGCCCTGGCCGGCGTCGTGAGGGAGACCTGCCGCGAGCTGGGCATCGTGTGCCCGCGCATCTCGATCGAGCCCGGCCGGGCGATCGTCGGCAGCACCACCTTCACGCTGTACGAAGTCGGCACTCGGAAGACCGTCCAGGTCGAGGCGCCGGACGACGCGGAGCAGACGTATCCGCGGCGCTACGTCTCGGTCGACGGCGGCATGAGCGACAACGCCCGCCCGGTGCTCTATGACGCCGACTATTCGGCCGCCCTGGCCAGCCGATCCTCGGATGCTCCCGCCCAGTTGTCCCGAGTGGTGGGCAAACATTGCGAGAGCGGGGACATTGTTGTTAAAGATGTTTACCTGCCCTCGGATGTCAGGGCCGGTGATCTCCTGGCCGTGCCGGGCACCGGTGCCTACTGCTGGGCACTCGCGAGCAACTACAACTACCTGGCACGTCCGGGAGTGGTCGCGGTCTCCGACGGGACCGCCCGGTGGATCATTCGTGGGGAAACCGAGGAAGACCTCTTGAACCGAGACATGGGAGCCGGACAGCTGTGAACACCGACGTTGTGAACTCTGATGTCGTGAAGACTGACGTGAATGAGACCAAGACCCTCAAGGTCGCGCTTCTGGGCTGCGGCAACGTGGGATCTCAGGTGGCCCGCATCCTCCTCGAGGACGCGGAGACCCTGGCCGCCCGCACCGGTGCCCGTCTGGAGCTCGTCGGCATCGGCGTCCGCACCATCGACGCGCCCCGTGACGTCGAGCTTCCCCGGGAGCTCTTCACCACCGACTCCGAGTCTCTCGTGGCCGGCGCCGACCTCGTCATCGAGCTGATGGGCGGCATCGAGCCCGCTCGCAGTCTGATCCTGTCCGCGGTCCGCCACGGCGCGTGCGTGGTCACGGGCAACAAGGCGCTGCTCGCCCAGGACGGCCCCACCCTCTACGAAGAGGCGGACAAGGCGGGTGTGCAGCTCTCGTATGAGGCCGCCGTCGCGGGTGCCATCCCCATCCTGCGTCCCATCCGTGACAGCCTCTCGGGTGACCGCATCACCCGGGTGCTCGGCATCGTCAACGGCACCACGAACTTCATCCTGGATCAGATGGATTCCACGGGAGCCCAGTTCGAGGACGCCCTGGCGGAGGCACAGCGACTGGGGTACGCCGAAGCGGACCCCACCGCTGACGTGGAGGGCCACGACGCCGCGGCCAAGGCCGCGATCCTGGCCGCCCTGTCCTTCCACACCCGGTTCTCCCTCGACGACGTGTACTGCGAGGGCATCACCAAGGTGAGCGCTGCGGACATCGCCGCCGCCAAGGACGCCGGATTCGTCATCAAGCTGCTCGCCATCGCCGAGAAGCTGACGGACGACGCCGACGCCGAGGGCGTCAGCGTCCGCGTCCACCCGACCCTCCTGCCGCGGGAGCACCCGCTGGCCGCGGTCCGGGGAGCGTTCAACGCCGTGTTCGTCGAGGCGGAGAACGCCGGCGAGCTGATGTTCTACGGCCAGGGCGCGGGCGGCACTCCGACCGCGTCCGCCGTCCTGGGCGACCTCGTGTCTGCGGCACGACGGATCGTGCTCGGAGGCCCTGGCCGCACCGAGACCACCACGGGCCATGTCCCGGCGCTGCCGATCTCGGCCAGCCGGACCAGCTACCACGTCGGTCTGCGGGTAGCCGACCAGCCGGGTGTCCTCGCCCGGATCGCTCAGGTTTTCAGTGACAACGGTGTGTCCATCGAACTGTTCCGGCAGAGCATCAGCAGTGCTGATCAGTCCGCCGAACTGCGGATCGTGACGCACCGGGCCAGCGAGGCGGACCTCGCGGCGACCGTCGCATCCATTTCTCAACTGGACGTCGTGCAAGACGTGACGTCCGTCCTCCGTGTGGAAGGTGTCTAAGTGGCTCATCAGTGGCGCGGCGTGATCCGCGAATACGCCGAACGTCTGCCTGTCGACGAGAGCACCAGGGTCATCACCCTGGGCGAAGGCGGCACTCCTCTGGTGCACGCCCAGAAGCTCTCCGAGCTCACCGGCAACACCGTCTACCTCAAGGTCGAGGGCATGAACCCGACCGGTTCGTTCAAGGACCGCGGCATGACGATGGCCATGACGGCCGCCGTGCAGGCAGGAGCGCAGGCCGTGGTCTGCGCCTCCACCGGCAACACTTCGGCGTCCGCCGCGGCTTACGCGACCTCGGCCGGCCTTCGCTGTGCCGTTCTGGTGCCCGAAGGCAAGATCGCCATGGGCAAGCTGTCCCAGGCCATCGCCCACGGCGCCACGCTGCTCCAGGTGGACGGCAACTTCGATGACTGCCTCGAGATCGCCCGCAAGCTGAACGAGGCGTACCCGGTGTTCCTCGTGAACTCCGTCAACCCGGCCCGTATCGAAGGCCAGAAGACCGGCGCCTTCGAGGTCGTCGACGCCCTGGGCGACGCCCCCGACATCCACGTGCTGCCCGTCGGCAACGCCGGCAACATCAGCGCGTACTGGAAGGGCTACAAGGAGTACGCGGCGCCGTACCAGTCCGCGACCGCCGGCGAACTCGCCGCCGTCGCGACGCGCACCCCCGCCATGTGGGGCTTCCAGGCGGCCGGCGCGGCGCCGTTCGTGGCCGGACACCCGATCACTCATCCCGAGACGATCGCCACCGCCATCCGGATCGGCAATCCCGCTTCCTGGGACACCGCCGTCGCCGCCCGCGACGAGTCGGGCGGCCTGATCGAGGCCGTCACCGATGAGGAGATCCTCGCCGCCCACCGCTGGCTGTCCAGCAAGGAGGGCGTCTTCGTGGAGCCCGGCTCCGCCGCAGGTGTCGCCGGTCTGATCAAGAAGCATGCCGCGGGCGAAGTCCCCACCGGCAAGACCATCGTCATCACCGTGACCGGTCACGGCTTGAAGGATCCCCAGTGGGCCCTGCGCACCGAGGACGGCAGTGATGTCTCCCCGGTCAAGGTGCAGAACGACGTGGTCTCCGTGGCCGCGGCCCTCGGCTTCGAGGGCTAGGTCTTGGCTCACCATCACGACGGCGGTGCGGCGTCTCTCGTCGCACTGCCGTCCGGTCTTTCCGTCACCGTCCGCGTCCCGGCGACGAGCGCGAACCTCGGCCCCGGCTACGACAGCCTCGGCCTGGCCGTGCAGCTCTTCGACACCGTGACGGTCGAGACCCTCGAGTCCGGCGCCCTCGAATTCACCCTCACGGGTGAAGGCACGGAATCCGTGCCCCGGGACGGCAGCCACCTGGTGGTCCGTTCTCTCGAGTCAGCCCTGGCCCAGCTCGGGTACCGGCACCAGGGTCTGCACCTGAGCGCTGAGAACGTCATTCCGCACGGACGCGGGCTGGGAAGCTCGGCCGCCGCCGTCGTGGCCGCAGCTCTCGCAGCCAACGGCCTGGTGCCGGAGGAGTCCCGCCGCGGGCTGGACTGGGTCCTGCAGTTCACGAGTGAGCTGGAAGGGCACCCGGACAACGTCGCACCGGCGATCTTCGGCGCCCTCGCCCTCTCCTGGCAGGAAGGCGCGGAGTTCCGCAGCGCCCGCGCGGAGGTGCACGCGGACGTGGTCCCCGTCGTCGCGATTCCCGACTTCGAGCTCTCCACGGAACTCGCCCGGACGCTTCTGCCGGCGCAGGTCGACCACCACGCCGCGGCCATGAACTCCGGCCGGGCCGCGTTGCTCGTGGCGGCGCTGACGTCACAGCCGGACTTGCTCGTCCCGGCGACTCGGGACTACCTCCACCAGGATTACCGCGCCACGGCCATGCAGCCCAGCGCGGATCTCATCGCCGCGCTGCGCGAACGCGGCCACGCCGCCGTCGTTTCCGGAGCCGGTCCCACGGTCATGACCCTCGCCCGTTCGGCCGCGGAGGCCGCAGAGGTGGAGGAATTCATCCGGCAGCGGGAATCGGCCGCGGTGTCGTGGCGTGTTCTGCGACCGGCCGTGGACCGTGAAGGTGCTAAAGTGGAAGTGCATCCGCGGTAAATCCGCAGTGGATGCCACTTTTTGCGCGCGGGGAATCCACCCGCGGATCCTCTTCTTGGACCGTGTGTTTCGCGCGGCAAATTCCTTGCAAAAACTCGTGCTCCGCCCCATTGCGCGGTCATGAGCAGCCCAGGATGATCTGAAGGCCTGTGCTGTCAACCCAACCGTCCGGCTCCAGCCCGGACGCCATCGAGGGGGAAGGATCCTTCGTGACTGAAACCACTGTCCTGACTACGGATGTGGACAAGACAAGCTCCGCTGCACCGGCAGCGAAGAGCGGCGGCCTGGCGGGCCTCAAGCTCGCCCAGCTGCAGGCGCTTGCCAGCCAGCTCGGCATCTCCGGGAGTTCCCGGATGCGCAAGGGCGACCTCGTGACCGCCATTTCCGACCACCAGCGCGGTTCCTCCGTGGCCGATCGTCCCGCCAAGGGCGAGGAAGCCGCCAAAGCGCCTGCCACCACCAAGGCGACCGCCGCCAAGACCTCCTCCGCCAAGGCCGCCGCGCCGCAGGCCGAGGCAAAGACTGAGGCCAAGGCCGACGCTCAGCCCGCTTCTTCCGAGCAGGAGTCCTCTTCGGACGCCGCGCCGGCCCGCAGCCGCACCCGTGGCCGCTCCCGCCGCGCGGGCAGCGACGGCGTCGTCGCCGCGACCGAAGCCGCTGCGGAGACCGCACCCGCCGAGACGGCTGCTCCGGCCGCCGAGCAGCGCTCCGACAACGCCGACAACGCTTCCGGCGAGCAGGGTTCCGAGCGCCGCAACACCCGCACGCGCAACCGCAACCGTCGTGCCGAAGGCGGCGAGAACGCCGTCGAGCGTTCCGAAACCCCGTCCGAGACCACCGAGGCTCCCTCCGAGCAGGGCGACGTCCGTGACGGCGAAGGCAACCGCCGCAACCGTCAGCGCTCCGAGCGCGGCCCCCGCAATGGCGAGGGCAACGCTCAGACCAACGGCAATCAGCAGGGCGCACGCCAGCAGGATAACCGTCAGCAGGACAACCGCCAGCAGGAAACCCGCGGCGACGAGGAAGAGGGCGGAAACCGCCGGAACCGTCGCAACCGCCGTGACCGCAACGAGCGGAACGACCGCAATGACCGGAACGATCGCAACGACCGGTTCCGCGATCGCAACGAGCGCCGCCGCGGCCGTAACCAGGGCCCCGAGGTGGACGACACCGAGCTGAGCGATGACGATGTCCTGGTGCCCGTGGCCGGCATCCTCGACGTCCTGGACAACTACGCGTTCATCCGCACCTCCGGTTACCTGCCGGGCCCGCAGGACGTGTACGTGACCCTCAACCAGGTCCGCAAGTACAACCTGCGCAAGGGCGACGCCGTCGTCGGCGCGATCCGTGCTCCCCGCGAGGGCGAGAACAACAACCAGCAGAACAACCGACAGAAGTTCAACGCTCTGGTCCGCGTCACGAGCGTCAATGGCCTGCAGCCGGAGGAGCTCAAGAACCGCGTCGAGTTCAACAAGCTCGTTCCGCTCTACCCGTCCGAGCGACTGCGTCTGGAGACCGATCCCAAGAAGATCGGCCCGCGCATCATCGACCTCGTGGCTCCCATCGGCAAGGGCCAGCGTGGCCTGATCGTCTCCCCGCCCAAGGCCGGTAAGACGCTCATCCTGCAGTCGATCGCGAACGCCATTACCACCAACAACCCTGAGGTCCACCTCATGATGGTCCTGGTGGACGAGCGTCCAGAAGAAGTCACCGACATGCAGCGCACGGTGAAGGGTGAGGTCATCGCCTCGACCTTCGACCGCCCCGCTGATGACCACACCACGGTGGCCGAGCTCTCCATCGAGCGAGCCAAGCGTCTCGTGGAGATGGGCAAGGACGTGGTGGTCCTCCTGGACTCCATGACCCGCCTGGGCCGTGCCTACAACCTGGCCGCGCCCGCTTCCGGCCGCATCCTCTCCGGTGGTGTCGACTCCGCAGCGCTGTACCCGCCCAAGCGGTTCTTCGGCGCGGCCCGCAACATCGAGAACGGCGGCTCGCTGACCATCCTGGCCACGGCCCTGGTGGAGACCGGTTCCAAGATGGACGAGGTCATCTTCGAAGAATTCAAGGGCACCGGCAACATGGAGCTCCGCCTGTCCCGCCACCTGGCGGACAAGCGCATCTTCCCGGCCGTCGATGTCAACGCGTCCAGCACCCGTCGCGAGGAGAACCTGCTCTCCGCGGACGAGGTCAAGATCATGTGGCGTCTGCGCCGTCTGCTCTCCGGCCTCGAGCAGCAGCAGGGCCTGGAACTGCTCACGAGCAAGATCCGTGAGACGCAGAGCAACGCCGAGTTCCTGCTCCAGGTGCAGCGCACCACCCTGGCTGCAAAGTCGGAGAACGACAAGTAGCTCCTGACGGGGATGGGACCGGCCATACGCCGGTCCCATCCCCGTTTGCCGTCTCCCGATAAACTGGTGACCAGGTCGAAAGAGGTTTAGAACATGTTTGAGTCCGTCCAGGGTCTGCTCGACGAGCATGCCGCGATCCAGGCGCAGCTGAGCGATCCCGCCGTCTACGCGGACCAGTCGCTGGCCCGCAAACTGGGGCGTCGTTCCGCGCAGCTCAATGGCATCGTGGAGGCGTACAACATCTGGCGCGGACTCACCGATGACCTGGAGGCCGCCCGCGAGATGGCCACCGAGGATCCTGACTTCGCCGAAGAGGTCGCCCAGATCGAGGAGAAGCTGCCGGCCGCGCAGGAGAAGCTGCGCCGTCTGCTCATCCCGCGCGATCCCGACGACGCCCGCAACATCATCATCGAGGTCAAGGGCGGCGAAGGCGGTGAGGAGGCCGCGCTGTTCGCAGCCGACCTGCTCCGGATGTACACCCGCTATGCAGAGGCCCGTGGCTGGAAGACCGAACTGATCTCCGCCAACGAGTCCGACCTCGGTGGGTACAAGGACGCCCAGATGGCCATCAAGGGATCCTCCAACGACCCCGCGGAGGGCGTCTGGGCCCGTCTGAAGTTCGAGGGCGGCGTGCACCGTGTGCAGCGTGTCCCCGCGACCGAATCCCAGGGCCGCATTCACACCTCGGCCGCCGGTGTCCTGGTGTTCCCCGAAGTGGACGAGCCCGAGGAGATCGAGATCCTCCAGAACGATCTCAAGATCGACGTCTACCGGTCCTCCGGCCCCGGCGGTCAGTCCGTGAACACCACGGACTCCGCCGTCCGCATCACCCACCTGCCCACGGGCATCGTGGTGGCCATGCAGAACGAGAAGTCCCAGCTGCAGAACCGAGAGGCGGCCATGCGCGTGCTCCGGGCCCGTCTTCTGGCGCACCAGCAGGAACAGCTCGACGCGGAGAGCGCCGAACACCGTAAGTCGCAGATCCGGACCATGGACCGGTCGGAGCGTATCCGCACGTACAACTTCCCGGAGAACCGCATCGCGGATCACCGCACCGGGTACAAGGCGTACAACCTGGACGCCGTCATGAACGGCGATCTGGACCCGGTCATCCAGTCCGCCATCGAGATGGACGAGCAGGCCCGCCTGGACGCCATCGGCGAGTAGCGGAACACCGTGTACGACGACGACGCGCTGCGCTCCGGCGCGCCCCTGGCCCCTGCGGTCCGGGCCGCCGCGGCCGTGCTCACCGCGGCGGGCGTGCCGAGTCCGCGCCGCGACGCCGAGCTGCTCCTGGCGCACACCCTCGGCCTCGACCTCAAGGAACTGCAGCACGCTGTCCTCATGGGATCGCGCGTCGTCCCGGTGGGGTTTCAGAGCCTCGTGGAACAGCGCGCGGAACGCATCCCGCTTCAGCATCTGACCGGGGTTGCCTCCTTCCGGCACCTGGAACTCTCCGTGGGCCCGGGCGTCTTCATCCCCAGGCCCGAGACCGAGACCGTCGTCCAGTGGGCCGTCGACCGGTGCGCCGAGCTGCGGACCGACGGGGTCCTGGCACCTCTTCTGGTGGACCTCGGCACGGGCTCGGGAGCCATCGCGGCTTCGCTGGCGCATGAGGTTCCGGGCTCGCGCGTGCATGCCGTGGAGCTGAGCCCGCTGGCGATCGCCTGGGCCGAGCGCAACACCCGGCCTCACGGCGTCGAGCTTCATCAGGGCGATCTGCGGGACGCGCTGCCGGAACTGAACGGCCTGGTGGATGTGGTGGTGTCCAATCCTCCGTACATCCCGAGTGAAGCGGTGCCCCGCGAACCCGAGGTCGCCGAGCACGACCCCGAGATGGCGCTGTACGGCGGGGGAGTGGACGGCATGGAGCTGCCTCTCGCGGCCGCCGTCAGTGCGGCGCGTCTGCTCAGACCGGGCGGCTGGTTCATCATGGAGCACGCCGAGGTGCAGGCGCCGTGGCTCGCCGCGCGTCTGGGCCAGGATCCCGCCTGGTCCGACGTGAGGACCCACCAGGACCTCAACGGCCTGGACCGCGCCACATCCGCCCGTCGCGTCTGAGGTGGACACCGGGACGGACGCCTCTGCCGGAGGTGTGACACGGCACGGACTCTGGATCCGAAAAGAGATGGGAGAATGTCAGCGTGACTTCTAGCTACGACTGCTCAACGGAAGAAACCCGCTTCGAGGGACTGGCGCACGCGCAGCGAGCCATCGCCGAACAGCAGTGCATCGTCTTCCCCACGGACACGGTGTACGGGATCGCCGCGGACGCCTTCTCCCCGCTGGCCGTCCGTCTCCTGCTGGCCGCCAAGGGCCGCTCCCGGACCATGCCTCCGCCCGTGCTCATCCCGCGGGTTCAGACCATGGACGGGCTGGCCGTGGACATCGGCGACGATGCCCGCAAGCTCGCGGAGAAGTTCTGGCCCGGCGCGCTCACGTTGATCCTGCACGCCCAGCCGTCCCTGGAATGGGACCTGGGCGAGACCAAGGGCACCGTCGCGCTGCGCGTCCCCGATGACGAACTGGCCCTGGAAATCCTGGCCCGGACCGGTCCTCTGGCGGTCTCCTCGGCCAACCGGAGCGGTCAGCCGGCCGCGCAGACGGCTGCCAACGCCCAGGAACAGCTCGCCGAGTCCGTGGAGGTCTACCTCGACGGCGGACCCCGCCCGGCCGAGTCCGAGAGCGAGGACATCGCCCTGCCGTCCACGATCGTCGACTGCACCGGCAGCCGCGCCCGTGTGGTGCGCCAGGGTGCGATCGCACTGGAAGATCTCCGTGACGTGGTCCCCTCGATCCTGGCGTTCGGCCAGGAGGTCCCCGTCTGGCAGCCCGGCGCCGACAGCGCGCTGAACGGTGAGGATGCTGCGACGGACGCCGACGTGGCGGACGACGCTGAGCCGGCCGAGCCGGCCGAACAGACCGATGCCCCGGAGACCCCCGACGCCGCCACCGACGCCGCCGACGCTGCGGCGGAGGACAACTCATCGGAGGACACCCCATCGGCGGAGGACGCCTCAACAGCCGAAGCCGCAACGCCCGACGCCCCAGCCGACCTCCCGACGGATGACACGGCACAGTCCGCCGGGGCCGAGCGGATCCCCGGACAGCAGGAACCGGGTAAGGACGCCTGAGTGAAGCGCGAGAGGGTCCCTCTGCTCGGCGTGGAGGTGACCCCCTGCACCGCCACGGAGCTTCTGGAAGAGTTCGGACGGCTCGTGTCCGACGGCGGCACCCACACCGTGGCGGGGCACAATCTGCACAGCGTCACCCTCTGCTTGTCCGATCCGGATTTCGCGGAGTTCTATGACAAGAGTTCCGTGGTCCTGATGGACGGAGCTCCCGTCGCCAAACTCTGGGCGCGGGCTCATGGGCCGGCGTCGGGTGCGGGGGAGTACCGTCTTGGCACCACCGACTGGCTGCACCGGATCGGTGAAGTGCCCGGTCTGGACCGTGTCGCCGTCCTGGGCGCGGGCGCGGAGGCCAATGACGCCGCCGTCGGGGAACTGGCCCGACGGCTTCCTGACGCCCGGGTGGAGGGCATGTCAGGTGAGGACTGGGGCCCGGAGACCGAGGCCCGTGCCGTGGCGTGGCTCAGGGGATTCCGCCCTCAGCTCGTGCTCGTCGGTCTCGGCATGCCCTTGCAGGAGCAGGTCATCGGCCGTCTGACCGCTGAGGGCCTTCCCGCGGTGTACTGCGCCGTGGGTGGCGCGATCGAGCAGACGGCGGGTCTCCAGCGCTTGGCGCCCCGGTGGATCGGCCGCCTCGGATTCGAGTGGGCCTACCGCTTGCTGTTCCATCCGCGCAGGGTCGCCTACCGCGTGTTCGTGGAACCGTGGAAGCTCGCGTGGCTCCTGGTCCAGCGCAGGTTCCGGGGCTGACCCGCGCCCTCCGGGCGCGGCACGGATCGTGCCCGGATCAGAACTTCTGCTGGTCCAGCGGCGCGAAGCCCTTTTCCCGCAAGCCGAGCGAGAACGCACGGAGCCAGCCCAGATACCCCTTGAGGTCGCCGCGGCGCAGGAAATACACGGTGTAGCCGCCGACGTCGGCCACGAACGACTTCACCCGCTTGTAGCGGCGGATGAGGTACCCCCGGTTGCGGTAGTAATAGAAGCGCTTGAACGCGGATCCCGGCACGATCACGTGCCAGCGCGCTCCGAAGACGTGCTGCGTCTCGTCCTCCGCCGCCGGATGGCTGATGGCGGCAGTGGTCACCGTGCCGAACCGGATCCCGGCCTTGCGGAGCCGGATGGTGAAGTCCACCTCATCGCCCCGGATGAACAGCCGGATGTCCGGGAATCCCACGCGGAAGAACACGTCCGAACGGATGAGCGCCCCGTTGAAGAAGTGCCCGTCGTCGGGGATGAAGCCCAGTCGTTCCACCTCCGAGCGGTCGTGGGTGACCTTGCCGTCCAGGCGGAAGAAGAACGAGAGCCTGCTGGAGTCCTGCGGGGAGACGACCAGGGGCACGACGGCGTCGAGTCCTCGCGCTTCGGCCTCCCGCACCAGGGTGGCCAGGCAGTCCTCGCCGAGCGGGACGGCGTCGTCGTCCATCATCCAGACCCATTCGGCGCCGCTGGCGACGGCCTTCAGCGCGGCCAGTGCGAAACCGCCGCCGCCTCCGAGGTTCGCCTCGGACCGGACGTAGTCCACCTGTGGATACCGTGCGGCGATGTCGGAGGCCGGCCGGGTGCCGCTGTCCACCAGGCAGATGCTGGTGATCGGTGCGCTCTGAGCCGTCAGTGAACCGAGGAGGACCTCGAGATCGTCGGGACGGTCGAAGGTCACCGCCGCCACGGCAACGGTCGGATTCATTGTGTTCCTCTCAGGGTGTTCTGCCACGTCGCCGTGTCACCACTTGGTATGGTGAAACCCGCAACCACGTCACGGACTGAGTATCCTGACTACCGTCAACCTTATTACGTGGTCCGGTCGCCGTCGGGACGGTGCAACGCAGGACACCGCGGATCCGACGATCCCATGAGAGCAGGATCAGTGCAGAAGAACAACCGACGCGGAAGCGGGGACCTGGTTCCCACTCACGCATCGCGGGGCCGTTCCGCATGATCATGTATTCCCTCATGGCGCTCACCGCCATGGTCGTCTCCTACTTCGCCACGTGGCTGGCCCGATCGCTGGGCAACCGGTACGAGCTCTTCACACCGATCCGCCTCCGCGACCAGCACTCGAAACCGGTGCCCCGGTTGGGCGGCCTGGGGATCTTCGCCGGTGTTCTGGTGGCGCTCCTGGTGGCCAGCCAGTCCTTCTTCGTCAAGGACATCTTCAAAGGCAACGCCTCGCCCTGGGGGGTGCTCGCGGGCGCCGCCGTGATCGTGCTGGTCGGACTTCTGGACGACCTCATCGACCTCAAGTGGTGGATCAAACTGCTGGGGCAGTTCGGCGCGGGGCTCGTCGTGGCCGTCTGGGGTGTGCGCATGACGGTCATCCCGTTCTTCGGGGAGCCGATCCACCTCACCTCCTACCCCCTCAGCGTCGCGGTGACGGCCTTCCTGATCGCCGTCACCATGAACGCCCTGAACTTCATCGACGGGCTGGACGGCCTCGCGGCGGGTGTCTCGATCATCGGTGGTTCGGCGTTCTTCCTCATGGCGTACTGGGTGCACCGGAATGCCGTGCTCCTCGACTATTCGGACCTGGCCACGCTGCTCACTGCCGTGATCGTGGGGAGCTGCCTGGGCTTCCTTCCGCACAACTGGTATCCGGCGCGGATCTTCATGGGGGATTCCGGCGCCATGCTGATCGGCCTGCTCATGGCCTCCGCCGGCATCGTGGCCACGGGCCAGGTGGGTTCCGGGCTGTACGAGCGGGTCAACGGCCTGCCCACCGTGCTGCCGCTGCTGCTGCCCTTCATGGTGATGGCCGTCCCGCTGCTGGATCTCATCTCGGCCGTGGTGCGGCGCACGGCGCGCGGCCGGTCCCCCTGGGCCGCCGACCGTGGGCATCTGCACCACAAGCTCCTGGACCTCGGGCATTCCGACCGGTCGGCCGTGCTCCTCATGTACGCGTGGACCGCCGTCCTCGCCTACGGCTGCGCTGCGATGGCGTTCTTCCCGTGGGGGACCGTGGTGACCGTGGTGCTGGTGCTGTGCGCGATCCTCACCGCGATGACCCTCAAGCCCCGCCTCGCGCGCTCCGCCGACGACTCCTGAGGCACCGATCACCCCTCTTTCTATCTCGTGTAGAATTTAACCCCGGAAGTTCACTTCAGCTTCCGCACCCTCATCTCACACGCTGATAGGCCGCCATGTCTGCATCCACGCCCCGCCCTTCCAGGGCTTCTCGGCGTCGGACGACGACGGCGGGGGATCCCGGATCGCTCTGGCTCCGCCTTCTGGCACTCAGCTCAGCGGCGGCCACCGCCGGTCTTCTCGTCACCGCGGTCATCGCCGTGGTGATGAACGGGGGACTGGGCGCACTGTCCGTGCTCTGCGGCGGTGCACTGGTGATCGTCTTCTTTGCGATCTCCCTGCTCGCCGGGCACTTCGTCGGCAGGAACAACCCCTCTGGGGCCATTGGCCTCATGGTGGCGCTGTACTTCGTGAAGGTCGTGGTGTTCGGCGTCGTGTTCCTGGTCCTCGGTGCTCCCGGCTGGCTCCATGGCCGATGGTTTGTTACTGCGGCAGTCGTGACTGTTGTCTTGTGGCAGATCGCGGAACTCTATGGTTTCTCCAAGGCCCGCCTCTTGATTTTCAACGAGCCCACCCAGGCCGCTGAACAGGCACAAGACTCCTCCGGAACCACGGAAGGAGGCCGCTGACATGGCGACAGAAAACAAGCGCCCGTCGGAAGCCGATCCTTCGCATCAGGGCGACGGCGGCTACAACGCCGGAATGGCGGTCTTCAGCTATATCGTCGGCGGAATCCTGGTCTGGAGTTTGATAGGGTGGGGACTGGATTCACTGTGGGGGACCCGCTGGATTGTACTCGCCGGAGCATTGCTCGGGGCGGTCGGCGGTTTCTATCTCGCCCAGATGCATGGATTCTTCAAACACCGCGCTGACAGTTCCGGCACGGACTCGAAGAAGCCTCACACGCCTTCCAAATAATTTCACAGGGGGAGCCGCTCACCGAGCGTGGAGCCCCGCTAATTTGCCCAACGATGGACACTGCAGAGAGGAAACGCGTTGTTCGCGCTTACGCTCCCCGCTCAGGATTCGGGTTCTTTCAACCCGCCTGGTATTGACGAAATGCACCTCCCGGCGATTTTGCCCTGGGGTGCAGCGGACGGCTTCTCCAAGCAGATGCTCCTGGTGATCCTCTCCGTGGTCATCATTGCGGCGTTCTTCGTGGCCGCCGCCCGCAAGGGCCAGCTGGTGCCCGGAAAGCTCCAGTTCGCCGGTGAGTCCGCCTACGGCTTCGTCCGTAACGGCATCGCCAAGGACATCATCGGCGGTAAGGACTTCATCAAGTACGTCCCACTGCTGTTCAGCCTGTTCTTCTTCATCCTGGTGAACAACATCTACGGCGCGATCCCCGTGATCCAGCTGCCGTCCTTCTCCCACGTGGGCGGCGCCTACGTGCTGGCAGGTCTCGTGTACCTCACCTGGATCGTGATCGGCGTGAAGAAGAACGGCATCCGTTACTTCAAGCTGGCGACCGTTCCCTCGGGCGTGCCGTTCTACATCCTGCCGCTCGTCGTCCCGATCGAGATCATCTCGAACTTCGTGGTCCGCCCCATCACGCACAGCCTCCGTCTGTTCGCGACCATGCTGGCAGGTCACCTGATCGTGATGATCGCGGGCTCCGGCATCGAGTTCCTCATCGCCCAGGAGAACGTCCTGCTGAAGGGCACCTCGCTGCTGGTGCTGGCAGGCGCTGTGGCCATGTACATGCTGGAAGCGCTGATCATGGTGCTGCAGGCGTACGTGTTCACGCTGCTGACCGCCATCTACATTGAAGGCGCTCTCCACGCGGACAGCCACTAAGACTTCACCCACACTTCCCCTCTCGGGGAAAAACAACCCCGTAACAGCCGCTCCGCGGCGACTGAAAGGAAAACCATGAACGGCGAAATCAACGGCTCCCTCAACCTCGTTGGCTACGGCCTCTCCGCCATCGGCGGTGGCATCGGTGTGGGTCTCGTGTTCGCGGCCTACATCAACGGTGTGGCTCGTCAGCCCGAGGCGCAGCGCGTGCTGCAGCCGATCGCATTCCTGGGCCTGGCCCTGACCGAAGCCCTCGCCATCCTCGGCCTGGTTTTCGCGTTCGTTCTGAAGTAAACCTTCAGCCCCTACGCCAAATCAGTTACGAGTAGATAGGACGGGTGAATATGGATCAGCTGATCCTTGCTGCAGACCAAGCCCATGAGTCTCCGAACCCGCTTGTTCCCAATGTCTGGGAAATGGGCGTGGTCCTGGTCGGCTTCCTGGTTCTGCTCTTCATCGTGGTCAAGTTCGTTGTCCCGATGTTCGAGAAGACCTACGCCGAGCGTGCCGAAGCCATCGAAGGTGGCATCGCGAAGGCTGAGAAGGCCCAGGCCGAGGCTACGGCCGCTCTGGAAGAGTACAAGCAGCAGCTGACGGACGCCCGCACTGAGGCCAATCGCATCCGCGAAGAAGCCCGTGCTGAAGGCGCCCAGATTCTGGCTGACCTCAAGGAGAAGGCCGCCGCCGAGGCAGCCCGTATCACCGAGCAGGCCCACGTACAGATCGAGGCAGAGCGTCAGGCCGCCGTCGTCTCCCTGCGCAGCGAAGTCGGCAGCCTTGCCACGACGCTCGCCGGGCGCATCGTCGGTGAGTCGCTGGATGACGACGCCCGCGCATCCCGCGTGGTCGATCGCTTCCTCGCCGATCTGGAGAACCAGAGCGCAGGTGCAGCACAGTAATGGCAGGTGTATCGAGCGAATCGCTGAAGACGGCGCTGGCCGAGGTGGAGCCCAAGCTCCCCACGGCTCCGCTGTCCCTGGCAAACGAGCTTTTCGGAACCCTCGAGGCTCTTGACGGCTCGGCCGGTCTGCGCCGGGCTCTGACGGATCCTTCGCGCACCGCGGAGGAGAAGGCGGGTCTGATCCGCGGACTGCTGGCCGGCAAGGTCTCAGCCGATGCAGAGCAGATCGTCAGTTCGCTGGCGGCCTCCCGCTGGGCTGACTCCCGCGACATCGGCGATGCGCTCGAAACTATCGCCGCAACCGTGGCGATCGCCGTCGCTGAGTCCAAGGGCGCCGCAGCAGGTCGCGGCGCTTCCGGGCTGGAAGCACTGGAGAACGATCTCTTCGCGTTCAACACGGTGGTCGATGGCAGCCATGAGCTGCAGCGCGCCCTCGTGGAGCCGGCTGCTGCACCGCAGCAGAAGGCAGACCTGGCACGCAAGCTCGTGCCCGGAGCCAGCGAAGAGGCACAGCTCCTCATCCGTCAGGCCGTCGTCGCCCCGCGTGGCGTCAAGCCGGCCAAGCTGGTGGAGCGCTTTGCAGAGTTGGCCGCCAAGCGCCAGGAGCGCTGGATCGCCACGGTGGAAGTGACCCGCCCCCTCACCGAAGAGCAGCAGGCCCGCCTCCAGGCCGGTCTGAACGCGCTCTACGGCCGGGAGCTCAAGGTCAACACCGTCGTGGATCCGGAGCTCATCGGCGGAATCCGCGTCAAGGTCGGTGACGAAGTGGTTGACGCTTCCCTGCTGACCAAACTCGGCGAACTGCGCCGCAAGCTGGCCGGCTGAGCCAGGCAAGCACAACTTACCGACAGAACACCAGGTCATCGTGAGCAGCGATGATCACGAAACAGGAGAGCAGGGACTGCAGATGGCCGAATTGACCATCAATGCCGACGACGTCCGCAATGCCTTGAACGAGTTCGCGGCGTCTTACGAGCCCGGCAATGCCGAGCGCGTCGAGGTCGGCCGTGTGACCGCCGCCAGCGACGGTATCGCCCGTGTCGAGGGCCTTCCCTCGGTCATGGCCAACGAACTCCTTCGCTTCGAGGATGGAACTCTGGGCCTGGCCCAGAACCTTGACGTCCGTGAGATCGGCGTGATCGTACTCGGTGACTTCACCGGTATCGAAGAAGGCCAGGAAGTGCACCGCACGGGTCAGATTCTTTCTGTCCCCGTCGGTGACGCGTTCCTCGGCCGTGTGGTTGACCCGCTGGGCCAGCCCATCGACGACCTGGGCGACATCAAGGCTGAGGGCACCCGCGCACTGGAGCTCCAGGCACCGGGCGTGACCCAGCGTAAGTCGGTTCACGAGCCGATGCAGACGGGTCTCAAGGCCATCGACGCCATGATCCCGATCGGCCGTGGCCAGCGTCAGCTGATCATCGGTGACCGCCAGACCGGTAAGACGGCCATCGCGGTGGACACCATCATCAACCAGAAGGCCAACTGGGAGTCCGGCGACGTCGACAAGCAGGTTCGCTGCATCTACGTCGCGATCGGTCAGAAGGCGTCCACCATCGCCGCTGTCCGCCAGACCCTGGAAGAGAAGGGTGCCCTGGAGTACACCACGATCGTGGCCTCCCCGGCGTCCGACCCCGCGGGCTTCAAGTACCTGGCACCGTACGCCGGTTCGGCCATCGGCCAGCACTGGATGTACGGCGGCAAGCACGTCCTCATCATCTTCGATGACCTCTCCAAGCAGGCCGAAGCCTACCGCGCCGTGTCGCTGCTCCTGCGCCGCCCGCCGGGACGTGAAGCCTACCCGGGTGACGTGTTCTACCTGCACTCCCGTCTGCTCGAGCGTTGTGCCAAGCTCTCCGACGAGCTGGGCGCGGGCTCGATGACCGGTCTGCCGATCATCGAGACGAAGGCGAACGACGTGTCCGCCTACATCCCGACGAACGTCATCTCCATCACCGACGGCCAGATCTTCCTGCAGTCGGACCTCTTCAACGCCAACCAGCGTCCGGCCGTCGACGTGGGCATCTCGGTGTCCCGCGTGGGTGGTTCCGCTCAGGTCAAGGCCATGAAGAAGGTCTCCGGCACCTTGAAGCTGGACCTCGCTCAGTACCGCGACATGCAGGCCTTCGCCATGTTCGCCTCGGACCTGGATGCGGCTTCCCGCCAGCAGCTGACCCGTGGCGCCCGCCTCATGGAGCTGCTCAAGCAGGGCCAGTACCAGCCGTACCCGGTCGAGAACCAGGTCGTCTCCATCTGGGCCGGCACCAACGGCTACCTGGACGATGTCCCGGTGGAGGACGTGTCCCGCTTCGAGTCCGAGTTCCTCGAGCACCTGAAGCACAGCACGTCCATCCTGACCACCATCGGCCAGACCAACCTGCTGGAGAACGACACGGTCGAGGCTCTGAAGACGGCGATCGCCGACTTCAAGCGCGGCTTCTTCGGCGAGGGTCACAGCCAGCTGGTCGGCGCCGGTCACGAGGAGCACGAGGCCATCTCGGGCGACTCCGTCGACCAGGAAAAGATCGTCAAGCAGAAGCGCTAGAGGCGCATCACCCCGGGGCCACCTTCACGGGTGGCCCCGGGGTACCGCACCGGAGCCTTGGATCCGCTGGATCCTAAGAAAGGACAAGTATGGGAGCCCAGATCCGGGTCTACCGCCAGAAGATCGCCTCGACCACGTCGATGCGCAAGATCTTCAAGGCGATGGAACTGATCGCGACCTCTCGCATCGGTAAGGCACGTGCTCGTGTTGCTGCATCGCAGCCCTACGCCCGCGCCATCACCCGTGCCGTTTCTGCTGTCGCCAGCCAGAGCCAGGTGGAGCACCCGCTCACCACTGAGCCCGCTCAGGTGCGCCGCGCCGCCGTCGTCGTGATGACGGCCGACCGTGGTCTCGCCGGTGCGTACTCGGCGAGCGTGCTCAAGCAGGCCGAGGGCCTGATCGAGCTGCTTCACAGCGAAGGCAAGGACGTCAAGACCTACCTGGTGGGTCGCAAGGCGCAGGCCTACTTCGATTTCCGTTCCCGTCCTTACGCCCGCGTCTGGACCGGCGGCACCGATGCTCCGGAGTTCGCAACCGCTCAGGAGGTCAGCAAGGTCATCCTTGAAGACTTCGCCACCGACTTCGAAGAAGGCGGCGTGGAGGAGATCCACGTGGTGTACACGCGCTTCAAGTCCATGGTGACCCAGGAGCCGACCGTGGTCCGCCTCCTGCCCCTGGAGGTCGTGGAAGAGGAGGACACTCCGGAAGCGGAGATCCTGCCCCTCTACGATTTCGAGCCCGAGACCGAGCAGGTGCTGGACTCGCTGCTGCCGCGCTACATCGAATCCCGCATCTTCGCGGCGATGCTGCAGGCTGCCGCGTCCGAGCTGGCTGCCCGTCAGCGTGCCATGAAGTCCGCAGGCGACAACGCGACCGAGCTGATCAAAAAGTACACGCGACTGCGCAACACGGCCCGTCAGGCCGAAATCACGCAGGAGCTCACCGAGATCGTGGCCGGTGCCGACGCACTCGCGTCGTAACCGCCCGAGGATCCCGGCGCAGCCTTCGCGGCTGTACCCAAAGCTAGACTTAACACACGCCATCTACTGAGTGAAGTGAGAGAGATGACTGCCACCGCTACCGAGCACGCAGCCACCGCGGCCGGCGCCACCGGTCGTATTGCCCGCGTCATTGGGCCGGTTGTCGACGTCGAATTCCCGGCCGACGCCATCCCGGAAATCTACAACGCCCTGACCACTGAGGTCACCCTCAACGGTGAGACCAAGACCATCACCTTCGAGACCTCGCAGCACCTGGGTGACAACCTGGTCCGCGCGATCTCGCTGCAGGCGACCGACGGCCTGGTCCGCGGCACGCAGGTCTTCGACACCGGTGCCCCCATCTCCGTGCCTGTGGGCGACGGCGTCAAGGGCCACATCTTCAACGTGCTCGGGCAGCCGCTGGACGTCGAAGAGTCCGAGCTCCAGGTCTCCGAGCGCTGGCCCATCCACCGCAAGGCCCCGAGCTTCGCGAGCCTCGAAGGCTCCACCGAGATGCTCGAAACCGGCATCAAGGTCATCGACCTTCTCACCCCGTACATCAAGGGTGGCAAGATCGGCCTGTTCGGCGGCGCCGGCGTGGGCAAGACCGTGCTCATCCAGGAAATGATCACCCGTGTTGCTCGCAACTTCGGTGGCACCTCCGTGTTCGCCGGTGTCGGTGAGCGCACCCGTGAGGGTAACGACCTCTGGGTCGAAATGGACGAGGCCGGCGTTCTGAAGGACACCGCTTTGGTGTTCGGCCAGATGGATGAGCCGCCGGGAACGCGTCTGCGCGTGGCCCTGTCCGCTCTGACCATGGCGGAGTACTTCCGCGATGTGCAGAACCAGGACGTGCTGCTCTTCATCGACAACATCTTCCGCTTCACCCAGGCCGGTTCCGAGGTGTCGACCCTGCTGGGCCGCATGCCGTCCGCCGTGGGTTACCAGCCGAACCTGGCCGATGAGATGGGTCTCCTCCAGGAGCGCATCACCTCGACCAAGGGCCACTCGATCACGTCCATGCAGGCGATCTACGTCCCTGCTGACGACTACACCGACCCGGCGCCGGCCACCACCTTCGCGCACCTGGATGCGACCACCGAGCTCTCCCGTGAGATCGCTTCCCGTGGTCTGTACCCGGCCGTGGACCCGCTGACCTCCACTTCCCGCATCCTGGATCCCCAGTACATCGGCAAGGACCACTACGACACCGCTGTGCGCGTGAAGCAGATCCTGCAGAAGAACAAGGAACTCCAGGACATCATCGCCATCCTCGGTGTCGATGAGCTCTCCGAAGAGGACAAGATCGTCGTGGCCCGTGCCCGTCGTATCCAGCAGTTCCTGTCCCAGAACACCTACACCGCCAAGCAGTTCACCGGCGTCGAGGGTTCGACCGTGTCCATCAAGGACACCATCGAGGGCTTCAAGGCGATCTGCAACGGCGACGTCGACCACATCGCCGAGCAGGCGTTCTTCAACGTCGGTGGCATGGACGATGTCGAGCGTCAGTGGGCCAAGATCCAGTCTGAGACCCGCTGATCATGGCTGAGCTCGACGTTGAGGTCGTCGCGGCGGACCACTTCGTGTGGTCCGGCGCGGCCAAGGTGGTCAACGCCCGCACCAGCGATGGCGCGATCGGCATCCTCCCCGGGCACGCGCCGGTTCTGGCGATCCTCGCGGAAGGTGAGCTGTCCATCGAGCCGGTCACGGGCAGCCGCATCCACGTCACCGTGGATGGGGGATTCTTCTCCGTTGACAATGACCGAGTGGTGATCGTGGCTGACAATGCTCAGCTCAACGATTCCGCCGCGGCGTAGGGCTGAATAGTCCGCGCTAGATGGGTGATTCGGTCATTGTCACTCTGGGCATCGCAGCGATCCTCGCGATCATCATCGGTGCTCTGTGCCTGGTAGGGGTGCGCCGCGTCAATCTGCGGCGCGCCCTGGGCACCATTGACGCCTCCATCTGCCTGGCCAACGGCCGCTGGCAGATGGGGGTTTGTCGTTTCCAGGGCTCGGAACTCGAGTGGTTCAAGATGTTCTCCCTGAGTCCCACGCCGCGCTACAGCTTCGAGCGCAACCAGCTTGATCTGGTGCGACGGCGTGAACCGGGCGAGGCGGAGTCCTCCAGGATCCAGCCGGGCTCGGTGATCGTGGAGCTGAGCTATGAGGGTCAGGAAGTGCTGCTCGCGATGCGTTTCGATGAGTACACGGGGCTCTCCTCCTGGCTGGAAGCCGGGCCGAGACCGGGACTCAACCGGCTCGACTGAGCACGTGCCCGGGAGCACCTCCCGGGAACGACGAAGGCCGGGCCGTGTGCCGCTGTGGGATTCTCCACGGCGGCACACGGCCCGGCCTTCGGCATTTCTGAGGGTCGTGCGGCTCAGCCGAGCCATTCCCCCTGGCGCATGACGCGCTGGAGCTGGAGATCGGCGTCGAGCACCACGACGTCGGCACGCAGGCCGCGCCGCAGGCTCCCCACTTCGTCATCGAGTCCCAGGACGTCCGCGGGGACGGCCGTCGCCGAGCGGACGGCGTCGGCGAGGGGGACGCCGGCGGCGACGGTCCGCTGGACCACTTGAAGCAGCGTGGCGGTGCCACCCGCGATCGACCCGGTGGCGTCGAGGGTCGCGACCCCGTCCGCGACAGTGACAGGGGAGGGGCCGAGCATGTAGTGCCCGTCGCTCAGGCCGGCGGCGGCCATGGAATCCGTCACGAGCAGCACATTCGCAGAGCCCACCAGCTCGAAGACGGTCAGCGTGGTCTGGGGGTCGAGGTGGGTGTTGTCGGCCACGAGCTCGACGGCGGCGCGCCCGGCCTGGGCGGCGCGGAGGCACGCCGTCACGGGGCCGGGATCGCGGTGGTGGATGGGCCGCATGCCGTTGAACAGGTGGGTGACGGTCGGGCGGCTCGTGGAACCGTCGAAACCCGCGGCGGCGAGGCCGTCCCGTGCGGCGGCCAGGGAGCTGGCGGCGGTGGGGTCATCGGAATCGGTGTGACCGAGCGACGGAACCACGCCGTGGGTGGTCAGCAGGTCCACGAGCTCCGCCGCTCCCGGCAGTTCCGGGGCGTAGGTCATGGTGCGGAGCTTGCCGTTGGCGGCGAGGATGAGCTCCTCGGCGAGCTCCAGATCCGGATTCAGCAGGAAGGCGGGGTTCTGCGCTCCGCAGCGGGCCTCGGACAGGAAGGGACCTTCGAGGTGGATGCCTTCAAGGAGTCCTTCCTCGGTCAGATCGACGTAGAGGCCGATGCCCTGGAGAAGATCCTCGCGGGACGCGGTGACCATGCTCGCGAGGAGCGAGGTGGTGCCGGCGCGGTGCAGGAAGTCGATGGCGGTCCGGGCGGAGTCTTCCTGCCCCGAGGGGAAGTCACCGCCGTTTCCGCCGTGGCAGTGGATGTCGACCAGGCCGGGGATCAGGATGGCGCCGTCGGGCAGGGGCGTGGGCTCCACGCCATCGAAGGCCGGGTCTGAGAAGCCCTCCGCGGGCCCGGCGTGGACGATCCTGCCGTCCGCGATGGCCACCAGTCCGTCAGCGAGGGAGTCGCCGTCGGAGACGATGCGGCCGCGCAGGATGACGCGCTGTCCATCAGGTGAAGAGGTGCTGTCCAGAGGCATGCCATGAGTCTACGGGCAGGACCGCGGACGGTTGAAGCGTGACCTGCTTGGGGTGGCGCCGGCTTGCCGTCCTCAGGCGGAGTGGAACCAGCGCGGGAGGTGGCGCTCGGGGCAGGTAGCCTTCCGCAGCGCCCACGTTCCGCATGGCGTCGCAGTCCAGGGGCGCGCAGTCGATCACGCTGTGCTCCTGGGCGGTCCGGCTTTGCACTTATTCAACAATGCAGATGGGATGGTCATCTCAGACTGACCGATTATTGTTAGTGCCGAGTTCAGCTACAGGTCGAAGGTCGTTCTGACCGGAAAGAGACTGAAATCTCGGTTGTTCGAAGACAATTTCAGTCGTCAGGCCTGTTGTCGCCTGCACAACTCCACCTCCCGAGTGAACGGTCCGGCTAATATTGGTCCATGCTCTTCTGGGACTGGTGGAGAACGATCGACTGGGGGGACGCAGCAGGCTGGGTGTCAGGGATTGCGACAGCGGGCGCGCTCGTATTTGCGGTGGTACAGCTTCGGCTGGAGTTCAAGCGGCGTCGCAGTGAAGCTCACAGTTTGCAAGCATCACAAGTGACAGCGTGGTTCGACGTGGCGAGCAATAGCGTTTGCGTGCGAAACGACTCGGGTGCCGTTATTTACGAGGTATTCGCTGCACTCATCTTGAATAAGCCCGACGATTGGAGCTCCTCTAAGAGTCAAGGCCGCGATTTCAGTCGACTCATGCGAGTTGTGCCTCCGAGGACGACGGTCCGCGCGGTCCTGGGCCAGGGCTGGGCTGGCATGAGCGCTGTGCCATACGCCAAGGTCACCTTTCGAGACGCGAAAGGGACAACTTGGACGCGAAGCACCAGTGGAGGTCTTCATGAGGACGACAAAGATGTCTACGCGAAGTATGGACTCGAGCGTCCCTACGGTTTCGATGAGTCTGAAGTGATTGCGTGATTTGTGCCGATATCGCATCTTCCCGGATGCGATTCGTAGTCTCGTCTCACCTTGAAGGATTCAGCGATCACCAAGTTAACTTGGTCGCGCCGGCATAGGGAGCGGATCCTTCGTTTCCGCGAGCAAGGCTGTGGAGATCCAAATTCTTAGGTTCAGCAAGGTACCTAGAACAGCCGGCTCTCCGCGTCGTCCACGCCGCGCATCGCGTCGTAGTCGAGCGTCACGCAGTCGATGCCGCGGTCCTGTGCGAGCACCCGGGCCTGCGGCTTGATCTGCTGGGCGGCGAAGATGCCGCGCACGGGGGCGAGCACCGGGTCCCTGTTGAGCAGTTCGAGGTACCGGGTGAGCTGTTCGACGCCGTCGATGTCGCCGCGGCGCTTGAGCTCGATCGCGACGGTGGCGCCGGCGGCGTCGCGCGCCAGAATGTCGACAGGGCCGATCGCGGTGAAGTACTCACGGCGGATGAGGCTGTATCCGGTCCCGAGCAATTCGATCTGTTCGGCGAGAAGCCGCTGGAGGTCGGCCTCGACGCCGTCCTTGATCAGCCCGGGATCGACGCCGAGGTCGTGGGCGGTGTCGTGGAAGATCTCGTGGATATTGACGATCAGCCGGTCGTCGGTCTTGGCGGACTGCACCACCCACTGCTCGGAAACGCCGGTCTCCAGCTCCGTGTCCTCAGGGGCCTGGACCCGCAGGGTGGCGGGCGGGCTCATCCAGTTGAGGGGCTTGTAGGAGCCGCCGTCGGAGTGGACGAGGACGGAACCGTCCGCCTTGACCACCAGGAGGCGCTTAGCCAACGGCAGATGGGCCTTGAGCCGGCCGACATAGTCCACGGAGCACTGAGCAATCACCAAACGCACGCACAGAACAATACCGGCTCGGGCAGCGAACGGGCGTGCGGGCCACGGCCCTGTGCGCGCCGGGTCGCGCGGGTGAACCTCCCGCGCTCCTGACGAACGTCATCTGAACGGTGCGAGAGCGCTCCATGAACTCTTCGTCGGAACTCCTCGGGACCTCTGGGCAGCCGGGTTACTCGTTGGTAATTTCAGTCTCGGCCCCACCGCCGGGGCCGTCCGCCGGACCATCGGACCCGGGGACGCGTCACCGACCAGGAGTCTCCAGACATGCAGCATCATGCCCGCGGGATGCGTTCCCGTCTTGTTCCAGCACTGACCACAACACGGACAACAGGACTGACCTCGACATTGGGCATCGCCGCCCTGGCGTTCGGCTCCCTGCTGGCCGTCACGCCTGCCGCCAGCGCAGACAGTCCCGGCGCAGGTGATCCGTGGGTGGTCTCCGTCGGGGACTCCTACATCTCGGGGGAGGCGGGACGCTGGGCCGGGAACACCAACGGCGGTGCCGGCACGGTCGATGCTCTGGGCGCGAGCGCCTACAACGACAACGCTTCGAACACCGCCGAGACCATCGCCCGGTGCCACCGGAGCCACTCGGCTGAAGTGAGCATCGGGGGAGGGGTGAACAGTATGAACCTCGCCTGCTCCGGGGCGCGCACCTCGACCTTCACCAATTCGAGCGGCTACTTCAAGCCCGGCCTGGACTTCTACAACGCCGGTGGTCAGCAGGGCCAGGCGCTCATGCTTCAGAACTTCGCCACGAATCACAACGTGAAGATGGTGGCGCTCTCGATCGGAGGCAACGACTTCGAGTTCGGCACGATCATGCAGGAATGCGTCACGGACTTCCTGACCTCCTTCAGCTGGAGCCCGAAGTACTGCAAGAACGGGAGCACGGTCGCCACCGCCATGAGTTCCAGCACGGTCGCCGCAAACACCGGCAAGATCGCGACGGCGATGCAGAACATCCGCACCGCCATGCGGAACGCGGGGTACAGCGACGGTTCGTGGACACTCCTCGTGCAGAATTACCCGTCGCCGCTGCCGGCGAGCGGCGCGATGCGCTACGGCCAGAGCGGCTACACCCGGCAGAACACCGGAGGATGCGGACTGTGGGACGCCGACGTCGACTACGCGGCGAACACCCTCCTGCCCGCCATCAACGGCGCCGTCACTCAGGCCGTCGCGCAGAGCGGGCTGAGCAATGTGAAGACCCTGGATGTCACCTCGCTCTTCTCGGGCCGGAGGCTCTGCGAGAACACCGTGGGGCTGCTGGAAGAGAAGGGCGTGACGTCCTGGACCCAGGCCGGCGCCTCCGACGCCACCGAGTGGGTGAACCAGATCCGCACCGTCAGCACCGCGAACTCGGATTACTTCGTCCAGGAGTCCCTGCACCCCAACTACTGGGGCCAGCTGGCCTTGCGGTCCTGCCTGCGCCAGGCCTACAACCAGGGCGCTCCGAAGGGCGGAAGCTGCGCGCGTTCCGGCACGGGCCTGCTGGGCGGGGAACCCGTCGTCGCGCTGCGCTGACCGGCTTATCCCGCAAGGTTCCGGGCACGTCCCGGGGCGACACAGCGGCGGTCCGGCGGCCACGGCTTTGGCACAATGGAACCATGCCCCGCAGCAACCGTCCCCGCCGTCGTCCCGGGAGCACGCCTACCGGGAGCGGCAAGCGTGGTGGGGCGCCTGCTCCGCTCGAAGGACTGGAGCGCGCGCGGATCGGCATCGACCGGCGGGAGGTGGCCCCGGACGGTGTCTGGATGGTCCGCACGATGACGGCGCTCAGGGCCGGCAAGGAGTACACCTGCCCCGGCTGCCATCGGCAGATCCCGCCCGGTCTCGCTCACCTGGTGGTGTGGGAGGAAGACCACCTCTTCGGCGAGCAGGCCGGCATCAATGAACGCCGCCACTGGCACACGCGCTGCTGGACGGGCCGCAGCTACCGGTACCGCTGAAGGGCCGTCGTGCTCCGTCACCCGGCGCGACGGCGGGTGGTCCTGACTTAGGCTTGTGAGCATGACTGCAGTGCCCTCCGCCTATGACCCCGCCGACCCGGCGACGCTCACCTTCACCGACGCGGGAGGGCCGCAGCCCATCCGCGCGTCCACGGTTCTTCCGGCCGTGCGGGAGAACATCGAGCTGCGCACGGCGGACGGCCTGACACTGTACGGCGAACTCGCGCTCCCGGCCGACGGGCAGGTCCGCGCCACCCTCATCACGCTCCACCCGCTGCCCACGCACGGCGGGTTCATGGACTCCCACGTCTACCGGAAGGCGTCCTACCGCCTGCCGGCCCTCGCCGGGATCGCCGTGCTGCGTTTCAACACGCGCGGCACCTCCTCGCCGCGCGGCACGAGTGACGGTGAGTTCGACGGCGGCGTTGCCGAACGCCACGACCTCGAGGCGGCGGTGCGCTTCGCCGTCGACCGTGGACTCCCGCGGCGCTGGCTCCTCGGCTGGTCCTTCGGCACGGAACTCGCGCTCAGCTACGGCAGTGTCAGCCCGGCCGCCGAAGCGATCGAGGGCGCGATCCTCCTGTCCCCGCCGCTGCACCGTGCGGGCGATGACGAACTGCGTCGCTGGGGTCCGAGCGGTCTGCCGCTGAAGGTCCTGGTCCCGGAGCATGACGACTACTTGCAGCCGGCGGAGGCCGCACAGCGGTTCGCGCTGGTGCCGCAGGCGGACGTGATCGGCGTCGACGGCGCCAAGCACCTCTGGGTGGGGGAGAAGCAGGTGCAGCGGGTGCTCAACGAGATCGTGGCGACCGTGGCACCGGAGGTTCCCACGCCGCTGCCCACCGAGTGGGCAGGTCCCGCCGCGCAGGGACAGTAGCGAGGACTCCTCCGAACGGGAGAGGGCCCCACCGCATCAGCGGTGGGGCCCTCGCTCGTCAGGGCTGTTTCTTCCGGTCAGCGCTGCGTTCCCGTCGGGGCTACTTCCGGTCCTGCTGTGGGACCAGGACTTCCTTGATGAGGAGCATGATCGCCGCGGCGGTCGGAATGGCGATCAGGGCGCCGAGCACTCCGAGAAGGCTGCCACCGGCGATCACGGAGATCACGGCCACGGAACCGGGGACGGACACGGCGCGCTGCATGATGCGCGGCGAGACGAAGTACGCCTCGAACTGCAGGTAGGCGAAGTAGCAGATGGCGTAGATGACGGCCGTCTGCCAGCCCATGGTGAAGGACACCAGCGTCACGAGGATCCCGGCGATCAGGCCTCCCACCAGCGGGATGAAGGCGAGCAGCGCCACCACGAACGCGAGCAGGACGGAGAACGGCACGTTCAGGATGGACATCACGATGAACGCGAAGGTGGCGTTGAGGAGGGCCACACAGACCTGGCCGATCACGTAGTTGCCCACCGAGCGGGTGATCTCCTCAGAAAGCTCCATCACGCGCGGGCGGCGCGAGCGCGGGGCCAGGCGGTAGGCGAAGGACTTCATGGACGGCAGCGCCGCCAGGAAGTACAGCGTGAGGACGAGGACGATCAACGCGCCGAACAGGCCGTTGGCGACCGAGGTGCCGAAGCCGACGATTCCGCCGAACACGCCACCCACGGCGCTGGAGTCCTTGATGAACTTCTGGATCTCCTCCGTCACGCGGTCCTTCAGCCCGAACTGCTCATTCAGGTTGTTGTAGAAGTCCGAGCGCAGGAAGTCGTTGATCCAGACCGGGCCCTGCGTGATGATCTGATTGACCTGGTCGACCACGGTCGGGATCAGGGTGGCGAAGAAGCCGCCCACCACGGCCAGGAGACCGAGCAGGACGATCACGATGCCCGCGGGGCGAGGGACCTTGCGGTTCTCCAGGGTGCGGACCACGGGATCGAGACCCAGCGCGATGAACAGCGCCGCGATGATCCAGAGGATGAGCTGCGTGGTGTGGCTTCCGACGTAGAAGAGCAGCAGCGCCAGCCCGACGCCCACGGTGAGCATGAATCCCAGCAACACCGGACGCTGCACCGAGAAGCCCTGTCCGGCCGGTTCTGTGAGGTTGGCCTCGTCGTCGCTCGCCTCGGGAAGGGCGAAGTGCGCCCGGGGCAGTGCGCCCGGCACCGGCTTCTTCAGCTGGCCGAAGGCCCGCTTGACCCGGCCGAGCAGACCCGTGTCCGCAGCCACGGCCTCCGGCAGCTTCGCCGCGGCTGCGCCCGCGCCCTCGCGGGAGGCGGGCGCAGCGGGGGTGGGCGCCGGGACGGAGGCGGCGGACTCCGCGTCAGGAGTCGTCTGTTCCGTCGCCTCGGTGGGCGGGGTGTTCTCCGGCTGGTGTTCACTCATGGGGTCTTCCTTGGGTGGTCAGGCGAAATGATGGGCTGGGGCCGGATTCACACTATCAGCGCAGTCCTTTCCTCCCTGCTTCCCAGCCTCAGCGGATACCATGAAAGAGACCATGACCCCGATGTTAGGTGCATTTGTGCGTTTGAAGTCAGCGATCGCCGTCTTTGTCCTGGGACTGGTAGCCCTGTTCCTGGGCATCGGCCAGAAGACCTTCTGGGCTCCGCCCGAGAGGGTGAGCGTTGCGCTCCCTTCCTCGGTGCAGCAGGCCCCGCTCACGGTGGTGGACCCCGCGTTCGCGAAGTTCGGCGACGGCAAGGTCGACCTGGACATCAAGGGTGAAGGCAGCTTCACCGTCGCGGTCGGACGCCCCGACGACGTCGCCGCCTGGGTGGACAAGACCGCTCACAACACCGTCAAGGGCGCGGACGCGGAAGGCAAGGCGCTCGACGTCCAGCACGTCGACGGCGACGCCAAGGCGCCGAACCCCGCCACCGCCGACATCTGGGCGAGCACCCAGTCCGGCAACGGTGAGCTCAAGTTCGCCTGGTCCGAACCGGAGAAGGGCGACTGGTCGCTGGTGATCGCGAGCGACGGCACCAAGCCGGCCCCGTCCCAGCTCGAATTCAGCTACGCCAATGACACCAGCACCCCGTGGAGCGTTCCGCTCATGGTGCTGGGCGGCCTGCTCATGCTGGGCGCACTCCTCTTCGCCTTCCTCTTCGGCAAGGGCGGCTCCACGCCGGCCAAGGCCACCTCGACCGGCGGCGCCGGTTCCACGACCTCGGGTGACGCGGACACCGTGGTGGAGGCTCCGGCTTCCGATGCCTCCGACGCCGAGACGACCGCCTCCGAGGAGACCGCGGGCGTCGTCGAGCCCAAGGACGTCGAGCCGAAGAATGCTGAGCCGAAGGACAGCGAGGCGGAGAACGCCGAGCCGAAGGACAAGCCGTCTGCATTCCAGCGGATCCCCGCCATCGCCGGTGCGCTCAGCCTGGCCGTGGCCGGCGCGCTGGGAGCAGCCGTCCCCGCTCACGCCGAGAGCTCGCCGTCGAGCCCCGCGGCCTCCGACGCCGGGTCCGGCGCGGTGCCCGTGGTGACACACGATCAGCTGAAGCGCATCCTCTCCAGCACCGCGGACGCGGTCGGCACCGCGGATGCCGCCAAGAACGCCAAGGACCTGGGCGATCGCGCCACCGGTGAGGCGCTCACGATCCGCACGCAGAACTACAAGATCCGCGCCTCGGCCTCAAGCCACCCGGCGGTCGCGCCGGTCGCCGCTCAGAAGCTGCTGGCCCAGGTCGTCCCGACGGATCGCGCGTGGCCGCGCACGGTGACCGCCGTGACCCAGGGTGCCAAGAACCCCACGCCGCTGATCCTGACGCTGACCCAGAAGTCGGCCCGGGAGAACTACAAGCTCGTGAGCGCGTCCTACCTGCTGCCGGGCAACACCTTCCCCGCGATGAGCGCGGACGGCGTCAAGACTCTGGATGCGAAGAGCGCCAGCGGCCTGACGGCGAGCCCCACGGACGCGATCGCGGCACTGGTGGCGCGCCTGAAGGACCCGAACGGCTCGGCGAAGCTGAAGTTCGGTGACAACACCTACTTCCAGCAGGCGGAGCAGCAGAAGAAGGACGCGATCGACCCGAAGAACAACGGGGCGAACGTGAAGCCCGGGTTCGACTACAAGCTCCTCGGTCAGCCGGACGCCGTGTTCCAGTCGGACGACGGCGGCGCCGTGGTCGTGGCGGACCTCGAGTTCACCATCACCCTCGAGCCCACCAACGACGGCGACACCGTGGACCTGTCCGATCAGGCCGTGGCCACCCTGGCGGGCACCAAGAAGACGAACAAGAAGGTGACTCAGCACTTCATCGACTCGGTGACGCTGCGCATCCCGCCGGCCGGTTCCAAGGAGAGCTTCACCTTGCTGTCCGCGGACCGTTACCTCACGGGCGTCAAGCTGGGCTGAGCCCGTCCACGCATCGTTTCCCGGCCGGTGAGGTGATCCCTCACCGGCCGATCCCCTAGGAGGACAGTTGCCCCAGGCAGCACAGAACCCATTCGATTCACTCGCCAGCCTTCGCGGCGCGGTCGATCTCTCGGCCCTGAAGGCGCGCGCCCAGGCTCCGGCCCCGGCTCCCCGGGCAGCCGCTCCGGCCGCGTCCGCCGCTGACGGAGCGGAGAGCGCCGGCGGCGCGGGGTCGTACCGCGCGAACGTCACCGAAGCGAACTTCCAGGACGTGGTGGAGCTCTCCGTCCAGGTGCCCGTGATCCTGGCCCTCTGGGCCCAGTACTCGCCCGAGTCGCAGCGCACGCTGAGCCTGGTCGAGGAGCTCGTCAATCGCCAGGACGGCGCGATGGTCCTGGGCGCGGTCGACGTCGAGGCCTTCCCCGAGATCATGCAGGCCATGCAGATCTCCGGGGTTCCCGCCGCGGTCGCCGTCGTCAAGGGTCAGCCCGTGCCCCTGTTCCAGGGTCCCGTGGAGGAGGCGCATCTGGAAGCGCTCTTCACCGAGTTGCTGCAGCTGGCGCAGGCGAACGGCGTGCACGGCCGGATCGGCCCGGTCTCCGGTGACGGCGCCGGCGCGGAGCCTGCCGAGGCGCCGCTGCCGCCGTTACATCAGGAGGCCCTGGAGGCCATCGAGTCCGGCGACTACGCCGCGGCCGAACGCGCCTACCAGCAGGCTCTCGACGAGCAGCCCGCCGACCACGAGGCGAAGGCCGGACTGGCGCAGGTGCGCCTCCTGCTGCGCCTCGAGGGTCTGAGCGCCACGGACGCCGAGGCTCTGCGCCAGCAGGCCGCAGCCGACCCCGACGACGTCGAGGCCCAGTTGCGCCTGGCGGATCTGGACGTCTCGGGCGGCCACGTCGAGGACGCCTTCTCGCGGATCGTCACCTTCATCGGACGCCACTTCGGACCTGAACGTGAGACCGCACGGGTCCGCCTGCTGGAACTCTTCGAAGTGGTGGGCGTCAAGGATCCGCACGTGGCCGCGGCGCGCCAGGCTCTGGCGAGGGTTCTGTTCTGAGCCGACTCTGAGCGGACGCTCAGTGAGCCGACCGCCGGCGACGCGTGTGACCGCAGGGAGGGCATCCCACAGTGGATGCCCTCCCTGCGGTGTGTCCGGAGGTTGTCCGGAACCGGGCGCAGGGCACCCGCTGGGCGTAGGCAAAGATCGTCCTGAAGTAGCATCCCCGAGTGTCATCACACTTGTTAGCGTGAAATGCATGACTCACTCGCACCCGGAATCCCAGCCATTTTCCCCGGTGGAAGTCCCCAGGGCCCCGTCGCACGTCCCGGCCATCGCCCTGCGCGGCCTGGCCAAGCGCTTCGGTGAGAAGATCGCCGTCGACGGCATCAGCCTGGATGTCCCCGTGGGATCCTTCTTCGGCCTGGTCGGACCGAACGGCGCCGGCAAGACCACCACGCTGTCCATGGCGACCGGACTTCTGCGCCCCGATTTCGGAAGCGCCGAGATCCTCGGGGTGGACATGTGGCAGGACCCGCAGGCGGCCAAGAAGCTGCTGGGGACCCTTCCTGACGGTGTCCGCCTGTTCGACCGCCTCAGTGGTGAGCAGCTGATCACGTACTCCGGTCTCCTGCGGGGGATGGACCGGGAGACCGTGGCCGTGCGCGCCCAGGAACTGCTGGCCGCCCTGGATCTCACGGCGGACGCCGGGAATCTCGTGGTGGATTACTCCGCCGGCATGACCAAGAAGATCGCCCTGGCCTCGGCGCTGATCCACGCTCCGCGGGTCCTGGTGCTCGACGAGCCTTTCGAGGCCGTGGACCCCGTGTCCTCCGCGAACATCACCGACATCCTGAAGGGCTTCGTGGCCTCCGGCGGCACCGTGGTGATCTCCAGCCACGTGATGGACCTGGTCCAGCGCCTCTGTGACCACGTGGCCGTGGTGGCCGGTGGGCGTCTCCTGGCGGCAGGCACCGTGGACGAGGTGCGTGCGGGGCAGAGCCTCGAAGAGCGCTTCGTCAGCCTGGTGGGCGGCCGTCACGAGGGGGAGGGGCTGGCATGGTTGCGACACTCCTGAGGCTCAAACTCCAGATCCTGGGCAACGGGTTCCGCCGCAGTCCGTGGCAGATCGTCGGTCTGGTGCTCGGCGGGCTGTACGGCCTGGGCGTCCTGACGTTCATGGTCATCGGCCTCATCGTGCTGCGCCTGGCGGACGTCGACCTCGCCAGGACCATTCTGGTGCTGGCCGGATTCGCCGCGGTGCTGGGCTGGACCGTGGTGCCGATCCTCGCCTCCGGCATGGACATGACCCTGGACCCGCAGCGGTTCGCCGCCTTCGGCATCCCGCAGCGTGACCTGATGACCGGCATGGCGCTCGCCGGCCTGGTGGGGATTCCCGGCCTGCTGACGGCCATCCTGAGTCTGACCACGGTCGTGAGCTGGTGGAGGTCGCCGCTGCAGGTGTTCGCCGCCCTGGTGGGCGCGCTCCTGGGCCTGGCGAGCTGCCTGCTCTATTCACGGTGTGCCGCCGCCTGGGGCAACAACCTGGCGCAGTCCCGCCGCTACCGGGAGATCGGGACCATCCTGATCTTCATCCCGCTCGTGCTGCTGGGCCCGATCTTCAGCGGCGCCGCCCAGGGACTCAAGGACAATGCGCGGTACCTTCCCGACCTCGCCGCTGCTCTCGCGTGGACTCCTTTCGGCGCCCCTTGGGCCCTGCCCGCTGACGTCGCGGCCGGGGACTACGGCTCGGCCGCGCTCCGGATCCTGATCTGCCTCGCCGTGATGGCACTGGCGGTCTGGCTGTGGAACATCGCCCTGGTGCGGTCCATGGTCAACCCGCCGCGGGCCACCGGCGCCAAGCGCGCCGCCGGCAAGCTCGGCTTCTTCTCGTGGTTCCCCGCGACCCCCACGGGTGCTGTCGCGGCCCGCACGGCCACGTACTGGTTCCGCGATCCGCGGTATTCGGCGTCACTGATCGTGGTGCCGCTCATGCCGGTCCTCCTGTATTTCATGGGCATGCGGAACGGGAACTTCACCATGCTGCTGGTGGTGGGCCCGCTCGTGGCGTTCCTCATGTCCTGGAGCATCAGTTCGGACGTCTCCTATGACGACACCGCCTTCGCCCTGCACCTCTCCACCGGCACGCCGGGACGCGCGGACCGCTGGGGCCGCGTCCTCGGCTGCTGCATCCTGGCAGTGCCCGCCGTGGTGGTCGTGGTCTTCGCCTCCATCGCGCTCAGCGGGCGGTGGGAACTGCTCGCGGGCATCTTCGGTGCGTCGGCCGGCGTGCTCATGGCGGGTCTGGGCCTGTCCTCGGTGATCTCGGCCCGCTACGTGACGGCCGTCCCGAAGCCCGGCGAGAGTCCGTTCAAGAACCCGCCCGGAGGCAAGGGCCTCACCCTGGCGGTCCAGGGTGTCGGCATGCTCGTGCTCCTGGTGATCTGCCTGCCGCTCGCCGGGCTGCTGATCGCGGAGCTCGTGACCGGAAACCACCTGTGGGGCTGGATCAACCTCGTGGCCGGGACGGCCTGGGGAGCCTTCCTCCTGTGGCTGGGAGTGCGTCTCGGTGGCCGGGACGTTGAGCGCCGAGGACCGGAACTTTTAGCACAATTGATTAAAAATAGCTGACTTCACTCACTTTCTATCGTTTTTTGGGGTCGAACTGTATAAGATCGAAGCAGTTCACAGCTCCTGAGTAGGAAATGAGGCCGCAAGAGCATGGAAGTTGTCATCCTCCCCGATGCCGCTCACATCGGTGCCATGGCGGCGGACGCCATCGAGGCGCTCCTGAAGCGCAAACCGGAGGCGGTGCTGGGCCTGGCGACGGGCTCCTCACCGCTGCCGATCTACGACGAACTCGCCCGCCGCCATGCGGAGGACGGTCTGGACTTCTCCCGGGCGAACGGCTTCGCCCTGGACGAATACGTCGGTCTGCCCCTGGGGCATCCGGAGTCCTATCGCGAGGTCATCCGCCGCGAGTTCAGCGACCGGGTCAACATCGATCCGGAGAACGTGCACAGCCCGAACGGCGCCGCGAAAGACCTCGCGGCGGCCTGCCAGGAGTACGAGGACGCGATCAAGGCAGCGGGAGGGGTCGACCTTCAGATCCTGGGTGTCGGAACCGACGGGCACATCGGGTTCAATGAGCCCGGCTCCTCGCTCGCCAGCCGGACCCGGATCAAGACGCTCCTGGAACAGACCCGCAAGGACAACGCCCGGTTCTTCGACAGCATCGACGATGTCCCGCATCACGTCGTGACCCAGGGACTCGGCACCATCATGGACGCCCGGCACGTGGTCCTCGTGGCCACGGGGGCCCAGAAGGCACAGGCGGTCCACGACTTCGTGGAGGGGCCGGTCGCCGCGATCTGCGCGGCCTCGGTCCTCCAGCTGCACCCGCACGCGACCATTCTGATCGACGAGGCGGCCGCCTCGTCACTGCGCCTCGCGGACTATTACCGCCATGCTTTCGAGAGCAAGCCGGAGTGGCAGGGACTCTGAGTCCAGCTGTCCCGCGAAGGGCTCCCAGCGGACGTTCAGACGTCCGCCGGGAGCCCTTCTTCAGGTCCGGGCACGGTAGAGTGGGTGTCATGACGTTGCCTCCCGATCCTTTTGAGAACGACCCCTCGCGCGAGCTCTCCGGCCCGGGCGGTTCAACCGCGACGATCGAGCGCACCGAGCAGCGCGAACAGGTGGAACCGGGCGATCATGAGCGCTTCTCGCACTATGTGCGCAAGGAGAAGATCATGGAGTCCGCGCTGACGGGCGAGCCTGTCATCGCGCTCTGCGGCAAGGTCTGGACCCCGGGCCGTGACCCGCAGAAGTTCCCCGTGTGCCCCACGTGCAAGGAGATCTACGAGGGCCTCCGTCCGGGCAAGGACAACGACGGCGCCAAGTAGCGCCCGCCCTTCCGCGCCCTGCGCGCGGGTTTCCTGAGGGACCGGCCGGGTGCCGCCGCGCCCCGGCGTTCCCCACGGCCCGCCATTGCTTCTTCCGCTGACGACCGACGACCCTAGCGAGGCTCTTTTCCCCATGACTGACACGCTCTTCGGCGGCCCCACCCTCCCACCGGCCTACCCTGAGCGTGCCGCCTGGGGCACCGCGCCCAAACTGCGTGCCTGGCAGCAGGAGGCTCTGGACAAGTACCTCAGCACCCGGCCGCGGGACTTCCTCGCAGTCGCCACGCCGGGCGCCGGTAAGACGACCTTCGCCCTCCGGGTGGCGACCACCCTGGTGGATTCCGGCGTCGTGAATCGCATCTGCATCGTGGCGCCCACCGATCACCTGAAGCGGCAGTGGGCCGACGCCGCAGCCCGGGTCGGCTTGTCGATCGACCCGAACTTCAAGAACTCGGACGGCCGGCACGGCCAGGGGTTCATCGGCGTCGCGGTGACGTACGCCCAGGTGGCGTCGAAGCCCATGCTGCACCGGGCCCGGACCGAGGCGGCCCGCACGCTCGTCATCCTGGACGAGATCCACCACGGTGGCGAGTCCCTGTCCTGGGGTGACGGGCTCCGTGAGGCGTTCGAACCGGCCGTGCGACGTCTGTCCCTGACGGGCACCCCGTTCCGCTCCGACACCTCGCCCATCCCGTTCGTGGAGTACGCCGAGGACAAGGACGGCATCCGTCGCTCCAAGGCCGACTACAGCTACGGCTACGGCAATGCGCTCAAGGACCACGTGGTCCGCCCGGTCATCTTCATGGCCTACTCGGGACAGATGCGCTGGCGGACGAGTGCCGGCGAGGAGATGGCCGCGTCGCTCGGCGAGGCGGCGGTGACCAAGGACGTGACGTCGCAGGCGTGGCGGACGGCGCTGAACCCTCAGGGCGAAATGGATCCCCGCGGTCCTGTCGGCGGCGGACAAGCGCCTTTCCGAGGTCCGCCGCACCGTGCCCGACGCGGGCGCGCTGGTGATCGCCACGGACCACGAGGACGCGCGCGCCTACGCCGGGCAGCTCCGCCGGATCACGGGGGAGTCGCCCACGGTGATCCTCTCCGACGACGCGAAGGCCTCGAGCAAGATCGAGGAGTTCTCCGACGGGCAGAGCCGCTGGATGGTGGCGGTGCGCATGGTGTCCGAAGGCGTCGACGTGCCGCGCCTGGCCGTCGGCGTGTACGCCACCTCGACCTCCACGCCGCTCTTCTTCGCCCAGGCCGTCGGCCGCTTCGTGCGTGCCCGGAAGCGCGGCGAGACCGCCTCGGTGTTCCTGCCGTCCGTCCCGCAGCTGATGGGCCTCGCCAACTCCATGGAGGCCGAGCGCGATCACGCGCTGGACCGGCCCCGGAACGAGGACGAGGACGGGCTGTTCAACCCGGAGGACTCGTTGATGGACGAGGCGAACCGGGAGGAGAAGGCCTCAGACTCCCTGACCAAGGGCAAGTTCGAGGCGCTGGACTCGCAGGCCTCCTTCGACCGCGTGCTGTTCGACGGCGGCGAGTTCGGCACCGGTGGAGACATCGGCAGTGAGGACGAGCTGGACTTCCTCGGGATTCCCGGTCTGCTCGACGCCGACCAGGTGGGCGTGCTGCTGCGGCAACGCCAGGCGGAGCAGCAGTCCCGCCGGCGGAAGCCCGCCGCCGCTCCCACGGAGGCGCCCGGCGTCGCGGATCACCGCCGTCTGATGGATCTGCGCAACGAGCTCGCGAAGAACGTCTCGGCCTGGTCGGCGCGCACCGGCACGCCGCACGGCATGGTGCACAACACGCTGCGTGAGGTGTGCGGCGGTCCGGCCGTCGCGCAGGCGAGCGAGGAGCAGCTCAAGGCTCGTCTGGCGAAGATCCAGGGCTGGTTCGTCGGACGGAAGTAGCGTCCAGACGCGTGAGGGTCCGCCGGTTCCGGCGGACCCTCACGCGTCTTCTTGCTGTCCTGTCACTAGACGAGGTGTTCCTTGCGGGTCTCCGGCGCCCAGGCGATGGTCACGACCATGCCGAGGACCAGCACACCCGCCAGCCAGTACATGGACACCGGGATTCCCCACGCCTCCAGACTGAGCGGCAGCAGGAACGTTCCTGCCGCCGAAGCGATACGGCTGATCGCATTGACGAAGCCGACGCCTGAGGCGCGGATCTCCGTGGGGAACAGCTCCGGCGGGTAGACCTGCGTGATGTTCGAGGCCCCCGACATCACGAAGGTGTAGATGGCGAAGGGCACCATGATGAACACGGCCGGAAGGTCAGCCATGGCGCCGAGGGCGACCAGGGAGGCGGCCAGGATGAGGAACGTCCAGATGGTGAAGCCGCGCCGGGGCATCTTCTGCACGAACCACAGGCCCACCACTCCACCGGCCAGCAGGAACAGGTTGATGATGAGGTTCTGCAGATCCGCATCGTCGATCTTCAGCTCTCCCAGGATCGTGGGCACGAAGGTGTAGATCGCGAAATAGGGAAGGACCTGGGCGCTGTAGAACAGGGAACCGAAGGCAGTGCGGCGCCACATCGCGGGGCTGAAGAGTTCGCGGTAGTTGCCACTGCTGGAGGTGACGTCGTATTCGGCGGGATCAAGTTCGACCTTCAGATACTTGCGGACGATCTCCCGGGCCTCCTCCACACGGCCCTTGCTGATGAGCCAGCCCGGCGATTCGGGTGTGCCGATCCGGACGATCAGCACGATCACGGCCGGGATGAAGCCGCTGGCCAGAAGCCATTTCCAGGCGTCGGGGCTTGAGGAGGCATAGGTTCCGAGGATGTTGGCCACGACGTACCCCACGGTCCAGAGCACCGTGAGCGAGGCGAGCATCATGCCGCGGTGGCGTCGTGGGGCGAACTCGGAGAGGAGGGTCGGGCCGACCGCGTAATCCGCGCCCAGCCCGAAGCCGATGAGCAGTCGCAGGACGAACAGGGTCTCCACATTGGGCGCCCACAGCTGTGCGAGTGATGCGAGGGCGATCAGGATGAAATTGAGCACGTAGACCCTCTGGCGCCCGATGATGTCACCCACCCTCCCCAGGCACAGGCTGCCGAGGAAGAGCCCGATCAACGCGGAGCTGGCGAGCATGCCCTGCCAGAAACCGTCCAGGTTCATCCTTTCGGTCAGGACGGGGAGAACCCCGCCGATGATGCCCAGCGCGTAGCCGTCCGAGAAGTTGGCGCCGAAGGTCATGGCGGTGACCTTGAGGTGGAAACGTCCGAACGGGATGTCGTCGAGATTCCGGTGGGTGGCCGGTGTGGTGCTGTGCATGATCAGTCCTCGTCAGCGGAGAGAAGGTGGAGGTGGCGGGTTGCCTGGGCGATGTCATCGCTCAAGGAGCGGTCGCCGGGCGCCTGGGCGGCGCGGAGGGGTTGGAGGGAATCGAAGAAGGAACCGAGATCCGAGTCGGCGGCCGGGGCCCGGCCCTGGAGCACCAGCGCGCGGACACAGGCCACCAGTTCGCACGCCAGCACGGTCTCGGCGGCGTCGAGGCACTGGGTGAGCTGCTCCACCGCTTGAGTGGAGAAGCTGGCGTGGTCCTCGGTTCCCCGGGAGATGACGACCGATCCGAGCGAGGCCGGCTGAGCGGCTGCGCGCAGGCGTGACAGCGCGGCGGCCGCGTTGTATTCGAGGACCATGATGCCGCTGTCACCAGGGTTCCCCTGGGCCAGAAAGGGCTGGAGACCGGTCATTCCGGGGTTCGACAGGTCACCGAGCCGGGCGAGCGAGAGATGCCCGACGCCGGACAAGGCCAGCTTCGTCTGATCCAGGGCGAGTGCCAGCTCCATGGTGTGGAAGTTGGCATTGTGGAACACGTCGGAGGCCTCGAGGGACACGAAGGGGTTCTCGGAGGCCGCGTTGAGCTCGATGTCCAGGACCTCTCCGAGCCGGTCGAGAGTCTGCTGGAACGCGCCTGCGACCGCGGGTAGTGCCCGGAACCCGTAGGAGTCCTGCACGCGCCGGGGCTCATGGTCCTCGCCCTGGAGAAGGGTCCTCAGACGCTCCGCGACCGTGAGCTGTCCTCGGTGCGGACGGGCCCGGTCGAGCTGGGGCGCGAACGTCTCGCTGGATCCACCCACTGCCAGGAAGGACAGGGCGGCGACTTTTTCGTAGCACGAGAGCCAGGCGTGCAGGCGGCCGGCGAGGAGGGCGGCCTGCGCCGTCGTCATCGCGTTGGTGGAGAGGAACGGCAGTGCGTCACCTTCGTGAGGCCACCACCGCCGGATCAGTGATCCGCCAGAGAGCTCCGACTCTCCCATGAGTCCGAGCGCGACCTCACCGAAGGAGCTGAGGTCTCCGGTGCCGATGGCCCCGAAGGCGTGGACGCGGGGGAGTTCATCGGAGGCGAGCGTGTCTTCCAGCGCCGGGATGATGTCCGGGTGCATCCCGGAACCGCCCTGGAGCAGCTGGTTGAGCCGTGCCAGGAGCCCGGCCCTCACCATTCGCGAGGGCAGCCAGCGTCCCGAGCCGGTGCCGTGGCTACGGAGGAGACTGAGGTCTTTTTCCGAATCTGAGGTGTCCAGGTGAACCGTGCGGTTGGCGCCGACGCCGGTGGTCCGGCCGTAGACCGGACGTTGCTGGGCGACCCGTGTCACGGTTTCCCAGGACACGGTCACCCGGCGTGCGGCCTCGGGATCGATGTCGACTCTGAGGGGTGTCCGGCTTCGACGGAACAGTTCCTGCCAGGTCAACGGTGCGTGGCCGAGCCGAAGGACCGGGTCGTGAAGAGGGGGTGGTTGGTGCATGTGCGTGAATCCTTGCGTCGCGATGCCCTGGCCGAGGGCTTTTCCCCGGGCTGTCCGAGGGGAAGGACCCGGCCCGCCCTCTCTGGCGTGATCCAGGTCATACTCCATTGAACGCGACGCGGCGGCCCCACGGGCGCTGTCCGCGGGAACACGTGTCTCGGATCTGAGACTTTAGCGGTCGGTGGAACGCGCCGTCCCCAGGCGTCTGGTCAGTTCGTGGGCGCAGTCCCTGACGGCTTTGGCGTACTTCGCACCCAGGGCCCGGACTTCTGAGGGGAGTGCGGAATCCACGGCGGTTTCGGGTTCCGGTGCCGCGATGTCCTCAGCGCGGACCGTCAGCGCGACGCTGGCGATGGGATGAGCGGAGCGGTCGAAGACCGGCGCCGCCACGGAGAACAGACCTCGCGTCACTTCTTCGCATTCCCAGGCGAACCCGGCCGTCCGCATGGAACTCAGCAGGGCGATCAGTTCGTCCACGGTCGCCGGGCCGTGGTCGGTGCGCCGGGAGAGGACGGTTTCACCCGCATAGATGGCGGCGACCTGAGCCTCCGGCATCCAGGCGAGCATGGCTCGTCCACTGGCCGTCAGATGGGCGGGAAGCCGGACGGCTTCGTGGGTGACCAACGACGGTTTGCGCGGAGCCTGCTGCTCGATCAGGTAGATCACTTCGCGGCCCCGCATGGCGGTGAGGTGGGCCGTGTTCCGTGATTTCTTCACCAGGCCCGCCATCGGATGGATGGCCAGACGCTGCAACGGCACCTGGCGCGCATAGCCCGTGCCGAGCTCGTGCGCCACCGCTCCGAGGGCATAGCGCCGCTCCTCTGGGAGGTGCGTGACGAAGCCTTCGCTGACCAGGGCCGTGAGGAGGTGATACGTGGTGGAACGCGGAAGCTTCAGCTCCCGCGCAATGGTCGAGGCCTGCACCGGCGCAGGCTGAGTGCCGATGAATTCCAGGACGGCCAGGACCTCATAGGCGGAGGGGACCTGTGATGCGCGCTTCTCAGCCATGCCTCATTGTCCCTCGCCGCGTGGACCTCGCCGCGTGGCCCACGCCGTCGAACGACGGGCGGCGCTTCACGGGACACGCCGTGGGCCGGCCCGGAGGCCGGCCCCCACGCAACGCCGGATCAGGCGATGGCGACGCCGGACTCCTCGAGCTCGTCAAAGGTCGGCTCCGGGTCATCCGCCACCGCGGCGGTCAGCTCGCGGAGGACCGTGACGGCGTAACCGGCCTGGACGCCGTCGAGGGCGGTCGCGCGGACGCAGTGATCCGTGGCGATCCCGACCACCACGATGTCCTCGACATCGCGTTCCTGGAGCCATTCGTCCAGGGACTCGCCGTCCTCGTCTTCCGAGGGCAGCGCGCCGGGCTGGCGGTCCCCGGTGGACACGGCGTCCTCAGGGGCGAGCAGCCCCTCGAAGCCGGAATAGGCGGCGGCGAAGCGGCCCTTGCGGAAGATCGCTTCGATGAACTCCTGGTCCAGGTCGTGATGGAGTTCCGCGCCGCTCGTCCCGGCGACGCAGTGGCGCGGCCAGGTGTCCTGGTAGTCCGGCTCGTCGGAGAAGTGGCTGCCCGGATCGACATGCCAGTCCTGGGTTGCCACGACATGGTCGTACAGATGGCCGTGATCGTCCAGGTATTCGCTGATGGCCGCGGCCAGGGCGGCTCCGCCCTCGACGGCCAGCGATCCTCCTTCGCAGAAGTCGTTCTGCACATCCACGATGATCAGGGCTTTGCTCATGGTGCCTCCTCGTAGAGGGTGGGAATGACCGGTTCTCCTCGCTGGAGCCTGTTCACCGCCGGCGGCATCTCGGCCAGGGACGCGGCATGCCGTTCGCGGGCGCGCGTCACCGCCTCGGGGCCCGTCCAGCCGGGGAGGACCTCTCCGCCCGCCACGAACTGCACGAGGAGCGGCCGGTCGTTGCCGTCGTTCTCGGGCTCGTGGCCGATGCCCACGAGTTCCGCGGTGGCCGTGCCCCGCTCGTTGAGCCGTCGCAGCGCGTACTTGCGGCCGCCGACGCTCGCCTTGTTCTTGGCGGCCTTGGCGACGGAGACGAACTCGCCGTCGTCGTTGGTGCGGCTGACGAGCTTGTAGACCATGCCCGCGGTCGGGGCGCCGCTGCCCGTGACCAGCGAGGTGCCTACACCGTAGGAGTCCACCGGGGCGGACTGCAGGGCGGCGATGGCGTACTCGTCCAGGTCGCTCGTGACCACGATCCGCGTGTTCACGGCGCCGAGCTCGTCCAGGAGCTGACGCACCCATTGCGCCTGCGCCACCAGGTCGCCGGAGTCCAGGCGCACCGCGCCCAGCTTGTCCCCGGCCAGGTCGACGGCCGTGCGGACGGCGGTCTCGACGTCGTAGGTATCCACCAGGAGAGACGTCTCCGGGCCCAGCGAGCTGAGCTGCGCGGTGAACGCATCGCGTTCGGTGTCGTGCAGCAGGGTGAAGGAGTGCGCGGCGGAGCCGAAGGTCTTCAGACCGTAGCGCAGACCGGCTTCCAGGTTGGAGGTGCTGACGAAGCCGGAGATGATGGCGGCACGGGCGGCCGCGACGGCGGACTCCTCGTGCGTGCGGCGGGAGCCCATCTCGATGCACGGGCGGCCCCGGGCGGCCAGCGCCATCCGGGACGCCGCCGAGGCGATGGCGCTGTCATGGTTGAGGACCGAGAGGACGTAGGTCTCGAGGATGCACGCCTCGGCGAACGTCGACTCGATCACCAGCAGCGGGGAGTTGGGGAAGTACAGCTCGCCTTCGGGGTAGCCCCAGATGTCGCCCGTGAAACGGTAGGACGCGAGGAAGGCCAGGGTCTTCTCATTCACCACGCCGGTGCTGCGGAGGAAGTCGAGTTCCTCGGGCCCGAAACGGAAGTTCCGGATGCCCTCCAGGAGACGGCCCGTGCCCGCGACGACGCCGTAACGGCGGCCGTCCGGAAGGCGACGGGCGAAGACCTCGAAGACGGAGCGCCGCTGGGCGGCGCCTGACTCCAGAGCCGCCTGCACCATGGTGAGCTCGTAGTGGTCGGTATACAGCGAAGCGCGGGGTTGCTGCCAGGGTGTACTCACGCATCACACTTTATCCCCACGCCGTGATCCGGCGCTGGTCCATTCCGCGCCCGGCGCCGGGCGACCCGCCGGGGACACGGTGGGTCCCGGACACTGCCTAGAATGGACTAATGAATCCCACAGCCACGGCAGAGGTGCGGCTTGCCGCCCTGACGGACCCGGAGGTCCGTGAGGAGCAGGGCCTGGAGGAACGGACGCTCACGGACACCCCGTGGAATCTGGTGGTCTGGAATGATCCCGTGAACCTCATGAGCTATGTCAGCTACGTGTTCCGGAGCTACTTCGGTTACTCCCAGAAGAAGGCCGACCGGCTCATGATGGAAGTCCACCGCAAAGGCCGCTCGATCGTGGCCCACGGGGGCCGGGAGCGCATGGAACAGCACGTGGTGGCGATGCACGGGTACGGCCTCTGGGCCACCGTGGAACGAGCCGGCGCCGGTGGAAAGGGACAGCATGGCTAAGACATTCGTGCCGGGCAGCCGGGGCATCACCGGTTTCCTCGAGGAAGAGGAACGGGAACTCCTGCGGAAGCTGTTCTCCGACGTCATCAGCATGCTGGAGCCCGAGGCCCTGGACTCCGAGGATCCGCTGGTGGCGCTGGTCGGCTTCGACCCCCACATCGCCCCTCCGTCGGATGCCGCGCTGCGCCGCCTCCTCCCGGACGGCGTGAAGGACGACGACGAGGCCGCCCTCGAATTCCGCCGCTTCACCGAGCGTTCGCTGCGGGAGAGCAAGATCGGCGCGCTGCGTGCGGCCTCCCTGGCGCTCGAAAGCAATGAGCTTCACCTGGATGAGAACCAGGCCCGGAACTTCGCCATGGCCCTGAACGACGTGCGCCTGGTGGTGAGCGAACGCCTCGGCATCCGCACCCAGGATGACGCCGAGGCGGTCCACGCCATGCAGGAGTGGTCGGACGCCGATGACTTGGAGACCTACCTCTCCGTGGTCTACAACTTCGTGACCTGGCTTCAGGACTCCCTGGTCCAGGCCCTCAGCTACAGCCTGGATGCCGGCTCGTCCCGGGCCGGGAAGAAGGGCGAGGGGGAGGGCCGCGCATGAGTCTGCCGGGTTCCGAGCAGCTGCTGTCGGCCGCGAACGAGGCCACGCAGCTGCCACGCTCCGAGCGTCCGATCGGGATCTTCGACTCGGGTGTCGGGGGTCTGACCGTGGCACGGTCCGTGATCGACCAGCTGCCCACCGAAGCCGTGCTGTATGTCGGGGACACCGCCAACGGCCCCTACGGCCCTCTGCCGATCGCGGAGGTGCGGGCCAACGCCCTCGGCATCATGGACGAACTCGTCGACTCGGGCGTGAAACTCCTCACCATCGCCTGTAACACGGCGTCGGCGGCCGTGCTCCGCGATGCCCGCGAACGCTATGAGGCCCGCTACGGCATCCCCGTGATCGAAGTCATCCAGCCCGCGGTGCGCCGGGCGGTCTCCTCGACCCGGAACGGGCGGATCGGCGTGATCGGGACCTCCGCCACGGTGGGGTCCCGGGCGTACGAGGACACTTTCGCGGCGGCCCCTGACCTGGAGGTCCTCTCGGTGGCCTGTCCCGAGTTCGTGCCGTACGTGGAGGAGGGCATCACGACGGGGCCGGAGCTTCTGGCGCTCGCGGAGGATTACCTGGCTCCGCTCAAGGCCGCAGGCGTGGACACGCTGGTGCTCGGGTGCACGCACTACCCCTTGCTCACCGGCGTCATCTCCTACGTGATGGGGGAGGACGTCACCTTGGTCTCCAGTGCCGAGGAGACGGCCAAGGACGTGTACCGTTCACTCATCAGGCACGGTCTGGAACGCCAGGACCCGGCCACTCCGAAGCACCATTTCGTCGCGACGGGTGACGCCGACGGGTTCGGGAAACTGGCCCGTCGATTCCTCGGACCGGAGGTGGTCAGCGTGGAGCATGTGGATCATGTCTCGGCGAGCTATCCCACCGGAAGCCTGGCGAAGATCACACCGGAGATGCTGGAGGCGGCACGGGCGGCGGCCCGGCAGCCGCGCATCTCCCACTTCGTGGCGAAGGCCACGGCGGACGGGGGACAGGGATGAAGCTGACCATCGTGGGCTGCACGGGGAGTTTCCCCGGGCCCGGTTCGCCGGCGTCGTGCTATCTCCTGACCGCAGACAGCGGTGGACGCCGCTGGAAGATCATCCTGGACCTCGGCAGCGGCGCCCTCGGCTCGCTCCAGCGGTACACGGATCTCGAGGACATCGACGCGATCTTCCTGAGTCACCTGCACCCGGATCACTGCATGGACCTGTGCGGACTGCACGTCGCGGTGCACTGGAAGCCCGGTGGCTGGGACCGCGGCCGGATCCCGGTCTGGGGACCCGAAGCGACGGCGGACCGCCTGGCCACGGCATACGGCCTGGAGCTGGATCCGGGCATGCACGAGGACTTCGACTTCGGCTCCTGGACCGTGGAGAAGCCGGTCCAGGTGGGCCCGTTCACCGTCACGCCCTACGCCGTGAACCACCCGATCGAGGAGGCGTACGCCCTCCGCGTGGAGTGCCGTCAGGAGCTCGAGGACGGGACCGTCAAGGAGACCGTGCTCAGCTATTCGGGTGACACGGACAGCTGCCCCGCACTGGTCGAAGCAGCCCGCGACGCCGATCTGTTCCTCTGTGAGGCGGCCTTCCAGGAGGGCCGGGACGACGCGATCAAGGACGTGCATCTGACCGGCAAGAGGGCAGGCGAAGCGGCCGTCGAAGCGGAGGCCAAGCGGCTCCTCCTGACGCACATCCCGGTCTGGACGGACGCGAACACCGTGCTCGCGGAGGCCAAGGAAGTCTTCGGCGGCGGGGTCTCGGTGGCCGTGGCGGGCGTGCATTACGAGCTCTGACCGCCCGCGATAGGCTTGGTGTCATGACCCCCAACCTTTCGAACGAGTCATCCCTGCCCGCCACCGTGGTGCGCGCCGACGGGCGCAGCCCCGAGCAGCTGAGGCCCATCAGCATCACCCGCGGCTGGTCCAACCAGGCCGAAGGGTCCGCGCTGATCGAGTTCGGCAACACCCGGGTGCTGTGCACCGCGTCCCTGACCGAAGGGGTGCCGCGCTGGCTCAAGGGGGAGGGCCGCGGCTGGGTCACGGCCGAGTACGCCATGCTGCCCCGTGCCACCAACACGCGTTCCGACCGTGAGTCCGTGAAGGGCAAGATCGGCGGTCGCACGCACGAGATCTCCCGGCTCATCGGCCGTTCGCTGCGCTCCATCATCGACACCAAGGCACTGGGCGAGAACACCATCGTCCTGGACTGCGACGTGCTCCAGGCCGACGGCGGCACCCGCACCGCGGCGATCACCGGCGCCTTCGTGGCGCTCGCCGAGTCCATCCGCTTCGCGCGGGAGAACAAGCTCATCGCCCCGAAGGCCAAGCCGCTGACCGACACGATCGCCGCGGTCTCCGTGGGCATCATCGACGGCGTGCCGATGCTGGACCTGCCGTATGTGGAGGATGTGCGCGCCGAGACCGACATGAACGTGGTGGTCACCGGTGGCGGCAAGTTCGTGGAGGTCCAGGGCACGGCCGAGGGCGCGCCGTTCGACCGGGACGAGCTGAACCGTCTCCTGGACCTGGCCCTGATCGGCACGAGCCAGCTTGCCGCGATCCAGCGGGAGACGCTCGGGGAAACCCTGGACGGCATCCTGTGACGGCCCCCGAGTACACCGTTCCCGACGGTGCCCGGCTGGTGCTCGCCACCCGCAACGCCGGCAAGCTGAACGAACTCCGTGACCTCCTGCGCGGGCAGGTGCCCGGCCTGGACGTCGACACCCAGGTGATCGACGCCGCGACGGCGGGCGTGCCGGACGTGGTGGAGGACGGCACGAGCTTCGCCGAGAACTCCCTGCTCAAGTCGCGCGCCGTGGCGACGGCCACCGGGCTGCCGTCCATCGCGGACGACTCGGGCCTGAGCGTGGACATCATGGGCGGCGCCCCGGGCATCTTCTCCGCCCGCTGGGCCGGCCGCCACGGCGACGACCAGGCGAACCTCGATCTTCTGCTGGCCCAGCTGGGGGACATCGCCGAGCCGCACCGCGGCGCCGCGTTCGTCTGTGCCGCCGCACTCACGGTGCCGGGGGCGGACGAGGAGGCGTACGACGTCGTCGAATACGGCACGCTGAATGGCACCCTGCTCCGTGAGCCGCGCGGCGACGGCGGCTTCGGCTACGACCCCATCCTGCAGCCGGAGGGCGAGACCCGCAGCTGTGCCGAGCTGAGCCGCGAGGAGAAGAACGCCATCAGCCATCGCGGCAAGGCGTTCCGTGCCCTGCTGCCCGCGATCGTGAAGGCACTGTCCTAGCCGCTGATCTGGCTGATCTGCCGGTGACACACGAGAGCCCCCACTGGGATCCAGTGGGGGCTCTCGTGTGTCCGGGGCCGGACAGGGTCCGCGGCAGGACTCAGGCCTGTCCGGACTTCCTCTTGTCCAGGTAACCCCGGATGCCCTCGATGAGGATCGGCAGGACCGAGACGAGGACGATCGCGATGAAGATCAGGTCCAGGTTCTTGGAGACCCACGGCACGCGGTCGCCGAGGATGTAGCCGAGCAGGGTGACGCCGCCGCCCCAGAGGACGCCGCCGATCACGTTGAAGAGGAAGAACTTCTTCCGGTCGTACTCCGCGACGCCCACGATCACCGGGACGAAGGTGCGGATGATGGGCACGAAGCGGGCCAGGATCAGGGCCTTGCCGCCGTGCTTTTCGAAGAAGACATGGGCCTTCTCGACGTTCTCGTGCTTGAACAGCCGGGATTCGGGCCGGTTGAAGAGTGCGGGGCCGGCCTTGCGGCCGATCAGGTAGCCGCACTGGTTGCCGATGATCGCCGAAATGACCACGAGGGTGATCAGGGCGACGATGTTGAACTTGATGGTTCCGGTGGCCACGAGCAGGCCGGCCGTGAAGAGCAGGGAATCACCCGGCAGGAAGAACCCCACCAGCAGGCCGGTCTCCGCGAAGACGATGCCGCAGACCAGCAGGACCACCCACGGCGCCAGCGCCGGGTCGGCCAGGAAGATCTGCGGGTTCAGCCAGTCCGGCAGGAAGGAAGCGGTCGGTACGGGTACACGCGCCATGGCGTGCAGGGTATCGGCGGCAAAAGAGGCATCAATCACCGTCCCAGCCTACGGGTCCCCACTGGGGTTTCGCTGGACGTTCGCTCCATGGGCTTGCGTGACGGGTTCGGTGGTTCTATGGTTAGTTACATGAGTAATGAACCAACGTGGTTGGGAGGCGCGCCGTGATCGACGATTCCGGCCCGATCTTCCTCCAGATCGCCGCGCTCATCGAGAACGACATCGTCTCGGGCGCGCTGCCGGAGGAATCCCAGGTGCCCTCGACCAATGAGTTCGCCCAGTACTACCGCATCAATCCGGCCACGGCTGCCAAAGGAGTGAACACCTTGGTGGAAGAAGGAATCCTGTACAAGCGCCGCGGCATCGGCATGTTCGTCGCCGCAGGAGCGCGGGACAAGCTGCTCGGCCGCCGCCGGGAGCATTTCAAGTCGCAGTTCGTGGAGCCGCTCTGCCTCGAGGCCGGAAAGCTGGGCATCGCCCGCGCCGAGCTCCTGGCGATGCTGACCGCGGCGCTGGACGACGGGACGGCCGAAGGCCACGACACGAGCACGCAGGGGAAGGCATAGCCATGAACGAACAGACAGTGGTCCAGGTGCGCGGCCTCGGCCGGAGGTACAAGGACGTCACCGCCCTGGAGGAGGTGGATCTGGAGTTCCGCGAGAACAGGATCTACGGCCTGCTGGGGCGCAACGGGGCGGGCAAGACCACCCTGATGTCCATCCTGACCGCGCAGGGTTTCCCGAGCAGCGGCACGGTCCGCGTGTTCGGCGAGGATCCGTATGAGAACGAACGGGTCCTGCGCAGGATCTGCTTCATCCGTGAGTCTCAGAAGTACCCGGATGATTTCACCCCCGCGCAGGCGTTCAGGGCAGCCGCCCTGTTCTTCTCGGACTGGGATCAGGCCTTCGCCGAACGCCTCGCCGAGGATTTCCAGCTGCCTCTCAAACGGCGGATCAAGAAGCTCTCGCGGGGCCAGCTCTCCGCCGTCGGGATCGTGATCGGCCTGGCGAGCAGGGCGGAGCTGACGTTCTTCGACGAGCCGTACCTGGGCCTGGACGCGGTGGCCCGCCACCTGTTCTATGACCACCTGGTCAAGGACTTCGCGGAGCATCCCCGCACCGTGGTGCTCTCCTCCCACCTGATCGACGAGGTGGCCAACCTCCTGGAGCACATCGTGGTCATCGACAGGGGCCGGATCATCATGGACGACGAGGCGGAGGAGATCCGTGGTTCGGCCGTCAGTGTGGCGGGTCCGGCCGACGTGGTCGCCGCCTTCGTCGGGGGATATCCGGTCCTGTTTGAAGAGCGCCTGCTCAACACGGTGTCGGTGTCGATCGCCGGACGGCTCAGCCCGATGCAGCGCCGCGAGGCGGCCGAACTGGGGCTCACGCTCGGACAGGTCTCGCTCCAGCAACTGGTGGTCCACGCCTCCCTGTCCGCTCGGGGCGCGGAGAGCTCATTGAACGACGCCGCCGGCTCCGGCCGCGGCACGGACAGCAAGGAGGTGGCCCGGTGAACAGGGTCCTGGCGGTCAGCCGCATGCAGCTCATCAACAAGTGGACGTTCCTGGGGATCCCGTCCGTCATCCTCGGCGGAGCCTTCGCCCTCTGCCTGGCGCTCTTCGCCATCATCCCCGCCGGCCCGAAGTTCAGCGGTGGCGCGCCCTTCGCGCCGCTCTGGTACTTCTTCGCCCTCGGGATCCAGAGTCTGACGCTGACGTTCCCGTTCTCGCTCGGCATGAGCGTCACCCGCCGGGCCTTCTTCCTCGGCACCTACGTGACGTTCACCGCGGTGGCGCTCGGCATGGCCGTGATCTACGGCATCGGCACCCAGGTGGAGCTCGCGACGCACGGCTGGGGGATGGACGGCTACTTCTTCCGCGTCCCGTTCCTCTTCGACGGGCCGTGGTGGCAGAGCATGATCGTGTCCTTCGTGATCACGCTGTTCTTCTTCACGCTCGGTTTCTGGGGCGCCACGCTCTACAAGCGCTGGGGTGTCACGGGAGTCCTCGTGGTGAGCATCGGACTGGCTCTCCTGGTGGTGGCCGCGATCTTCGTCATCACGCTGGGCGGGTTCTGGGGCGCGGTGGGCGACTTCCTCGTCCAGATCTCCATCCTGGGTCTCTCAGGAATCCTCGCGCTGCTGGCGGCGGCGATGGGACTGGGCGCGTTCCTCACCATCCGCCGTGCAGTGCCCTGACGGGCCGCCTGAGTGCGAAAGGCCGGACGGCGTGACCTCGCCGGATGGCCTGACCCGGAGGACCGGCACGAAGGCGTAGGCTTGAGGAGTGCCCCTGAATTTCACCGCGATCGACTTCGAGACCGCGAACGGATTCTGGGGCTCTCCTTGTGCCCTGGGGATGACCCGGGTCCGCGACGGCCTCGTGGTGGAGGAGGACTGCTTCCTCATCCGGCCGCCCGCGGGGCATGATCATTTCGACCCCCGCAACATCGCGATCCACGGCATCCACCCGCACGAAGTGGCCGGGGAGCCCCGCTTCCTGGAGCTGTTCCCGCGCATTCAGGAGTTCATCGGGGATGACGTGGTGGTGGCTCACAACGCCGCCTTCGACCTGGGCGTCATCGACGCCGCGCTGAGGGTTTCGGGGGAGCGCGCACCCCGCTACCGCTACGCCTGCACCGTGGTGCTCTCCCGCCGCTGCTACAGCCTGCCATCCAACTCGCTGCCGTTCGCGGCTCACCAGGCGGGCGTCACCCTGGTCAATCATCACGACCCGGCGGAGGACGCACGGGCTTGCGCGGGCATCCTGGTGGACATCGCCACCCGGCAGGGCGCCGGCTCGGTCGAAGAGCTGTATCAGGGCCTCGGCATGGCGTTGCCGCAGACCTCGGGTGTGCCGACCCGCTGAGACCGGGGTCCGCTGAGTGCCGTGTGCGCAGTACCGTCGCCGCAGTGCGGGCCGCTCTGCGAACTCCTCTGCGTCTTACTCCTCTGCGCCTTACTCCGCGACGAGCCGGGCGAGTTCGTCCGCGATGTGCTCCACCACGTCCAGACCCGTGACGCCTCTCAGCCAGGCTTCCGGAAGCGCCTCCTCGCCGTACAGCACCCCGAGGATGTTGCCGGCCAGGGACGCCGTGGAATCGGAGTCACCGTCGTGATTCACCGCCAGTGCGACGGCGGCACGGAAGTGCCGCTGGGCCTGGGCCGCGGCGGACTGCCCGGCAGCCTGCTGAGCCTGCGCGGCGGGGGTGCCCGGCGTCGTCGTGCCGGAAGCATCACCCGTGGGCCGGGTGGCCAGCACGGCGTACAGCGCGATGGCGAGTGCTTCTTCAGCCACCCATCCCTCGCCGAGCTCAGCGCACAGCCGTTCGGGCGTCAGAACGCGGCCCTCGGCGGCGAGCTCCAGGGCGCGGGAGACGCGGAGCAGCAGAGCGGGGTCGGTCGCGGTGTCCTTCCGGAGCCGCGCCGCCAGCGCGGCGGCCGCGTCATCGAGCGATGCCCCGAGCAACAGTTCATGAACGAGGAGCGAGAAATGCGCGGCCGACTGCCGGGCGGACGGATGCCCATGGGTGAGGGACGCGGCGTCGGCGCTCAGGCGCAGCACTGCCTCGGGGGCCAGTTGGGGGACCAGGCCGAACGGGGCGGACCGCATGACGGTGCCGCAGCCCTTGCTGTCGGGATTGACGGGGCGGGCCGGGGTGCCCATCTGCCCGGTCGAGAGGCCTGTCAGGCAGGCGTTGCCGGGATGGCGCTGATGGCGGAGGATCTCCTGGTCGTCGATCCAGCGGGGCTGAGGGTGCGGCGCGGAGTCCGGCAGCTCGACTCCCTGAGTCTCCAGCCAGCGGAGATAGGCGAGCCAGACGCAGGCCAGTTCGTCGGCGGCGACCCCGTCCCGGGCCCAGGCGAGCACTTCCGAGAGGCCGTCCGCGCTGTACAGGGTCATCTGCGTGTCATCGGAGAAGTCGACGGGACCGCTCAGCTGCTCGAACCCCTGCAGTCCCTCGGCGCCGAAGCGCTCGCGGATGACGGGGGTCCGGTCGAACTCGACCACGTAGCCGAGAGCGTCCCCGAGGGCGCCGCCCAGGAGTGAGCCGCGGATCTTCGATGCGATTGCCATGGTGCCAATCTATCGTCCCGGAAGGGCGCCCGGCGCGCGGCCCGGCGTCGCTGCGCCGGTACCCTTGGTTCATGCGACAACCTCGGTGGCGGCAGCGTGGCACTGCCCCTGACTACCGCTTCTCCCTGGCCAATGAACGGACCTTCCTGGCATGGCTCCGGACGTCGCTGGCACTGCTCGCCGGAGCCGTCGCCGTCGACCAGCTGGCGCCCGGGATCGCCCCGGTGTTTCTTCGCATCACGCTGTGCGTGGTCCTGGCGCTGATCGGCGCGGGACTGGCCGGGATGGCGTACCGCCGCTGGGCTCAGGCCGAGGACGCCATGCGTCAGGGGCGGGAACTGCCGTTCTCCTGGATCCTGCTGGTCATGAGCGTGGTGGTGGTCCTGGCCGCGATGGTCCTGGCCGTGCTGATCGTGGTGCGGCACTGAGCATGGACGACACCGAGCGGGACCCGGGGCTCCAGCCGCAGCGCACCGCGCTCGCCTGGCGACGGACGCTCCTCTCCCTGCTGGTGGTGGACTTCTTCATCCTGCGGTCCTGGCTGTTCCCCCGTGCCGACGGGAGTGGCGCCGTGACCGTGGCGAACGGCGTCGCCGTGGCCGCCGCGGCAGCCGCCACCGTCGTGGTGTGCACCTTCGCGGTCCTTCGCGTGCGGCACCTGCGCGACGGCGAAGGGGCGCCCCGGGCGCTCGCCGTCGCCGGCAGCTCAGCGGCCGTGTGTCTTCTGGCCTGCTGTGCGGTCGCCGTGATGCTGGTGCGCTGAGGGGGAGTGATCCTCGATGTCCGCAAGCCAGCCCCGGAGGACCGCGGACACCGCGGCGGGATCCTCATACGGAGCGAGATGGCCTGCGTCGTCAAGAACGGTGACGTCCGGGCTGCCGGCAAGAAGCGATTGGAGCCGGTAAGCCTGCTCGAGCGGGATCCACGGGTCCTGTGCGCCCCAGCCGATGCGGGTGGGGCAGCGGACCGACCCGAGGCGTTCGGCCAGGGGCCGGGTGTCTTCCGCGCTCAGCGACGCGATCTGCCGATAGAACGCGGCTTGACCCGGCTCACCCAGCCAGGGTGACACGAGCCGGTGAATGTCCTCAGCAGGGAGGTCTCGGGCCAGCGCTCCGGAGATGTACTCCCTGACCAGGGCGGCGTGGAGGCTGGGTGGAAGCTCCGAGAAGACCCCGGAGTGATCCGACACCAGGCGGAAGAATGGGGACCCCCACGGTTCGAGCGTGACGATGTCCCACAGCAGGAGATCCGAGTACTCCGCCCCGTGGAGGAGGTGGGCGCCGAGCGCGACGGCCCCGCCGATGTCGTGCGCGACGACATGAGGCCGGTCGAGTTCCCACCGGTCCAGGAGCCGGACGAGCCGGGGCGCCTGAGCCCGGAGGCTGGTGGACACGGACGGACCCATCGCGGAGTCGCCATAGCCGGGCATGTCCCAGAGGAAGACACGATGGTCCCGCCGCAGGTCCTGTGCGACAGCGCCCCAGACGGCGGACGACCAGGGCGTGCCGTGGCAGAACACGATGTCACCCCGGGATGGCCCGGACGGTTCCAGGACGCGCGTCGCGATGGCGTGGCCGTCAACGGTCACGATGGTCGGTTCCGGCAGGACTGGTTCATGGATGCTCATGAGGCCACGGTAAAATCTCAGGTCAACCTGAGGTCAAGGAAAGGTGGTCAGGGATGAAGATCGGGATGGCCGCGAGAGAAGCCGGGGTCGACATCCACGTGCTCCGGCACTGGGACGAGATGGGCGTCGTCGTGCCGGACCGGGCCCCGTCGGGACACCGGGAGTACACGTCCGATCAGGTCACCCGGCTGAGCGTCGTGCGGGCGTGCCAGGGGGTAGGGATGAGCCTTGCGGAGATCCGGCTCATCCTGCATCGCGATGAGGCCGGGCGGGCCGAGGTCATCGGACACCGGCTGGCACGGATCCGCTCGCAGCGTTCGCAGCTGGAGGACGCCGAGCGATTTCTCGAACATGTCCTCGGATGTACTCATGATCTGCTGTCGAGATGTCCGGACTGCACGCGATATGCGTCGGGCGGCATCCCGTCCTCGTGAGCGTCCAGCGCCTGCCCCGGACTTCGGAGAGCTCAGCCCGGGGACCCCTGGCACTAGCGTCCAGTGCCTGCCCCGGACTTCGCAGAGCTCAGCCCGGGGACCCCTGGCACTAGACTTACAGCTACAGGGGGTTCCCAGGCAGTGATGCCATGGTGAGGGGGCCCGCGTGGCCGGAACCTTGCCGCGCACCACATCAAGCTGACATTCGAAGGACAGGACATTCATGACTTCCGTCGACGCTGAGCGCGCCGAAACGGCCATCCGTACGATTCCCGGCAGCGGACAGAAGCCGGCGCACAGCCTACTGCTGCGCGCCGGAGCCGAGGTCCTGGGCACCTTCCTGGTGGTCCTGGCCGGTGCGGGCGTAGTGATGTTCACCAACACCTCACTCGCGCTGTTCCCGGGCCCCATCGCCACCGGTCTGGCGACCATCGCGGCGATGTACGCCCTGGGGCGCGTCAGTGGCGGCCATTTCAACCCTGTGCTGAGTCTCGCCTCCGCCGTCGCCGGACGATCGGCCTGGCGTGACGCGATCGTCTACCTTCTCGCACAGCTGGTCGGCGCCCTGGGCGCCGCGCTGGCGCTCGCGGCCGTGCTCCGCAACATCCCGGGCATCAAGGTGGACAGCTCGTTCCGCTTCGTCGCCGCGGGCTACGCCGAGCATTCGCCCTTCTCGGTGCAGCTGCCCGGCGTCCTCCTGGTGGAGATCGTCGGCGCCGCCGTGCTGGCCGCCGTGTACCTCGCCGCGAGCAAGGACGGCAAGAACCGCAACATCCCCGCCGCCGCCGTCTCCGTGGGCCTGGCGCTCGCCGTTCTGGGACAGTTCGCCCAGGGGCTGTCCAACAGCCAGTTCAACCCGGTGCGGGCCCTGGCCACGGCCATCTTCGCCGAGCCGTGGGCCCTTCAGCAGCAGTGGCTCTTCTGGGTCGCACCGCTCGCCGGCGCCCTGCTGACGGGCATGGTGGCACGCCTCATCAGTGTCACCGGCGCCGACCTCGCGGCAGCGGAGGAGGTCCGCGCCGCGGAGGCCGGCCTGCCGGCGGAGGCCGGGACCGGCGTCGTCGCGCCGGAGGCCTCTCAGGAGGTCGTGCAGGAGACCGTGGTGGAGGAGGCTCCTCAGGAGAAGGCCGACGGCGCTCGCGCCGCCGCCGAGCATGAGGAGGCCCGGGACTTCTTCGACAAGAAGTAGCCCGCTTCCCTCTCCGCAGGGGCCGCCGACCACGAGGTCGGCGGCCCCTGCGCGTTTCCGGCGTCAGCCGTCCCCGGCAGGACGCGGCGCGTGCCGCAGGGCCAGATCCTCGGCGAGACGGCGGATGACGTCGCGGGCGCCGTCGGGGGAGAGGACCTCCAGATGGTCCCCGAACTGGAGCAGTTGCCGCACCGATTCGAGGTCCGGATAGTGCAGCACCGCGGTGCACCAGCCGTCCTGATCCGCGGCTTCCGAAGGATCGACGGTCTTCAGCCGGGACCCGAGGATCCGCCGGGCCAGGTCGAGCCGGTTCGCCCGCAGACGGACCGTGACGCGCACCCGGCCCGATGACTCGGTGCGTTCCTTCAGGGCCGTCCACGCGGTCCGCAGGGTCTCGCCGTCGCGCAGTCGTGCCGGGGCCTCCAGCATCCGGTAGTCCGCGAGCCGTTCCAGGGCGAACAGGCGGCCCTCCCCGTCCGCGTCCGCTATGAGGTACCAGCGCCCCGATTTCGCGACGATTCCGTACGGGTCCACGTCGAGTGAGGACGGCTGGGCTTCCGCGCTGCGCCGGTACTCGATCCGCAGGCGGTTGCCGGTGCGGAGAGCCCAGGCGAGATCCGCGACGTCGGCTCCCGCGCCGGGATCGGCGAACCAGGCCGTGCTCTCGACATGGACCAGATCGGCCAGGCGGGCCAGCTGCCGGGTTCCCGGGTTCGCGGCGGCCCGCGCGGCGATCTTGTGTGCTGCCGCCTGGTGCGCGGCGGACAGTCCGAGAGCGTCGAGCTGCGCCGCGTCCAGCCCCGTCAGAGACAGGGCTTCCAGCTCCTCCGGATCCAGGTGGGAGGCGTTGAGCCGGGCATCGGAAAGGAGGACGATCCCGCCCGCGCGTCCGCGTTCCGCATACACCGGAACCCCGGCCGCGGAGAGCGCCTCGACGTCCCGCAGGATGGTCCGGCGAGACACCTCCAGGCGCTCCGCGAGCTCCGTGGTGGTGACGCGCTGGCGGACCTGGAGCAGGAGGAGGAGATGCAGCAGCCGCGAAGCCTTCATGGACAGCAATCCTCGCAGAAAAGGTGACAGAAGGTGTCGTGTTTAGAGGATCTGATGGTCCTGTACCGATCATCAGCGACCCGAGGAGATCTCATGTCTGCACCGAATCTGTTCCTGTTCTACGTCCGCGATGCCGAGGCTTCCACCGCCTTCTACAGCGATCTGTTCGACATGGCGCCCACCTTCACGAGCCCGCGCTACGTCGCGTTCGAAGCCGCCCCGGGCGTGCTGTTCGCCCTGTGGACCGGCCGCAGCGAGCACGCCGTCCCGGGCACGCCGCGGACGAGCGAGATCGGGCTCATGGTCCCCGGCTCGGCGGAGGCCGTGGATGCGATGTACGCGCGGTGGGCCGCGAAGGGGGTCACGGTCCTGGAGGAGCCGCATGACGACGTCTTCGGACGCACCTTCGTCATCGCCGACCCGGACGGCAATCTGATCCGGGTCTCGCCGGTGGACTAGGCGCCCGACGTCGGCAGCCCGCCCGGGGCCGCCCGCGCTACTCCAGCGTGGGCTGCTCCGGAGCGTCCGGCCGGGACAGCTCGGCGAACTTGGCCGCCATGGTCGGATTGCCGCGGGTGAGCTTCTTGATGGTCACGTCCTGCGCCTTGTCATTGGCCAGCCGCAGGTTCCGCTCCGATCCGAGCAGCGACTCCTTGACCTTCTGCAATTGCGCGATCGACTTGTCGATCTGGTCGATGGCCTCGTGGAAGCGCCGTGACGCCAGCTCGTAGTTCTTGCCGAAGCGGCTCTTGAAGTCCTCCAGCTGGTCCTCGAACTCCGTGATGTCGATGTTCTGAGCCCGGACGAGTTCCAGTTCGGTCTTGTACTTCAGCGAGTTCAGCGCGGCGTTGCGGAGCAGGGTGATGATCGGGATGAAGAACTGCGGCCGCACCACGTACATCTTCGGGTAGCGGTGGGACACGTCCACGATCCCGCCGTTGTACAGCTCGCTGTCGGCTTCGAGGAGGCTGACCAGCACGCCGTACTCGCAGCCCTTCTCGGCGCGGTCCCGGTCGAGTTCCTTGAGGAAGTCCTCGTTCTTGTGCTTGGTGGCCGTGCCGTCGTTCTCGTTCTTCATCTCGAACATGATGGAGACGATCTCGGTGCCGTTCTCATCGCTGTCGCGGAAGATGTAGTCGCCCTTGCTGCCGCTCCGCGCGTCGTTGTCCTTCTCGAAGTACGCGCGCGGGAACGCTGTGGCCCGCAGGCGGTTGAACTCGGTCTCGCAGTGCTGTTCCAGCGTCTCGCCCACCATCTTGGTGGACAGCCGGGCCTTCATGTCCCGCAGACGCTCGATCGCGTCGTCCCGGTCCCTGAGCTGGGTCTCGTACTTGTCCTTGAGCGCCTGCTCCGCGAGCTTCTTCTCCAGGGCCGCGCGGTCCAGCTCGTTGCGCAGCGCATCGCGGTCCTTCTCGACGTTGCCCACCGCTTCGGTGATCGCCAGCCGCCGGGCGGTCTCGCCGGCGTCGAGCTTCGCCTTGAGGCTCTGGATCTCCGCGTCCTTGGCGGCGGCCGCGGCCTGCAATTCACTGCGCAGCTTCGCTTCGAGCAGTTCGGTGGCGGTCTGCTGGTCACGGCGGGCCTGCTGGAGCTCACTCTGGAGGGTGTCGCGCTCTTTTTCCAGACCGCCCAGGGCCTCCGCGACAGCGAGGCGGCGCGCGGTCTCCTCGGCTTCGAGCCGTGCCTTCAGATCCTGGATCTGGGAGTCTTTGGCGCTGGCGGACTTCTGAAGCTCCTGGGCCATCCGCGACTCGGCGAGTTCCACAGCCGCCGCTTTGTCCTTCTCGGCCAGCTCGAGCCGCTGATGCAGCTGCTCCTCGAACTCGCGGTCCCGGACCTGCCGGACGATCTCGGCGTAGCCCGCCTCATCGATCGTGAAGGCCTTCCCACAATGGGGGCAAACCACCTCGTGCATGTGCGCGTTCCTTCCACGTCGCCAGGATGCATTCGCAGCCCTCAGCCTATAGCGGACGGCCGACACTCTGACGCGCTGCGTGGACGGGAACGCCGGTATACTGGAGGGAGTACAAAGGGTCGGGCGCATCGGGTGGCAGGGACGGTGCGCACTGCGTTCTGCAGTATCACCTTTCAGGAGTCCTGCGCATGACAGCACCCTCCCGTACCTCTGAAGACCGCCCCTCCGTGGCGGCATCCCCGGTCTCCGCCTGGGAGCGCATCGTCGGCATGTTCCGGCAGTACGCCCAGCTTCCGCGTCTCAGCGGCGGCTGGTACATCTTCCTCACCATGCTGGCCCGCCTTCCGCTGGCCATGCTCACCATCGGCACCATGAGCCTGGTCACCGCCGTGACCCATTCCTACGCCTCGGCCGGCCTGGCCGCCGGAGCGGTCGGCATCGGCTCCGCGGTGGGCGCGCCCTTGGTCGGCATGCTCGCCGACCGCCTGGGCCAGCGTCCCGTGCTCCTCGGCTACGCGGCCGCCAACGTCGTCTCGCTCGCCCTTCTTCTGGGCGCTTGCCTCACCTCGCAGGAGCCCTCCGTGCTGTGGATCGTGGTGGCGGCCTTCGCGGGTGGCTTCACGTCTCCGCAGGTCGGGCCGCTCTCCAGGGTGCGCTGGCTCGCGCTCATCGGACGGAAGCGTGGCTCGCGTGCCGGCATGAACGACGTCGCCATGTCCTTCGAGGGCACCACGGACGAACTCACCTTCGTGCTCGGCCCCGCCCTCGTGGGAGTCCTGGCGGCGTTCCTCGCCCCCTGGCTGCCGCTCGCGCTCGCCGCGCTGCTCACTCTGGTCCTCGTCCCGCTCTTCGCCCTTCACCCGAGTGTCACCGCCGTCCAGGGGACGCGGAACGCGCCGGCCGGGACGACGACGGCGGAAGCCCCCGACGGCGCGGCCCGCCTGCGTCTGGCGATGGTCGCCGTCGCCGTGCTGGCCATGGTCTGCATGGGCACCTTCTTCGGCGGCACCCAAGCAGCACTCAGCGCCTTCGCCGGTGAGTTCGCCAACCCGGAGCTCGCGGGCCTGCTCTACTCGGCCATGGGGCTCAGCTCCGCGGTCATGGCGCTGTCCATCGCCGCCTGGCCCGAGAAGTTCCGCCATGGTGCGCGGTGGGTGTTCTGCGCCCTGCTCCTCACGGCGGGCAGTGCGTTGCTTCTCCTTCCCCTCACCCTCGGCAGCATCATCCCGGTGCTGCTCCTGCTGGGTGTCGCGGTGGGGCCGCTCATGGTCACCGTGTTCGCGATCGGCGCCCAGGTGGCCCCCGCGGCGCGCATGTCGACCGTCATGACCGCCCTCTCGAGCGGGATCGTCGCCGGGACGGCTCTCGGTTATGCCGTGGCGGGCGCCGCGGCGCAGGCCGGCGGTTCGCATCCGGCGTTCCTGGTGTCCGGGTCGGCCGCGCTGCTGCTCATGCTGCTCGGCCTGGTGGCCGGGCGGATCCTCAAGGCCCTGTCGCGCTGAGTGCGCTCCCCGTTGAGTGCTCAGTAGTTGCGGGTCCTGGGCGTCTGAACCCGCAACTACTGAGCACTCAACGCACGGAACGCGGGAGAGGCAGGGTCAGCGCGCCAGAAACTCGAGCGCGGCTTCCTTGAAGACCCGGCTGGTGACGGCGTTCGTGTGATTCCGGCCCGGGATCAGCAGGGTCTCGGCGTGACCCCCCGCCTCCTCGACCAGAGCCGCGAGGGTGGGGAGCGACGCCGCCCGGGGATCCTCCGAACCCGCCGCGAGGAGCACGTCCTGATGGGGCACGGCGTCCTCCGGGTCGAACGGCTCGACCTTCGCCGCCTCGATCAGCTGCAGGAACGCGAAGATGTTGTTGCTCGGCACCAGCTGAGCCATGGTGAGCAGCGCCGCAGTGGACGCGTCGGCGATCGGAGTGCCGTCGGCGAGGTGACGCTGAGCGGCCACGACGTCGAACTCCGCGAGCGGGTCGTTGTGGCTCGGGCCGCCGAGCACCGCGCGCCGGACGAGCCCGCGCTGTGTGCCGGCGATCTCCCAGCCGATGCGACCGCCCAGTGAGTAGCCGATGACGTCGAGGCCGCTGCCTGGGTCGCCGTCGCGCAGGGGCCGGGCCCCGACGTCGGTCACGGCCTGCAACAGATCGGCGCGGATCTTGCCGGGGGAGTAGGAGTCCATGTCGGCGGGCGCCTCGCTGTGTCCGTGGCCGGGGAGGTCCACGGCGATGGCCCAGCGGCCGACTTTCAGGAGGTCCCGGATCCAGCCGCTCTGCACCCAGTTGAGCTCGATGCTGGACGAGAAGCCGTGCACGAGCAGGATGGGCGGCAGGCCGGCGTCGGTGTCAGCGCGGAACACTTCGACGTTCAGCCCGGGGTCGCGTCCCTCCACGGTGTGCGGCTGGTTCTGGCCTGCGTGCCGGGTCATGTCCGTGTCCCTCCTGGGTGATCTCGCGGCCGTCGCGCCGGTCGCCTCCGGGGCGCCGTCGTCGGGGTCCGGGGCCTGGGTCGGCCCGTGAAGTCACTCTACCGCTCGCCTGAGAGGGAACAGCAGTCCCGGACAGCCCGCTTCATCCGCTTGTCCGTCGGGCCTGTGGAGGACTATCCTCAGTTATAGTCATAGCGACTTTAACTCGGTGGAGGAGCCGGGAGCCCGAATCCCGGGAAAGGAGAGCCGATGGATCAGTGGCAGCCGTTGACGGTCCCCGTGCAGGCCAACCCGGTCGGCAATGTGGAGGAACGCCGCCTCGCGGCGCCCGGGCTGGCGATCTCCACGGTCATCTTCGCGCTGAAACCCAGCGAGACCTCCGGTCGTCCGACGCTCTGGCTTCCCCTGGTCCGACGGATCCGGGAGCCGTTCAAAGGACAGTGGGCGCTCCCGGGCGGCCCCCTCCGCCACGACGAATCGCTGCCCGAGGCCGCCTCGCGGAACCTCCTCGACACCACGGGGCTGGCTCCCCGCTACCTGGAACAGCTCTACGCCTTCGGTGGCCTGCACCGCTCGCCCGCTCAGCGCGTGGTGAGCATCGTCTACTGGGCGCTGGTCCAGCCGGAGGAGGCCGAGCTGCCCGGGGAGGAGGAGAACGTCCGCTGGTTCCGGGCGGACAAGGTCGAGGACCTGGCCTTCGACCACCAGGAGATCGTGGACTACGCCCTCTGGCGGCTCCGCAACAAGATGGAATACGCCTCGATCGCGTTCCACTTCCTCGGGGAGTACTTCACGCTGGCCCAGCTGCGGGAGGTCTACGAGGCCGTCCTGGACAAGCCTCTCGATCCCGCGAACTTCCGGCGGCACGTGACCAGCGCCGTCGGCATCGAACCCAGCGACCGCTACCTCCAGGGCGGCAAGCACCGCCCGCCGCGCCTCTACCGCTACACCGGCCCCGCGCCGTCGAGCACTCCCCGGACAGCACCGAACACAGCAAGGAACCCCTCATGAGCAGCGTCAACGCCACCATTCAGCTCCTGACCCGCGAGCAGGCCGAAAGCGCGGCGCTGTCCCGGGCTGCCGGGCAGAGCACGTGCAGCACCGAGCTGGCCAGCGGCCCCTGGGAGTACGACGCCGCCGAGGCCGCTCGCGGCGTCCCCGCGTACGGGCCGGGCGCCTCCAGCGCCGACGTCGCGCCGTCGAGCACGCCCCGCCAGGGTGAGATCCCCGCCGAGTACAAGCAGGCGAGCGACGCCGAACTGGACCGCCGCATCCTGGCCGCCAAAGAGGTGCTGGGAGACCGGGCCGTGATCCTGGGACACTTCTACCAGCGCGATGAAGTGGTCAAGTACGCCGACTTCGTGGGCGACTCCTTCCAGCTCGCGAACGCCGCCCTGACCCGTCCCGAGGCGGAGGCGATCATCTTCTGCGGGGTCCACTTCATGGCCGAGACCGCGGACATCCTCTCCACGGACCGCCAGGCCGTGATCCTGCCCAACCTGGCGGCCGGCTGCTCCATGGCGGACATGGCGGACATCGACTCCGTGCAGGAGTGCTGGGAGCAGCTCGAGGAGATCTACGGCACCGCACCGGATGCCGACGGCAGGCTCCCCGTCATCCCGGTGACCTACATGAACTCTTCGGCCGCACTGAAGGCGTTCTGCGGTGAGCACGGGGGGATCGTCTGCACGTCTTCCAACGCCGCGACGGTGCTGGAATGGGCCTTCGAACGCGGGCAGCGGGTCCTGTTCTTCCCGGACCAGCACCTGGGCCGCAACACGGCGAAGGCCATGGGCGTGCCGCTCGAGCACATGCCCCTCTGGAATCCTCGCAAGGACCTGGGCGGCAACAGCGAGGCCACCCTGGAGGAGGCCGAGGTCATCCTCTGGCAGGGCTTCTGCTCGGTCCACAAGCGCTTCACCGTGGCGCAGATCGAGAAGGCCCGTCAGGACCACCCGGGCGTGACCGTGATCGTCCACCCCGAGTGCCCCATGGAGGTGGTGGACGCGGCGGACTCGGCGGGGTCCACCGACCACATCCGGAAGGCCGTCGCATCCGCCACCGAACCCACGACCTTCGCCATCGGCACCGAGATCAACATGGTCAACCGGCTCGCCGCCGAGTACCCGCAGCACACGATCTTCTGCCTCGACCCCGTGATCTGCCCCTGCTCCACCATGTACCGCATCCACCCCGCCTACCTGGCCTGGGTGCTGGAGGAACTGGTGCAGGGCCGGGTCGTGAACCAGATCGTCGTAGACGACGCCGTGCAGCAGGGCGCCCGCGTCGCCCTGGAACGGATGCTGGCGGCACGGCCATGACAGCCCGTCCGGACCTTCCCAGGGCCGACGACGCCGCCACACCATCCGAAGGTCGCGCGCCGTCCGCCGGGCTCGCCGTGGTCGGCGCCGGGATCGCGGGCCTCTACGCCACGCTGCTCGCCGCCGAAGCCGGAATCCCCGTGGTGCTCCTGACCCGGAGCGAACTGGAGGCCAGTAACAGCTTCGCGGCCCAGGGCGGGATCTGCGCCGTCCTGGACGAGGCCCGCCGTGCCCCCGGGGACTCGGTGGAGGCCCACGTCCGGGACACGCTGGCCGCGGGGGCCGGACTGTGCGATCCGGAGGCTGTCCGCATCCTCTGCTCGGGCGCGCAGCTGGACGTGCGGAATCTGGAACGGTTCGGCGTGCGCTTCGACGCCGGGGCGTCCGGCGATCCGGCGCTCGGCCTGGAAGCCGCGCACTCCCACCCCCGGATCCTTCACGTCGGTGGGGACGCTACCGGGGCCGGGATCGTCCGTGCCCTGGTCTCGGCCGTCATCGCCCAGGTGCTGGCCGGACGGGTCAGTCTGGTGGAGAACGCCTGGGTCACGGCGCTGCTGCCTGATGCCCGCGACGGCGGAAGCGTCCGCGGCGTCGTGTTCGAGCGGGACGGCGTGCGCCACGAATTGCCGGCGGCAGGGGTGCTCCTGGCCACCGGCGGCGCCGGCCGTCTCTTCGCCCGGACCACCAATCCGTCCGGGGCTCTCGGGGAGGGCGTCGGCCTGGCACTGGAGGCCGGCGCGGTCGTGACGGATGCCGAATTCCTGCAGTTCCACCCGACCGCGCTGCGGCTGCCGGGCCAGGCACAGGACGGCTGGCTGGTCTCCGAAGCTGTCCGTGGCGAGGGCGCTGTGCTGCTGGACGACGAGGGCCGTCGTTTCATGCCGGATTATCACCCTCTGGCCGAGCTGGCTCCGCGCGATGTGGTCTCGCGGGCGGTCGCCGCCCACCTCGCCGACCGCGGCACCCCCGAAGGGGCCGTGTTCCTCGATGCCAGGCCACTCGTGGAACGCGAGGGCCGGGGATTCCTGGCGCGCCGTTTCCCGAGTATCAGCGCCGCGCTGGCGCTCGCCGGAATCGATTGGGAGCGCGAGCCCGTCCCGGTGGCCCCCGCCGCCCACTACTGGATGGGAGGCGTCGCCACGGATCTCTGGGGCAGGACGTCCGTCCCCGGCCTCTGGGCCGCCGGCGAGGTGGCGTGCACCGGCGTGCACGGTGCGAACCGGCTCGCCTCCAACTCTCTGCTGGAAGGGCTGGTGTTCGCCCGCCGCGTCATCGAGGCGCTCTCGGCGGAACGGGCGGGTTCCGGCGAATCCGCTGGGACCCGGTGGCCCGCCGGCAATCCGGCGGCGGGCGTGGCAGAGCTGCCGGTGATGATCCCCGGTGAGGCTACCGAAGGCGGCGCGCCCGTGTCCGGCGCCGCGACGTCCCGCCCCGAGGCCCTGAGTCGTGAGGACCCGAGTCTTGAGTCCCCGGGCCTCGAGGCGCTGCAGCACCTCATGACCGCGGAGGCCGGCATGTCCCGCACCGCGGAGGGGCTGTCCCACGCCGCGTCCGTGCTGGACGGCTGGCTCGCGAGGTCGAACACCCCCGCGTTCCGGCACAGTCTCCTCGCCGCCCGGGTCCTCGTGGCGGGAGCCCTCTCCCGTGAGGTCAGTGTCGGCGCTCATCACCGCGCGGACGCCCCACTCGGACGGCCTGTCGACCAGCGGCACCTCAGCTGGCGCGCCGAGCCGCGCGCCGTCGTCGTCCCCTCGCCTTCCGGAAGGATCCCCACCCCATGAACCAGACGCTGACCACCGGATTCCTGGCAGGCCCGGACGAGCGGGCCCTGGACCGGGTCATCCTGACCGCGCTCGAGGAGGACGCCGCGCACGGCGATGTCACCAGTGAGACGTTCATTCCGCTGGAGGCGACCGCGGAGGCAGTGGTGCGGGCCCGGGTCCCGGGTGTGCTGAGCGGAGGACCCGTGGTGCAGCGGGTGTTCGCGCTGGTCGATCCCCGGGTCCGGGTGACGCCGCTTGTGGAGGACGGCCGGTCGTTCGAGCCGGGAGAGCGGCTGACCCTGATCGAGGGCCCGGCCCGCTCGGTGCTGCTGGGCGAGCGGATCGCGCTGAACCTGATGCAGCGGATGAGCGCCATCGCCACCGCCACCCACGAGCTCGTGGAGGCTGTGGCCGGGACCCGTGCCCGGGTGGTCGACACCCGGAAGACGACGCCGGGCCTGCGGAACCTCGAACGGTACGCCGTGCGCTGCGGTGGCGGGCACAATCACCGCTACAGTCTGTCCGACGCGGTCATGGTGAAGGACAACCACCTGGCGGTCCTCACCGGCGGAGACCCCGGGAAGATCACCCAGGCGCTTCTGGACGGCAAATCCCGCCTTGGGCACACGGTGCACCTCGAGGTGGAGGTCGACGGTCTGGAGATGATCGAACCTGTGCTGGCCGCCGAGGTGGACACCATCATGCTGGACAATTTCTCCCTCGAGGACCTCGCCGAGGGCGTGCGCCGGGTGGCGGGACGGGCGCTCGTGGAGGCGAGCGGCAACGTCCGGCTGGACACCATCGCGGCGATCGCCGCCACCGGGGTGGACATCATCTCCTCCGGCGCGATCACGCACAGCGTCGCCAACCTGGACCTGGGCCTCGACATGGACATCCACTCCCAGGGCACGCCGTGATCTACCTGGACGCGGCGGCCACCAACCCGGTCCGCCCCGAGGTGCTGCAGGCGCTCTGGCCGGTGCTGTCCGGGACGTTCGGCAATCCGGCGAGCCACCACGAAGTGGGCGAAAGCGCCCGGGCGGTCCTGGAGGACGCACGACGCCGGGTGGCCGCCGTGCTCGGCTGCCGCCCCGCGGAGGTGCTCTTCACCTCCGGCGGCACCGAAGCCGACAACGCGGCGCTGAAGGGCATCGCCCTCGCCCGCCGGGCGCGCGATCCCCGGCTCGACCGGGTCCTGATCAGCGCGATCGAACACCCCGCGGTGACGGAATCGGCGGAGTATCTTGCCAGGGTGCACGGCTTCGCGGTGGATGTCGTTCCGGTGGACCACCGGGGCGTGGTCCTCGCCGAGGACTTCGCCGCGCTCCTGGGGGAACGCACGGCGGTGGCGAGCGTCATGTATGCGAACAACGAAGTGGGCACCGTCCAGGACATCCCGGCCCTGGCGGCCCTCGCGCAGCAGGCCGGCGCCCCGCTGCACAGCGACGCCGTGCAGGCAGCCGGTGCACTCCCGCTGAACGTCCGGGAGCTGGGTGTCGCGGCGCTGTCCCTCGCGGGTCACAAGCTGGGCGCGCCCAAGGGCAACGGCGTGCTGTACCTGAAGGCCCGGACTCCCTTTGAACCGCTCCTGCACGGCGGTGGCCAGCAGAGGGACCGCCGTTCAGGAACCGAGGACGTGGCGGGAGCGGTGGCGTTCGCGACCGCGCTGGAACTCGCCGAGGACGAACGCCGGGCCGCGGACGGCGCCGCCGCAGCGGCTCGACGGGACCGCTTCATCCGCGCCGTCCAGGACACCGTCCCGGGTGCGGTGCTCACGGGCGATCCCGTGAACCGGCTTCCCGGTTCAGCCTCGTTCTGCTTCCCCGGTGTGGCGGGGGAGACGGTGCTGCTCGAGCTGGAGCGGCGGGGAATCGTCTGTTCGAGCGGCTCGGCGTGCGCCGCCGGGTCCAGCGAGCCGTCGGCCGTCCTGACGGCCATGGGTCATCCGGCGGACGTGGCGCTCACGGCGGTGCGCTTCAGCCTGCCGCGGGACACGAGCGACGAAGACCTGACGGTGACCGCGCGAGCGCTGGGCGACATCTTCAGCAGGCTGGGCGCCGGAACCGTCTGATCCTCAGGCGCTCGGGCGTTCCGTGCTCAGGTGTTGCGTGCTCACGCGTTCCGTGCGCGGCGGAAGATCCACTGCCGGAACAGGGTGAAGCGGACCACGGTGGCCAGGAACCCGGCCAGGGTGGTGGTCCAGAGTTCCTCGGTGACGGTCGCTTCCGGCTGGAGCCAGTGCAGCAGGGCCAGGCTGGACGCCGTGATGACCCAGGCGATGCCCATCACGAGGAGTCCGCGCGCGTGATCCCGGGCCGCGCCCTGTCCGCCCTGGATGCGGAACGTGGCGGCTCGGTTCAGGGCCGTGTTGAGGATCGACGTCGAGACCAGAGCGAGCGCGTTGGCCCACTGGGGTCCGACGGAGGGGCGCAGCAGCGCGTACAGTCCGATCGACGCCGCCGTGCACAGCACGCCCACCACCGTGAACCGGCCGATCTGGCCCCAGAGGCGGGAGGCCGCCGTCGTGGGTCGCGCAGTGGAGGCGCCGCCGGGTTCAGCCGTCACGGCGACGGCCGCCGGCGACCCGGGTCCGGGTTCCGCGGCGGCCGTGCTTCCGACGGTCCCGGTGGTGCTGCTGCTCATGCTCTCAGTCTTTCACGGCACCCTGTGGCGTGCCGGTGGATTGCTGTGCGGTGGCTGGGGATTTCCTGGCCGGCCACCACCGGTCGTGCGGAGGGCCGGGCCCTATTCCGGGTGCCCGAGTCCCTGCCGCAGCTTCTCGGTCAGGCGCATGAGGTCGGCCATCTCGTCCTCACTGAGCGCCGGGCCCACGACGGCGGCGATGTCCCGCACGTGCGCCCGGCCGATCTCCTTCTGCACCGCGCGGCCTTCTGGCGTGAGGCGGATCAGGATGCCCCGACCGTCGTCCGGCGCGGTCTGACGCTCGATCAGCCCACGGTTCTGCAGGCGCTCCACCAGCCGGCTCAGGCTCGACTGGCTGAGGAGCACGCGATCGTTGATCTCGTGCAGGCGCAGCCAGCCCTCCGGACAGCGGCTGAGCGTGAACAGGACGTCGTACTCCTTCACGCTGACCTTGTGGGACACGCCGACCTGCCGGAAGGCGGGAGCCTCATTGAGGCGCCGCATGACCGCCACCTGGGCCCGGAAGAGGGACTCCCAGGTGGCGGCAGCGGTGCGGACGTGCGGTGCCTTGCTCATGACGTCGCGACCTGCCCGGCCGGTTCGTCCTGTCCTGCGGCGTCACCCTCGGCCTGCTTGGCCTCCTTGGCGGCCACGAGCGAGGCGTGCGTCGGGGCGTCCGGCACGGTGGCGGGACGGCCTTCGGCGAAGCCCTTGCGGAGCTCCGGCAGGATCTCACCGAGCAGGTCCAGCTGCTCCAGGACCGTCTTCAGCGGCAGGCCGGCGTGGTCCACCAGGAAGAGCTGGCGCTGGTAGTCGCCGAAGGTCTCACGGAAGCTCAGGGTCTTCTCGATGACCTCCTGCGGGCTTCCGACGGTGAGCGGCGTCTGCGAGGTGAAGTCCTCCAGGGACGGGCCATGGCCGTAGACGGGGGCGTTGTCGAAGTACGGGCGGAATTCGCGGACGGCGTCCTGGGAGTTCCGGCGCATGAAGAACTGCCCGCCGAGACCCACGATGGCCTGCTCCGCCGTGCCGTGGCCGTAGTGCTCGTAGCGCTCGCGGTACAGGGCGATGAGCCGCTGGAAGTGCTCCTTCGGCCAGAAGATGTTGTTGGCGAAGAACCCGTCACCGAAGTAGGCCGCCAGCTCGGCGATCTGCGGGGTGCGGATGGAGCCGTGCCAGACGAACGGCGCGACGTCGTCCAGGGGACGCGGAGTGGAGGTGAAGTTCTGCAGCGGGGTGCGGAACTTGCCCTGCCAGTTGACGATGTCCTTGTCCCACAGCTCACGCAGCAGGCTGTAGTTCTCGATCGCCAGGTTCACCCCGTCCTGGATGTTCTTGCCGAACCAGGGGTAGACCGGCGGGGTGTTGCCGCGGCCGAGCATGAGGTCCACGCGGCCATCGGCCACGTGCTGCAGCATCGCGAAGTCCTCGGCGATCTTCACCGGGTCATTCGTGGTGATGAGCGTGGTGGAGGTGGAGAGGATCAGCTTCTCCGTCTGCGCCGCGATGTACGCCAGCGTGGTGGTGGGGGAGCTGGAGAAGAACGGGCGGTTGTGGTGCTCGCCGAGTGCGAACACGTCCAGGCCCACGTCCTCGGCCTTCTTGGCGATCTCGACCGTCGCCTTGATCCGCTCGTGCTCCGTGGGGGTGGTGCCCGTGGTGGGGTCCGTGGTGATGTCACTCACGGTGAAGATTCCGAATTGCATTGCTGCCTCCTTGGCCACGTCCAACTCTACCAAATTATATGCATTTGCATCTAATTTCACTCGTGTCAGCGCTGGAGGGTCTGGATCTATTCCCGGGGATCCGGAGGTGGAACGGAGCGGCCCGCCCCGGGCGCCGGCGTGCTGCCGAGGCCCCGGACGGGCCGGGTCCTGTGGAGTTCCCCCAGGTCAAGCCGGGGGACGAGTCACTCCTGCACGGCGACGTGCCGGTGGTGCTCCTGCTTCCGTTCCTGACGCCGTTCCCGTCGCCCCTCGACGAGGCGGTAGAGGACCGGCACCAGGACCAGGGTGAGAAGCGTGGAGGACACCAGCCCGCCGATCACCACGATCGCCAGCGGCTGCGAGATGAAACCGCCGCCGCCCGTCAGGCCGAGGGCCATCGGGGTCAGGGCGAACACCGTGGCCGCCGCCGTCATGAGGATCGGCCGCAGACGGCGGCGGGCGCCGTGTTCGATCGCATCCGCCACGGACATCGCCTTGCGCCCCGGCTCCGCCCGCCGGTACTGGTTGATGAGGTCGATCAGCACGATCGCGTTCGTGACCACGATGCCCACCAGCATGAGCATGCCGATCAGGGACGGCAGGCCGAGCGGCACACGGGACACGAGGAGCAGGCCGATCGCGCCCGTCGCGGCGAACGGGATCGAGACGAGCAGGATGAGCGGCTGGACCAGGGACTTGAACGTCGCCACCATGATCACGTAGACGATCGCGACGGCGGCCAGCAGGGCCAGCCCCAGCTGACGGAAGGAGTCGGCCTGCTGCGTCGTCGCGCCGCCCACGGCCGCCGTCGTGCCGGCCGGGAGTTTGATGGACGCCAGACGCTTCTGCACCTCCGTGCTGACCGCGCCCAGATTGCTGCCGTCCGGAGTGACCGAGACGACGGCGGTGCGCTGGCCGTTGCTGCTGGTGATGCTGGACGGCACGTTGACCTGCTGGACGTCGGCCACCGCGGAGAGCGTCAGCGGAGTGCCCGGGATCTTGCTGTCCTTGAGCTCCTGGATGCTGCGGAACGGCTGGGCCTCGCCCACGCGGACGGAGTAGTCCGTGACGCCGAGGCGCAGCTTCACATCGAGCGGCGGGTTGGACGCGCTGGCCAGCAGGCCGCCGATCTGCTGCTCCGAGAGGCCCAGCGCCGCGGCCTTGGCCCGGTTCACCTCCACCTGGACCACGGGGTAGGAGGACGCCAGATTGCTGGTCACGGAGGTGGTGTTCGGCACGTCGCCGAAGGCCGTGACGAGCTGCTGGGAGGCCTTGGCGAGGGCGTCCGAGTCGCCCGAGCGGATGGTCACGTCCACCGTGTTGGAGCTGCCGAAGCCGCCCTGCTGCGAGCCGATCGTGAGCTTGCCCGCGTCCTTCAGGTCGTCGAGTTTGGCCCGTGCCGCGTCCTGGAGCTTCAGCTGGTTCTTCTTCTCATCCGTGGTCACCGTGAAGTTGGCGTCGGAGGAGCCGCTGGAGACCATGGCGCCGTAGCCGGTCCCGGCGTTGCCGAGGATGACCTGGACGTCCTTGACGCCGTCGACGTCCTTGAGCGCGCTCTCCACCTTCGCCGCGGCCTTGCTGGAATCGTCCAGGGTGGTGCCCGCAGGCAGGGACTGCCGGATGGTGAAGCTGTTCTGGCCCGAGTCGCCCAGCAGGTTGGTGGGCAGCAGCGGCGTCATGGCGAAGGTCGCCACCAGGATCACGACGGCGGAGACCAGGGTGATGACGGGATGGCGCTGCGTGGCGTGCAGGACGGGGACGTAGCCACGGGCGAGCCAGGAGCGCTCCTCCTTGGCGTGGGCCTCCCGCTCGATCTCCGCCTGCTCGCGGCCCTGGACGTTCCCCGACTTCAGGAACCAGTACGCGAGGACGGGGACGATGGTGAGGGAGACGAAGAGCGAGGCGAGCAGGGCGATGGTCACCGTGAGCGCGAACGGCCGGAACAGCTCGCCCGCGATGTCACCCACGAAGGCGATCGGCAGGAACACTGCCACTGTGGTGAGGGTGGAGGCCGTCACGGCCCCGGCCACCTCGCGGATGGCGGTCAGGATGGCCGTCTTCTTGTCTTCGCCGTAGCTGAGGTGCCGCTTGATGTTCTCGATCACCACGATCGAGTCGTCCACCACCCGTCCGATCGCGATGGTCAGGGCGCCGAGCGTCAGGATGTTCAGGGAGTACTTGGCAGCCCCGAGCCCGATGAACGTGATGAGCAGGGAGAGCGGGATCGAGATGGCCGTGACCAGCGTGGACCGCACGGAGAGCAGGAACAGCAGGATGATGACCACGGCGAATCCGAGGCCCAGAAGACCTTCCGTGGTGAGGTCCTTGATGGACTTCTCGATGAAGGGCGCCTGATCGAAGACCGAGGTGAACTTGGCGCCGTGACCGAGTTCGTCCTGCAGGGCCGGGATCGCGTCCCGCACCGCGTGGGAGAGCGCCACGGTGTCCGCTTCCGGCTTCTTCGTGACGGAGAGCGCGAGCGTCTGCACGCCGTTGGTGCGCGTGATGGAGGTGGCGGGGTTGTCCTTGAGCTGGACCTGGGCGATGTCGCCGATCGTGGTCGGGGTGTTCGCCCCCGTAAGCGGGAGCGCCTTCACGGCGTCCAGGGTGTCGACCCGGGTCCCGACCTGCAGGGACAGTTCCTTGCCCTGCTCGGTGATGGTCCCGACCGGGATGACCGAGCCGTTGTCCTTGAGGGCCTGTCGGATCGACTGGGCGCTGAGGCCGCGCTGGGCGAGCGCTCCTGTCTGCGGCAGGATCGAGACGTACTGACCGGTGGCGCCGCTGACTTCGGCGCCGCGCACGCCGTCGAGCTTGAGCAAACGCGGCACGCTCAGGCGGTTCAGCTGCTCGCTGAGCACGCTCAGCGGCTGGTCCGAGGACACGGCGAGGTAGACGACCGGGAAGTCGTTGATGTTGCCGGCATAGGACTGGGGGTCGACGTCGGCCGGCAGGTTGCGCTTGGCGCTGGAGATCGCGCGGTCCACCTGGTTGCGGGCCCGGTCCAGATTGGTGCCGTAAGCGAACTTGAGACTCACCGTGGAGACGCCGCTGCGCGAGGTGGAGGTGGTCGACTCGACCGCCTCCACGCCGCCCAGGGCCTGTTCGAGAGGCTCGCCGACCTGCTTGTCCACCACTTCGGCGGAGGCGCCTGGCATGGTGCTGAGCACGGAGATCTGGGGGAACTCGATCGACGGGATGAGCTCCTGCTTGAGGGAGCCCATCGTGATGACGCCGAACACCGCGGCGAACACCGTGATCAGCGCGATCAGGGCCCTGTTGGCGAGGGAGAGCTGGGAGAGGCGGAACACGGTACTCCTTGAGCAGGAACGGTCAGTGCGGGACTCGGCCGTGAATGCAGAGAACCCCCGCCACAGGGCGGGGGTTCGTCACGGGTTCAAGGACCCGCGCTGCCAAACACTGTTGCTGAGGGCAATCTTACTGTGCGGTCCTGACGGTATTGGCCTCGTCCAGCTGGAGCACGGTGGCGGTGTGGGCTGCCAGCTCACGGGCCAGTTCCGGGTTGTCGTTCAGGCGCACGCCGTAGCCGGGGAGCATCTCCTTGATCTTGCCTTCCCAGCCCTTGAACTGCGCGGGGAAGGAGCGCTTGAGGAGCTCGAGCATGATCGGAACCGCGGTGGAGGCTCCGGGGGAGGCGCCGAGCAGGGCGCCGATCGAGCCGTCACGGCTCGTGATGACCTCGGTCCCGAACTGCAGGGCGCCGCCACGCTTGGGATCCTTCTTGATGATCTGCACGCGCTGGCCGGCCGTGATCAGTTCCCACTTGTCGCCGTCGGCTTTGGGGTAGTACTCGCGCAGGGCCTCGACCTTGGCGCCATGGCTCTTGGTGACCTCCTTGACCAGGTACGCGACCAGGTCCAGGTTGTCCTTGGCGACGCCCAGCATCGGCACGATGTTGTTGGGGCGCACGCTGCCGGGGAGGTCCCAGTACGAGCCGTTCTTGAGGAAGTTGGTGGAGAAGCCCCCGTACGGGCCGAACAGCAGGGAGCGCTGGCCGCCCACATAGCGGGTGTCGAGGTGCGGCACGGACATGGGCGGGGCGCCCACGGAGGCCTGGCCATAGACCTTGGCGTTGTGCTGCGCGGTGACGGTCTCGTCGGTGCAGCGGAAGAACTTGCCGGACACCGGGAATCCGCCGTAGCCCTTGGACTCGGGGATGCCGGAGGCCTGGAGCAGGTGCAGTGCGCCGCCCCCGGCGCCCACGAAGACGAACTTGGCCTTGACGCTGCCCCGTTCGTTGGATCCCAGGTGACGGGTGGAGACCTGCCAGCCGCGGCCGAAGGACAGCTTCTCCAGGTCGGTGACGTCGTGGAAGTAGTTGACCTCCACGCCGGAGCGCTCCAGGTACGCGGTGAGTTCGCGGCTCAAGGCGCCGAAGTCGACGTCGGTGCCCTCGGCCACGCGGGTGGCGGCGAAGCGGCCCGGCTGACGGCCTTCCATCACCAGGGGTGCCCAGCCCCCGATGGTCGCGGCGTCCTCGCTGTGCTCCATGGTGGAGAAGAGCGGGTGCGGCTTCAGGGCCTCGTAGCGCTTCTTGAGGTAATCGGAGTGGTCGTCACCGAGCACGAAGCTCATGTGCGGCACGGTGTTGATGAAGCCCTTGGGGGAGCCGATGAGCTGTTCGGAGACCAGGTGGGACCAGAACTGCCGGGAGAGCTGGAAACCTTCGGCGATGCCGAGCGCCTTGGCCGGGTTCACGGAACCGTCCTTGGCCTGCGGCATGTAGTTCAGCTCGCAGAAGGCGGAGTGGCCGGTGCCCGCGTTGTTCCAGGGATCGGAGCTTTCCAGGCCCGCCTGGTCGAGGCGCTCGTAGAGCACGATCGACCAGTCCGGCTGGAGCTGCTTGAGGAACGCACCGAGGGTGGCGCTCATGATGCCTCCACCGATGAGGACGACGTCGGCGGAGGAAGTCTTGGAAATGAAGGTCACAGTGAACTCCGATTGCAGCAACATTGGGCAGTAGCAGAATATCCCCTGGCGGTCTCTATCAAAAATTGCCCCTGGGAGTTATCCTTTGAGTTTTACCTTCGAAAAGACTTCGTTCAGAACGGGGGACGAAGGGTAGCTCACCACGCGGTCCGACATCGCCAGAGCCGAGATCGGATAGGCGATGGGCAGGGCGGGCAGCGCCTTCGCGATCCCCTCGTTGATGGAGCGGTAGAGCGTGGAGCGTTCGTCCCCGTCCGGGAGGGTGCGGGCACGTGCGATGTCCTTGAAGACGTCCGCGTCGGTGTAACCGAACTCACTGCGCGTGGAGCCGAAAAGCGGCGAGAGGAAGTTGTCCGGATCGGCGTACGAGCCGTTCCAGCCGAACAGGTGAAGGCCGTGGGTTCCCGCCGAGGTCACCTTCTGCGCGTAGCCGTCCGTCCAGGGGACGGGCACCGGCTTGATCACCAGGCCGACGGCGGTCAGCTCGCGGGCGATCTCTGCGTAGACCTTCTCCGGGGACGGCAGGTACGCCCGGGTCACGTTGACCGGGTAGTAGAACGGGATGGGCTTGCCGTCGTAGCCGGCCTCCTTGAGGAGGGCCTTGGCCTTGTTCGGGTCGTAGCCGAGCGCCGGGGCGCCGTTGTTGAAACCGGACAGCCGCGGCGGGACGAACTGCGTCGCCTGGGCGGTGCCATCCAGGTAGAAGCGCCGCACGATCGTGTTCTTGTCCACGGCGTACTCGATGGCCTGCCGGACCTTGAGATTGTTCAGCGGGGCCACGGACTGGTTCATGCCCAGGTACATCACGGAGAAGGGGTCGCGCTGGACCACCTGCTGACCCTTTTTGACCAGGGCCTCCATGGTGTCCACGGTGATGTTGTCGTAGGCGTCGATCTCACCCTTGTCGAGGGCTTCGCGGCGCACCTCGGGGTGCGAGATGACGCGGAATGTCACGGTGCCGATCTCGCCACGGTCGCCCCAGTACCGCGGGTTGGCCTTCAGAGTGACCTCGGAGTCGTCCCAGGACGCGAACTGGAAGGGCCCGGTCCCCACGGGGTGGGTGCCATAGGCGGACACCTTCGTTCCGGCCTTGGTCTGCGTGAGGGCGTCGGCCTTGCCCTCGGTGAGGGCCTTGGGGGAGGAGATCGCCAGCGACGGCATCGTGAGCGACTGGAGGAAACCGGTGAAGGGTTCCGCCAGATCGATCGAGACATGATGGGCGTCCTTGGTGGTGCAGCCCCGGTAGATCGATTTGGCCGGTTCGTCCGAATAGCCGCGGAAGATCGTGCCGAAGGTCGCGCTGCTCTCCTTGCGGAGGGCCGGGCTCAGCTTGTACCAGCGCTGGAAATTGGCGCAGACGGCCTGGGCGTTGAAGGGGGTCCCGTCCTGGAAGCTCACGCCCTGGCGGAGGGTGAAGTCGTAGCGCAGACCGTCGTCGGACGCCTTCCATTCAGTGGCGAGAGACGGCGCGGGCTTGCCCGTGATGGCGTCGACGGTCAGGAGGCCCTCCAGCACCTGCCGGGTCACCCGGTAGGACTCCAGATCGGAGGTGAGCGCCGGGTCGAGGCCCACAGGCGGCGCCGGAGTTCCGAAGCGGAACGCCTTGGTGGGGGCGGTGGAGGAGCTGATGCTCGGCTCGGGCGTCGTGGTGGGCGTACAGCCACTGAGAAGGACGACGGCGGCACTGGCGGCCGCCAGCAGGCGCCGCGTGCGCGGAACACGGACGGAGCGGGCTGGGGCCACTGGCTTCATCACCTCACGTGTGGAAAGGCCGCCGGCTGTCCGGCGGCCCGTGGACTGCTTGGTGTTCTGGGGTCATGCTGTGTCACTGGTGCGCAAGGTGGGACTTGAACCCACACGCCCGAAGGCACAGGAACCTAAATCCTGCGTGTCTGCCAATTTCACCACTCGCGCTGGTGCTGTGCGGCGCTGAACGCCACGCTCAAGTCTAGACGCAATCGCCGGGGAGTCGGCTCAGCGAATTGCGTGATGTGGGTCCTGATGCGGCGGTCCGTGGCCGCCGCATCAGGACCCGTGCAGGATTAGGCGGGGAGCTTGAGGTCCCGGCGCAGCTTGGCCACGTGGCCCTTGGCGCGCACGTTGTACTGGGCCACCGCGACGTTCCCGCCCTCGTCGATCACGAAGGTGCTGCGGATGATCCCCTGGTACGGCTTGCCGTAGTTGAGCTTCTCGCCCCAGACGGCATAGCGCTCCGCCACGAGGTGGCCCTCATCGGCCAGCATCGTGTAGCCGAAGTGCTCCCGCTGGTCCCAGGCGGCGAGCTTGTCCACCGAGTCGGGGGAGATGCCCAGCACGGTGTAGCCCTCCTGACCGAAACGCGCCACGTTGTCGCGGAAGTCGCAGGCCTGCTGCGCACACGCCGGGGTGTCGGCCTGCGGGTAGAAGAAGAGGATGACCCGCTGGCCGCGGAGCGAGGAGAGCGTGACGTCGTCGCCCTGGGCGTTCTTCAGTGTGAAGTCCGGAGCCGGGGTTCCCGGCGTGAGGCGCGGAGTGGTGGACGTGGGCAAGAGTCTCCTCCTTGAAGCGGTGATCCGGGGGACGACGGCGCCGGCTGCGCGGGGCCGTCGGTGTCTTTCAGCCTATAGTCCGGGCCAGGGGCGCCCTAATCAGACTGATGCCGCGGGCAGGCGGTTTCAAGAGGTCCTGGCGATGCGGATCCAGCGCACGATGACGCCGACGGCGAACACCGCCGCCCCGGCGACCACGGACGGCAGGGGCAGGGTCGCGGCCAGTCCGACGCAGGCCAGCGCGCCGAGGACCTGGAACACGCGCGGATACCGGCGGTCCGCGCCCACTTGGGTGAATGCGGCGAGGTTGGCCACGAGGTAATAGATCAGCACGCCGAAGGACGAGAAGCCGATGGCTCCCTGGAGATCTGCCACCGCGATGATCCCGCAGATCGCGACGGCGACCGTCACCTCGGCCCGGTGCGGCACCCGGTACCGGGGGTGCACGGCCGCGAGCCAGTGGGGCAGGTCGTGTTCGCGGGCCATCGCCAGACTCGTCCTTCCGAGACCGGCGATGAGGGCGAGCAGAGCCCCGAGCGCGGCGACCGCCGCTCCGGCGCGCACGACCGGCGTCGCCCAGGCAGCGTTTCCCGACGCGACGGCAGCGGCGAGCGGTGCTGGTTCCGCGGCGACGCCGGACGGTCCGAGCGTGGCGAGCAGCGTGACGGCCACCGTCGCGTACACGACGGCGGTCACGGCCAGGGCGATGAGGATGGCACGGGGGATGGTCCGCCGGGGTTCGCGGACCTCCTCGCTCAGGGTCGCGATGCGGGCGTACCCGGCGAACGCGAAGAACAGCAGCCCTGCGGACTGCAGAATGCCGTACCAGCCGTGCGCCAGGAGACCTTCTCCGGCGACCTTGCCCAGATCGGGGGAGGATCCCGCCCAGCAGGCGGCGACGATGATGGTCAGCGCGGCCAGGACCAGGACCATGAGGATGCGGGTCAGCCGAGCGGTCCGGGTGATGCCGCGGTAGTTCACCGCGGCGAGCGCGATCACCGCCAGGATGGCCACCGGGCGTTCCCAGCCGGGCGGCGCGACATACGCGGCGAACGTCATGGCCATGGCGGCGGCGCTCGCGGTCTTACCGATCACGAACCCCCAGCCGGCCAGGAATCCGGCCCACGGACCGATCCTCTCCCTGCCGTAGAGGTAGCTGCCGCCCGAGGCCGGATACGCCGCGGCGAGCTGCGCCGAGGAGCTCGCATTGCAGAAGGCCACGAACGCGGCCACCAGCAGTCCGATGAGCGGCCCCGACCCGGCCGCCGCAGCCGCCGGGGTGAAGGCCGCGAACACTCCGGCGCCGATCATGGACCCGAGCCCGATCAGCACGGCGTCGAGGGTGCCGAGACGGCGTGCCAGCGCAGGGGTCTCACTCATGCGGGGTTCCTTCTCGGGTGTCGTCGCTCAGGAGGCGTCCGTCGGGAACCGTGCCTCTCCCACAGATCGTTGCACGTGCCTGCGTGAACGCGCATCCCGAGTGCACCGGCACACATTGCGGCACCGCAATTGACTCTTAATCAATGGGTTACGGGTTCGCAATGGACGGCGGTCGGCGCTACTCGCTTTAGGTGGCCTTTCCTTGCGACTATCGCTTGTCTCAGGGGCGTGCTTGGATCGGAGGACGGTTTGAATCGAACTTCGCGCCGTGTGTACGACGCCGCCCGGCGGCTGTGCCCACGACGCGACGAAATGGCCACACTCTACGACGCGTGCGGCCGGAAGGTCAGGGGGAGACCGCTGTGCTGCTGAGGACGGAAACGCTGGAAGGTTCGAGCCCGGGATTCGAGGTGCAGACCGTGGAAATCGTGGAGGGGTATCTCCTGGTGCGTCTGCGCGTCGACGACGAACGGCAGGAATACGTGGACACGCCCAGAGGTGTGCGTCTCACACGGCGGAGCCTCCTGGCGGACGGAGTGAACCTGTCCGATGAATCGGGCAACCGGCTGAGTCCTCTGCAATCAGCCGGGTTCAGCGACGGGCCCTTTGCGGGTATGGAGGACATCGCCTTTCCTCTGATGCCGTCGCTGTCACTGGAGGACACTCTGACCCTTGAAACCGCAGACGTCCACCTGCGTTTCGCCGTCGTGAAGCCTGGGCCGACCGGAGCGGAACCCTTCGATACCGTCGGCCGAGGCTGACGAGAGGAGCGCGATGAGCTACTGCAAGAAGGCCGCTTGCTGGCAAGGTTCACTGTTCATCTTCCTGGCGGTGAGCAACGCTCTGTCGGACCACAGCCCGGGGTGGAAGATCGGGCTGGTGACGGCGAGCTCAGTGATGGCCGTCGTGGTCATCGCGGGATGGCTGTGGCGCGACCGTCGTGAACCGCCGCCGCGGGGGTCCGCCCGGAAGTAGCGCGGGGGCCGGGCGGCTCCAATCCGTTCCCGCGTGTGGCTCCGAATCGTTGCATATGGATCCGGAACACACCAGAAGGCGGCACACCGTGAGCACCCTCTCCTTCATCGACCGTCTGCCGGCGACGCTTCGTCTCACGGGGGACCATCGCGACGGGCTCAGCTCGGAAGCGCTGGCCGTCGTCGACCACATCTTGTCCGGGGGAGCGGTGTACCTCCCGTTCGCTCGGCTCGGGCACCGGACCGCCATGGACCGGGGCATGAGCCCTGAGGTGGAGTTCCTGGGCCAGTTCTCCGCGTCGTCGCCATACACGGCAGGCGTCCTGCTGAAGGTCCGCTTCGCCGATGACCCGTTCGTGTCCTTCTGGGTCCCGGCGGACTATCTCGCGCACGGGGGCTGCCACACGTGCCGGCCGTTGTGGGACGAGGTGGAGGCGCTCGCCGCCGACGCCGCCCCGGGGGCGATGCTGTACGGCCTGACGAGCGCGGAGAACGGCGTGCTGGTCAAAGAGGCGGACCTGGTGCGTGCGCACGCGGGGTGAGAAGAGCAACACGGCATGGCCGCAGGTGTAGGTCCCGATGGCGGTTGCGTCGATCTAGTGCTCGCCGTGGATGGTCTCGTAGTTGACAGTCCGCTGGTCCGGCGGCGCCGCGGTTTTGGGGTCCTCCGGCTCCAAGCCGGGGAACAGTGCGGAGTTCATGTCCTTTGTCCTTGTGCTGTGTAAACGGGTTGGTCGGTGAAGGGCCATCAGAGCCGGCAGGTTGTGCATGCCCGCACGCAGCTCCTGTTCAGGTGGGTGGGGTGTTTGCACTGTCCGCAGAGCGGCGGTGGGAAGAGGAACAGGGTGGGCATGGTCAGGCTTTCGGGCATGAAATGGCACCCGGGAAGGGTGCTCGGGGGCGAGGGCTGCTGGGCGGTGTGGTGGAATACGTCGGTGGCCGCGCTGCGGCCTCACCGCAGATTTTGAATCGACTGGCCGTGGCACGCAAGAGGCCCGGGCCGACAAACCGCCGACCCGGGCCTCTTTGTGGCGCGACCTATAACGCCACAACCTACCCGATGGGAAACTCATCAATTTCGGAGCCATTCCTTATTGGCGAAGTACAAAATCATCCTCGTGCCCTCCACGTAGATGATGTGTCCACCAGCCGCAATAAGTGCGATGTAGAACCAGCTCTCAACCGTTGGGTGGAGCAGGAGTGGGCCGGCGAGCCAGCCCACGAAGGATGTCGCGATCAACGCCATGACGACTTTCAGAATCTTGAGGAAATTCTCCTTCTTCACGACTTCGCCTCCCAACTAGTGGCATTGACTTCCACTGTAGACGAACGTGTTCCACGAAGCGTATGGCGGAAGTGGGATTGGGTAGCCGATAATTCCGACACACTTCTGCTGGGCCGTTGCAACGCCAGCGGTAATCGTCACATACGCCGTTGCGAGCCGACAGGCGATTGCAGCAGGGCCAGGAGCTGCTTGGCAGGCCGCAGAGATGTACTGTCGCCCGAGTGAACCTCCGGAGGCGATAGCCGCGGTCTCGCCCCTGTCGAAGTAGATCGAGCACCACGGGACGCCGCACCCGAACTCTGGGTCTGCCACGACCGGGTACGCCGCGCCACGGTGATCGACCTTCTGAAGGAGCGTGTTACCTGCCACCGTGTACGAGGTGGGGAGGGACTTCCCTGTGGCGTCACTCGCCCACGGCGGCAGGATGTTGTTCACCTGCTCGCCGGCGGCGTTCTTGACGGTGACGGAGCCGTTCTTGTTGAGGCTCAGTTTGGTGTTGGCGTCTCCGACGATGAACTTGTACTCGCTCGGAGCCGTGGGGGTGTTGATCACCACGTATCCGGCTTTGGTGCCGTTCGGGCCGGTGCCGACGACGGTTCCGTAGTCGTTTCCGCGGGCGCGGTTGACCTTGGCGCCGTTCTCGACGGTGGCGGTAGTGCCGGGTACGGAGGCCGTGAGGTTCACGGGGGCGACCTTCGACTCGCTCGCGGGCTTGGCCGCCAGGTTTCGTGCGGCGATCTCGTTCTGCGCCTTGGCGGCAGGTGAACCGATGAGGCCCTGCTGCTGGACCACGGCGAGCGGATCCTTGTGGTGGTTCGCCTCGGCGGCGTTCGCCGGTCCGGCGACTCCCAACGATGTTGCGACGACGAATGCGGCTGCCGCGCCCGTCAGTAACTTCTTCAGTGCTGACATTTAGTTCTCCCCTGAACTGCTTGTTGACTTGGAAATTTTTGACCGATCGTACTGGCCATTTTTCACGCTAGCCGACGCGACGTGACAGTTGCTGTCGCGCCTAGGGGGTATTTTCTACACCGATTTGAGAATAATTAGGGCCTGTTCATACGGCCTGCCCGAAACTGGCGAAGCGGCGGGGCGCGTTTGAACGTTCTGGGGGCAGCCCGACCTTGTGGGGGAACCAGAAGTCGGGATGGGTGAGCGCGCGATCTGCGCCCAGAGCCCGACCTCTACGAAGCGGGTGCCGACCGCGCCAAGCGGGTGTGTGGCGGTTCTGCGCCGAGTTCAGCCCGGCGGGTGCATTCGACGGAGGCGTGCATGTGCTGGTTCGGGTGGCCGTGGTTCCTCATGGCGGTCGCCGGCTAGCACGTCCCATTGAGCAGGGGGCCTGGAGGTCCTGTCCATGGTGCCCACACGAGACATGATTGCCCGGGCGTCCGCGTCAAGGAATGGAGTCGTGCTGAGGCAGGTCGCATGGCGCTGAAACGCGGGCGCACGGTCTTCCCGCAGCATCTAAGAGATGCGACGATGCGCGACACAAAAAAGTCCCGCCCGATCTTGCTTTTCAGCAGATCGAGCGGGACTCGTTGGTGCACCCCCCGGGACTCGAACCCGGAACCCATTGATTAAGAGTCAATTGCTCTGCCAGTTGAGCTAGAGGTGCATCGTTGTGGCTTCTCAGGCGGGCTTTTCTTCCCGTCTGCGTTCCCCGCAACGAGTAAGAACTCTACTGGAGTTTTCCGCAAAAGTGAAATCGAGGCCTCCGGGGCGCCTCGGAGCGGTCCCGCAGGTCCTTCTGCCCCGGTTTTCCGGGGGAGTGGATGCCGGGCGCTGTCGCAATCAGACCGCCAGCAACTCGTCCGGTGCCATTCTGTGAGGCACGTCATAGACTGGCCGCAACGTGCCGGGCCTTGCTTGCTGGGCCCTGGCTCCCGAGCGACGGAGGATGCCATGACCGCAGAACCCACTCCAGACATCAAGCCGCGTTCCCGGGTGGTGACGGACGGCATCCACGCGGCTCCGGCGCGCGGCATGTTCCGCGCCGTGGGCATGGGCGATGAGGACTTCGCGAAGCCGCAGATCGGCGTCGCGAGTTCGTGGAATGAGATCACCCCGTGCAATCTGTCGCTCAATCGCCTCGCGCTGGCGGTGAAGGAGGGCGTGCACGCCGGAGGCGGGTTCCCGATGCAGTTCGGCACGATCTCCGTCTCAGACGGGATCTCCATGGGTCACGACGGCATGCACTTCTCGCTCGTCTCCCGCGAGGTGATCGCGGATTCGGTGGAGACCGTGATGCAGGCCGAGCGGATCGACGGCTCGGTGCTCCTCGCGGGCTGCGACAAGTCCCTCCCCGGAATGCTGATGGCCGCCGCGCGCCTGGATCTCGCGAGCGTCTTCCTCTACGCGGGTTCGATCATGCCCGGTTGGGTCCGTCTGGAGGACGGCTCCGAGAAGGAAGTCACCCTCATCGACGCCTTCGAAGCGGTGGGCGCCTGCGCCGCGGGCCGGATGAGCAGGGGAGACCTGGACCGCATTGAGCGCGCGATCTGTCCGGGGGAGGGTGCATGCGGCGGCATGTACACGGCGAACACCATGGCGTGCATCGGCGAAGCACTCGGGATGTCCCTGCCCGGCTCCGCCGCGCCGCCCTCGGCCGACCGGCGTCGTGACGACTTCGCGCGGCGCTCCGGTGAAGCCGTGGTCAACCTGCTGCGGCTGGGCATCACGGCGCGGGACATCATGACCAAGCCCGCGTTCGAGAACGCCATCGCCGTCACCATGGCCTTCGGCGGCTCGACCAACGCGGTGCTGCACCTTCTCGCGATCGCGCGGGAGGCCGGCGTCGACCTCGTCCTCGACGACTTCAACCGCATCGGCGACAAGGTGCCGCACCTGGGCGACCTCAAACCGTTCGGCCGCTACGTGATGACCGACGTCGACCGCATCGGCGGCGTCCCGGTCATCATGCGGGCGCTGCTCGACGCCGGCCTCCTCCACGGCGACTGCCTCACCGTCACCGGTCGCACCGTGACCGAGAACCTCGAGGCGATCAACCCGCCGGATGTGGACGGCAAGATCCTGCGGGCTCTCGACAATCCGATCCACAAGACCGGCGGCATCACCATCCTGCACGGATCGCTCGCCCCGGAGGGCGCCGTGGTCAAGACCGCGGGCTTCGACGCCGACATCTTCGAAGGCACGGCCCGCGTCTTCGAGCGGGAGCAGGGCGCCCTCGACGCGCTGGACCGCGGCGAGATCCAGAAGGGCGACGTCGTCGTCATCCGCTACGAGGGCCCCAAGGGCGGCCCGGGCATGCGCGAGATGCTCGCCATCACCGGCGCGATCAAGGGCGCGGGCCTCGGCAAGGACGTCCTGCTGCTGACGGACGGGCGCTTCTCCGGCGGCACCACCGGGCTCTGCATCGGACACGTCGCGCCGGAAGCCGTCGACGGCGGGCCCATCGCCTTCGTCCAGGACGGCGACCGGATCCGGGTGGACATCGCGGCCCGGTCCTTCGATCTCCTGGTGGACGAGGACGAGCTCGCGGCCCGCAAGGTGGGCTGGGCGCCTCTGCCGGCGCGCTTCACCACGGGCGTCCTCTCCAAGTACGCCAAGCTGGTCAATTCGGCGTCCACGGGCGCGTACTGCGGCTAGCCCACGCTCTCGCAACGACGACGGCGGCGGCTCACCGCCGTCGTCGTGCCCGCATGCCGGACGCGGCGGTCCACATTGTGAGACGAGGCGTCCAGCAGTTGACACTAAATCGCGCCACGGGGAACACTGTAGCCATGACTGAAACCGTGATCGTCGTAGTCCTTACCAAGCGCGTGGCATAAGCCAAGCTGGTAACGGTCAGTCACGCGCAACCCCTCGAAGAGCCTCACGGCTGAGGGGTTTTTTTGTTGCTACAGACGCCACGATCAGTCGCCCACCCGAAATCGCCCCGTTTGGGGCACCAACGAGGAAGAGTCCGATGAGCAAAGGATCGCCCATCAGCCCCACGCTGTTGGCTGCAAAGTCCGCGAAGAATGCGGAAAAGTCCGAGCGCGCCGTCACCGCTGCCGATGACGCAGCGGCCCTCTCTCCTGTCCTCGGGCCGAACAACGTTGTACCCCCAACGGAGATGACCGGCTCACAAGCACTCGTCCGCTCGCTCGAAGAACTCGGCGTCAAGGACATTTTCGGTTTGCCCGGTGGTGCCATCCTGCCCACCTACGACCCGTTGATGGCTTCCAGTTTGAATCACATCCTGGTCCGTCACGAGCAGGGAGCCGGCCACGCCGCGCAGGGCTATGCCATGGTCACCGGTGAGGTGGGCGTGTGCATCGCCACCTCCGGTCCTGGCGCCACCAACCTGGTCACCGCCATCATGGACGCCCACATGGACTCCGTGCCGATGGTCGCCATCACCGGTCAGGTCAGCAGTGGTGTGATCGGAACGGACGCCTTCCAGGAGGCGGACATCGTCGGCATCACCATGCCGATCACCAAGCACTCGTTCCTGGTCACGGACCCGGACGAGATCCCCCGGGTCATGGCCGAGGCCTTCCACCTCGCCTCCACGGGCCGTCCCGGCCCCGTCCTGGTGGACTTCGCCAAGGACGCCCAGGTCGCCAAGACCCTGTTCTCCTGGCCGCCGAAGATCGACCTGCCCGGGTACCGTCCCGTGCTGCGCGGTCACAGTAAGCAGCTGCGTGAGGCCGCCAAGCTGATCGGCGCCGCCAAGAAGCCCGTGTTCTACGTGGGCGGCGGCGTGCTCAAGGGCCATGCCTGCGAGGAGCTCAAGGAACTCGCCGAGCTGAGCGGCGCCCCCGTGGTCACCACCCTCATGGCCAAGGGCGCCTTCCCGGACTCCCATCCGCAGCACGTCGGCATGCCCGGCATGCACGGCACGGTGTCCGCGGTCACCGCACTGCAGCAGGCGGATCTGCTCATCACGCTCGGCGCCCGGTTCGACGACCGCGTGACCGGCGTGCTGAAGACCTTCGCGCCGAACGCCAAGGTCATCCACGCCGACATCGACCCGGCCGAGATCTCCAAGAACCGCACCGCGGATGTGCCGATCGTGGGCAGCGTCAAGGAGATCATCCCCGAGCTGACCGAGGTCCTCCGCGCGTACTTCGAGGCCAACGGCAAGCCGGACCTCGGCGCCTGGTGGGCGTTCCTGAACAACCTCAAGGAGACCTACCCGCTCGGCTGGACCGAACCGGAGGATGGCCTGATCGCCCCGCAGCGCGTGCTGCAGCGGATCGGCGAGCTGACCGGTCCCGAAGGCGTCTTCGTGGCAGGCGTCGGCCAGCACCAGATGTGGGCCGCGCAGTTCATCAAGTACGAGCGCCCGCACGCCTGGCTGAACTCCGGCGGTGCCGGCACCATGGGCTACTCCGTCCCGGCGGCCATGGGCGCCAAGGTCGGCAACCCGGACCGCGTGGTCTGGGCGATCGACGGCGACGGCTGCTTCCAGATGACCAATCAGGAACTCGCCACCTGCGCCATCAACAACATCCCGATCAAGGTCGCGATCATCAACAACTCCTCGCTGGGCATGGTCCGCCAGTGGCAGACCCTGTTCTATGAAGGCCGGTACTCGAACACCGACCTGAACACCGGCCACGACACCGTCCGGATCCCGGACTTCGTCAAGCTCGCCGACGCCTACGGCTGCGCCGCGCTGCGCTGTGAGCGGGAAGAGGACATCGACGCCACCATCCAGAAGGCCCTGGAGATCAACGACCGCCCCGTCGTGATCGACTTCGTGGTCAGCCCCAACGCCATGGTGTGGCCGATGGTGCCCTCCGGCGTGAGCAATGACCAGATCCAGGTCGCCCGGAACATGACCCCCGAGTGGGAAGAAGAGGACTGATCATGAGCCGTCACACTCTCTCCGTGCTGGTGGAGGACAAGCCCGGCGTGCTCACGCGCGTCTCCGGCCTCTTCGCCCGCCGGGCCTTCAACATCAATTCCCTCGCCGTCGGCCCCACGGAGGTGCCGGGCACGTCCCGCATCACCGCGGTGGTCGAGGCGGAAGGTGACCTCATCGAGCAGGTCACCAAGCAGCTCAACAAATTGATCAATGTGATCAAGATCGTAGAGCTCACGAGCGACGCTTCCGTGCAGCGCGACCATATCCTGGTCAAAGTACGGGCCGATGCCGCAACGCGTCTGCAGGTCACCCAAGCCGCAGACCTGTTCCGCGCCTCCGTGGTCGATGTGTCCACCGATTCATTGATCATCGAGGCCACCGGTCATCCGGAGAAGATCACAGCACTGCTGTCAGTCCTGGAGCCCTTCGGCATCCGCGAGATTGTGCAGTCCGGCACCTTGGCCGTTGGACGGGGACCCCGCTCCATGAGTGACCGCGCTCTGCGGTCCGCCTGAATCCCACACGAGACACCGTTCCACCCCCCACCATTCCAAGGAGAATTTCCATGACCGAGCTGATCTACGATGACGATGCAGACCTGACGATCGTCCAGGGCAAGAAGGTCGCCATCGTCGGCTACGGCTCCCAGGGCCACGCCCACGCCCAGAACCTGCGCGACTCCGGCGTCCAGGTCGTCATCGGCCTGAAGGAGGGCTCCAAGTCCATCGCCAAGGCTGAGGACGAGGGCTTCGAGGTCAAGAGCGTGGCAGACGCCGCCGACTGGGCCGACCTCATCATGATCCTGGCGCCGGACCAGCACCAGCGCGCGATCTACAACGACTCCATCAAGGACAAGCTGACCGCGGGCAAGACCCTGGCCTTCGCCCACGGCTTCAACATCCGCTTCGGGTACATCCAGGTCCCCGAAGGCGTGGACGTCATCCTCGTCGCTCCGAAGGCTCCCGGCCACACGGTGCGCCGCGAGTACGTCGCCGGCCGCGGCATCCCGGACATCATCGCCGTCGAGCAGGATGCCACAGGCACCGCCTGGGAGACCGCGAAGTCCTATGCCAAGGCCATCGGCGGCACCCGTGCCGGCGTCATCAAGACCACCTTCACCGAAGAGACCGAGACGGACCTCTTCGGCGAGCAGGCCGTCCTCTGCGGTGGCGTGTCCCAGCTGGTCCAGTACGGCTTCGAGACCCTGACCGAGGCCGGCTACCAGCCGCAGATCGCCTACTTCGAGGTGCTGCACGAGCTCAAGCTGATCGTCGACCTCATGTGGGAGGGCGGCATCGCCAAGCAGCGCTGGAGCGTCTCGGACACCGCCGAGTTCGGTGACTACGTCTCCGGCCCGCGTGTCATCGACCCGCGCGTCAAGGAGAACATGGCGGCCGTCCTGGCCGACATCCAGAACGGCGCCTTCGCCAAGCGTTTCATCGACGACCAGGACAACGGCGCCGTCGAGTTCAAGGAGCTGCGCGCCAAGGCGGAGCAGCACCCGATCGAGGCCGTGGGCAAGGATCTCCGTGCTCTGTTCTCCTGGAAGCAGCAGGACTCCGACTACGTCGACGGTTCCGCCGCTCGCTGATCGCCGCCCGAAGGACCGTGATCCTTCACAAAAGGGAAGCCGATTCCCGGCACGCCGCACCGAGCCAGTAATCTCGGTGGCAGGCGTGTGAAGCAAGGACGCCGGGCCCGCACGCTGTGCGGGTCCGGCGATTCCACGCTCAGGACACCTGAGACAAGCCACTGCAGTATCGATCGCCACAAAGAGGTCACCGGTGACAGACACCAAGCCCGTAGTACTCATTGCCGAAGAACTATCGCCTGCCACCGTGGCGGCACTGGGACCGGATTTCGACATCCGGCAGACCGACGGCGCCGACCGTTCCCAGCTCCTGCCGGCCCTGGCCGACGCCCACGCCATCCTGGTTCGCTCCGCCACTCAGGTGGACGCCGAAGCCATCGCCGCCGCGCCGAACCTCAAGGTGATCGCCCGCGCCGGCGTCGGCCTCGACAACGTCGACATCAAGGCCGCCACCCAGGCCGGTGTCATGGTGGTCAACGCGCCCACCTCGAACATCATCTCCGCCGCCGAACTCACGGTCGGCCACATCCTCAGCCTGGCCCGCCACATCCCGCAGGCCTGCGGCGCCCTCAAGGCGGGGGAGTGGAAGCGCTCCAAGTACTCGGGCACCGAGCTGTTCGAGAAGAAGATCGGCATCATCGGCTTCGGCCGCATCGGCGCCCTCGTCGCCGCTCGTCTCCAGGCTTTCGGCACCGAGATCCTCGCCTACGACCCCTACGTCACCTCGGCCCGCGCCGCACAGCTCGGCGTGAAGCTCGTGACCCTGGATGAGCTCCTGGCGCAGTCCGACTTCATCACCATCCACATGCCGAAGACCCCCGAGACCGTGGGCATGCTCGGCGCGGACGCCTTCGAGAAGATGAAGGAGACCGCGTACGTGGTCAACGTCGCCCGTGGTGGCCTGGTCGATGAGACCGCCCTGCACGAGTCGCTCGTGGCCGGCAAGATCGCCGGCGCCGGCATCGACGTGTTCTCCAAGGAGCCCTCCACGGACCTGCCGTTCTTCGGCCTGGACAACGTGGTCGTCACCCCGCACCTCGGCGCGTCCACCGCGGAGGCTCAGGAGAAGGCCGGCATCTCCGTGGCGAAGTCGGTCCGTCTGGCCCTGGCCGGCGAGCTCGTCCCCGATGCGGTCAACGTGGCCGGCGGCGTCATCCACTCCGACGTCCGCCCCGGCATCCCGCTGATCGAGAAGCTGGGCCGGATCTTCACCGCGCTCACGCACGACTCGGTGACCCAGATCGACGTCGAGGTGGCCGGTGAGATCGCAGCCCTGGACGTCAAGGTCCTCGAGCTGTCCGCCCTGAAGGGTGTGTTCGCCGATGTCGTCTCCGAGCAGGTCTCCTACGTCAACGCCCCGGTGATCGCCGAGCAGCGCGGCATCAACGTCCGCCTGATCACTACCGAGAACGCCGAGGACTACCGCAATGTGCTGACCCTCCGCGGCGCGCTGAGCGACGGGTCGCAGATCACGGTGTCCGGCACCCTGACCGGTCCGAAGCAGGTCGAGAAGCTCGTGGGCGTCAACGGTTTCGACATCGAGATCCCCATCACCGATCACCTGATCGTGGTCAGCTACCAGGACCGTCCCGGCGTCGTCGGCACCATCGGCCACATCCTGGGCATGAACAACATCAACATCGGCGGCATGCAGGTGGCGCGCAGCGCTGAAGGCGGCGACGTCCTGGCACTGCTGACGGTCGATTCCTCCGTCCCGCAGCAGGTCCTCGACGCCATCAAGGCGGGCGTGGGCGCCAACGCCGTGCGTGAGGTCGACCTCGAGTCGTAGGGCCACACTGACGGGACCGAAGGTCCCGGGAACCTGGGCCGGTCTGCCTACAATAGCTATGGCGCTTTGAGCGTCACAGCGGTCGGCAGGCCGGCCCGAAGTCTTGAACCACCCCGTCGGAGCGTGGGCGAAGCCATGTCTGCAGTGCAGCCCTCTCCCGTTCCCTCACCCCAGGAGTGCAATGAACGCCGTTGAACGGTTCATCAGGAGCCGCGTGCTGCTGCTGACCGCGACCATCCTGATCGCGACCATGGCGCTGTCCGTCCTGGTCCAGAGCAGCTCACAGGCGGCTCTGGTGAAGACCGTGGACCAGAACTCCCGCGGCCTCTACGACATCCTGGTGCAGGCGCCGGGACAGGGCGAGGGCAAGCTCATGCAGCCGGACATCGTGACCGGCCAGGGCGGGATCAGCTTCGATCAGCTGGACAAGATCCGCCAGATGGACGGCACCGCGGTGGCCGCGCCCATCTCGTTGGTGTCCCGCGTGACGCAGAACCTCGAAGCCCCGCAGCTGCGGGCGATGGACTACCTCGGATACAACTCGGGCCTGGTGGGGCTGCAGCAGACCAGCACCCCCGGCTCCACCGACGGCTCGAAGTGGCCGCAGGCCGAGTCCGTGCTTCCGGACAAGGCGACGAAGTACCGGATCACGGCCAGCGCCACGAGCTCGGACGGGGTGACCGAGCGGCAGCTGTTCAGCACCGTGGGCGAGGGGACGCTCGGCAAGGCCAAGGTCGTCCAGACCACGGTCGCCGGCGGCAAGTCCGTGCAGATCCAGGCTCCGGAAGGCGAGACGGGTATCAAGTTCCCCGCCCCCGCCGGCACCTCCACCCACACCCTCTTCAACGCCAACATCGCGCTGCCGCTCGCCCCGGAGATCAGTGAGTCCGTGGTGGCCGTGGACCCGACCGCCGAGCGTGCTCTGCTCGGTGAGGCCGGCGCGTTCCTCGCACCCCTCGAGAAGGCTCCGCCCGCGGACGGCCGCAACGCCGGCGCCATCGGTCGCTTCTTCCAGGAGAAGCTCTCCTCCGGCATGTCCCAGCAGGACATCCAGGACGGCCCGGACTTCCTGGGCGTCCGCCTGAAGTACTGGGCCCCCACGCTCATGCAGTATGAGGCGAGCGTGCGCAGCAAGCAGATCACCGACGACTCCCAGGCCATCCCGCTGGTGGTGCGCCAGGGCACCAACCTGGACGTCAAGTACAACGTCAAGATCGAAGAGCTCGACGACGCCGGCAACGTCACCAAGGAGGTCGGCACCGTCTCCAAGAACCTCGGTGACGGCTACCTCCCGTTCGTCTCCAAGTCCCCGTTCGTCCTGCAGTGGCCCGGCGGCACGGATCACTCCGACCTTCTGGGCTCCACCTCCAGCTTCGCGTCCGGTCTGTACGACCCCGCCACCTGGAGCACCCAGTTCGCGGCCGCGCCGGACTACTCCGCCAAGAGCACCGAAGCCAACGGCTCCGAGGAGAAGCAGGCCGTCCCCGGTGACTGGGTCACGGTCAACAGCCTCCCGGAGCGCGCCCTCGACGGCACGGCCGTGGATCAGGGCCAGCGCAAGCCGGTCCAGGACCGCTCCTACCGCAAGGACGTCGCCCGTGGCGACGCCAAGGCGACCCCGCTGCCCATCGTCTACGGCACCTTCGACCCCTCCGCGGTCCAGAAGGCCGCGGGTGACATCAACCGTCTGCCGCTCGGTGGCTACGACCCTGTGCCGTTCAGCCTCGCGAAGGACGCTTCGGGCGGCGACGCCGGCTCGAAGGCCCTCAAGCCGAGCCTGAGCGCCACGGGTCTGGTCAGCCAGTCCGCCGGCGCGATCACGGACTACTACGGCCTGGCCGCCGCCCGCGGCTATACCAAGGACGCCGACGTCGTGGATGCCATCCGCGTGCGTGCCAAGGCGGAGGGCGGCTGGCGTCAGGCCGGCGGCGACATCGCCAAGCTCGCCGACCAGATCCGTGCCCTGGGCCTGAAGGCCACGATCGTCTCCGGTTCCGCCCGTGAGGACGCGAACATCTTCGTGCCCGGCTACAGCAAGGACGCCTCCGGCGCCGAGCAGGCCCTCGGCACCGTCCAGCAGTCGTGGGTCCGTCAGGACGCCGCGGCCGCGGTGAGCAGCTCGCTCTCCGGGACCAACATCATGCTCCTCTTCCTCGCCCTGCTGGGCGCCACCCTGCTGACCGCGGCCTCCACCGTCAGCTATGTGCGCAAGCGCCGGAGCGACGCCGGCATCCTGCGGGCCATGGGCTGGAACCAGAAGCAGATCAGGAAGTGGGTCCTTCAGGAGTTCGGCGTGGGCGCCGCGGCGCTGGCCGCCGCAGGTCTGATCCTCAGCCTCCTGAGCTGGAACCTCGCCACCGCGATCGTCTCGCTGCTCGTCCTCGTCATCTACGCGGTCGCGGCCTGGCTGGCCGTGCGCCAGCTGCGCCACCATCACGTGGTCGATCAGGAAGTCGTGGACGACTCGAGCCTCATCACGATCGATTCGCCGCTGACCTTCGCGAACCGTCAGCTGAAGACCCACCGCTTCAACACCCTGTCCCTGGCCGTCGCGGTCGGCGTCTTCGGTGCCGCGGTCGGCGCGCTCGTCTCGGTCCTCGTGGACATCCCGCGAGCAGCCGGCGCTTCCGCCCTGGGCGGTCTGGCGGCGGGGAGCATCGTGCTCCCGGCCATCATCCTGGCCGTGGCCGGCGCCGTGGTGGGGCTGTTCCTGACCATCGTGACGGGCCGCTTCGAACTGGGCGCCAAGCGCGAACAGATCGGCGTGCTCAACGCGATGGGCTGGAACCCTGACATGCTCCGTCAGGTCCGTTTCTTCGAACACGCCCTCGTGGGCCTGTACGCCCTCCCCATCGGCGTGCTGGGTGCCGCGCTCCTGGGTATTTTCCTCGCCCCCTACGCGGCTGTCTGGGCAGGCCTGGCCGGTCTGCTCGCCGTCGTGGTGTGGGTTCCCGTAGCGACAAGGATCATTCGATGACCATTGAACCGGAATCCCGGAAGAACCGCCGCGCCGAAGAGCGCCCCGCCCCGACCCAGGACCAGGAGAACACCGTGAGCGTGGAGCAGTCCGCCGTGGACGGCACCGAACTCCAGACCCGTGCGAACACCATCATCAAGGTGGCCGACCACGAGACCCCGCTGCGCCTGGAGGACGTCACCATCCGCTACGGCGGGGAGCGCAATGGCGCCGAGCGCGTCACCGTGGTCGAGAATTTCACCATGAACCTCGACGCCGGTGAGATGCATTGCGTCGCGGGCCGCTCCGGTTCCGGCAAGACGTCCATCCTGACCGTGAGCGCGGGCCTGACGCTGCCCACGAGTGGCCGCGTGTTCTGGGAGGACGCCCCGCTCGACGCGATGAACGACGACGAGGTGGCCGACCGCCGTCGCGCGCTCATCGGCTATGTGGACCAGGGCGGCGCCCTGATCGAGGGCATGAGCGCCCTGGAGAACGTGCTGCTGCCCGCCGTCCCGGACGGCGAGGTGGAACAGCGCACCGAAGCCGCGAAGGACCTGCTCGAGCTGGTCGGTCTCGGCAAGCGCATCAAGCACCGTCCGGCCCAGCTGTCCGGCGGTGAGCGTCAGCGCGTGGCGATCGCCCGCGCACTGATCCTCGGCACCCGCGTGCTGGTGGTCGACGAACCCACCGCCAGCCTGGACCGCGCCGCGGCCAACAAGATCATCGGCATCCTCAAGGACACCACCAAGGACGGCATCTCGGTCCTGGTCGCCTCGCACGACCACGAGCTCATCCGCGTGTCCGACACGATGACCGAACTCAACTGATCACCGCCCAGCGCACCGCACGCACAGCAGGAGAGAACACACCGTGACGCAGCAGAAGCCGTCCTACTACCTGACCACGGCCATCACGTACCCGAATGGCGTCCCGCACATCGGGCACGCCTACGAGTACATCGCCACGGACGCGATGGCCCGCTTCAAGCGGCTGGACGGCTTCGACGTCATGTTCCTCACCGGCACGGACGAGCACGGCATGAAGATCGCGCAGGCCGCCGAGAAGGAGGGCATCACGCCCCAGGAGCTCGTGGACCGCAACGCGGAGATCTACAAGGCCACGCACGCGGAGCTGGGCATCAGCTACGACCGCTTCATCCGGACCACGGATGAGGACCACTACGCGGCCAGCCAGGAGATCTGGCGCCGCATGGAGGCCAACGGCGACATCTACCTCGGCAAGTACGAGGGCTGGTACTCGGTGCGTGACGAGGCGTTCTACGGCGAGGACGAGACCGAGCTCCGCGAGGACGGCAAGCGCTACTCCAAGGCCACGGACACCGAGCTGACCTGGACCGAGGAGGAGAGCTACTTCTTCCGGCTCTCCCAGTACCAGGAGAAGCTCCTGGCCCTCTATGAGGAGCAGCCGGAATTCGGCTACCCGCGCGGCCGCTTCAACGAGGTCATCAGCTTCGTCAAGGGCGGTCTGGAGGACCTTTCCATCAGCCGCACCACCTTCGACTGGGGCGTTCCCGTCCCGGGCGATGACAAGCACGTCATGTACGTCTGGGTGGATGCGCTGACCAACTACCTGACCGGCGTCGGGTTCCCGGACGAGTCCAGCGAGAAGTTCCAGCGGTTCTGGCCCGCCGATGTCCACGTGATCGGCAAGGACATCTCCCGGTTCCACGCCATCTTCTGGCCGGCGTTCCTCATGAGCGCCGGGCTGCCGCTGCCGAAGCGCGTGATGATCCACGGCTTCCTGCACAACAACGGCGTGAAGATGTCCAAGTCGCTGGGCAATGTGGTGGCGCCAGCTGACTTCGTGGCGCAGTACGGCCTGGACCAGGTGCGCTACTTCTTCCTGCGGGAGGTGCCTTTCGGCGCGGACGGCAGTTACAGCCATGACGCGATCGTGGGCCGCATGAACGCCGATCTGGCCAACAACTTCGGCAACCTGGCGCAGCGGTCGCTGTCCATGGTGGCGAAGAACTGCGACGGCGCCGTGCCGGTCCCCGGTGACTTCACCGCCGCGGACGAGGCCATGCTGGCACAGGCGGACGCGCTGCTCGGGACCGTGCGCGCGGAGTTCGAGGAGCAGCAGTTCTCACGGGCCCTGGAGGCCATGTGGCACGTGCTGGGGGAGTGCAACGCGTACTTCGCCGAGCAGCAGCCGTGGGTCCTGCGCAAGACCGACCCCGCCCGCATGAACACGGTGCTCTACGTGACCCTGGAAGTGCTGCGCCAGGTGGCCATCCTGAGCCAGCCCGTCATGCCCGCCTCCGCAGGCAAGGTGCTCGACCTGCTCGGCCAGGACACCGAGGAGAGCCGCCTGTTCGCGGCGCTTCCGACGCGCCTGGTGGCCGGCACGGCACTGCCCGCCCCGGCTCCCGTCTTCCCCAAGTACGAGGAGCCCGAGGAGGCCTGACCCTCCGTCGTCTTCCGCGAAGGAACAGCTGAGGCCCGGAAAACCATGTTTTCCGGGCCTCAGCTGTTCTCTCGCGTCAGGGGGAACCCCGACTCACGGAGCGGGTCAGCTCACGGCCAGACCTTCCACGGGGGAGAGTCGTGCCGCACGCCGTGCCGGGACGATGGAGGCGAGCAGCGCCGCCACGATCGCCACCAGCAGCACCCCGGCGACACCCAGCCACGGGGCGTCGAACGGGACGGGACCCATCACGCCGAGGGCGGACTTCGCTCCGAGCCAGCCGAACGCTCCGCCCAGCAGCACACCGAGGAGTGCCGAGACGCCCGCGATCAGGACCGCTTCCAGGGCCAGCATGAGCCGGAGCTGGCGCCGTGTCAGACCGAGTGCCCGGAGGAGCGAGTTCTCCCGGGTGCGTTCCAGCACCGAGAGACTCAGGGTGTTGGCCACACCGATCAGGGCGATGAAGACCGCCACCGCCAGCAGGGCGGTGACCACCAGGAGCATGACGTTGATGACCTCCTCGAACGCGGCCCGTTCCATGACGGCCCCGCTCACGTAGGCGGCCGGGACGTCCAGGGTTGTGGCGATCGTGTTGACCACGCCGCGGATGTCGCTGGCCTGCACGTCGGCGTTGAGCTTCACCCAGAGCCGTTCCCCGCTGGCGGGGAGGGCGTTGTTGATGGCGCGGGCGTCGTCGAGCGTCATGACCGGGACCATCTCATCGGTCCTGGTGCGGATGGCCTCGAGCACGATCTTGCCGCGCGGGCCGTTCACGGTCACTGGGCCCTTGGGCCCGGTGCGCGACACCAGGAGTGTCCCGTTCTGAGGCTGCCGGTTCTGGTCGTTGAGCACTGTGCGGGCTGCACTCGGATCCACCGCGTAGACGGTCATCTGAGACCCGTTGGCGCCTTCGGAAGTGTCGACGACGTTGCCCGCGGTGACCAGCATCGCGGTCGCCGCGACACCCTTCAGACCGGCGACGCTCTGGGCCGAGGCCGGGGTGAACCCCTTGGCGGAGGAACCCTGCTGACCTACAGCCGGACCGGCGGGTGAACTGACACTGATGTCCACGGGGTACCGTTCGGCAAGACCCTGTCCCAGGGCCGCCTTGGCGGAGCCCGCCCCCACCATCATCATGGTCACGAGCGTCACGCCGATGAGCAGTGCCGACGCCGTCGCGGAGGTGCGGGCGGGGTTGCGGACCGCGTTGAGGGCGGCCAGCCGGCCGGGGACTCCGCTCGGCTGGGCCAGCCGGCCCACGGCGCGCACGGCGCCGGGGATGAAGAGCCCGGCGCAGAACAGGACGCCCAGGAAGGTCAGGAGACCGCCGGGAAGAGCCACGAGGAGGCTGTTCATCCAGGCTCCGCCCAGCAGCATCGGCAGACCGATGACCAGCAGGATGAAGCCGATCACCAGACGGACCCGGCCGCGGCGGTTGCTCAGCGAGGCGTCGTCGAGGGGACGGAGGGCCGCCAGCGGGGCGACACGCGTCGCGGCCCGGGCGGGCACCAGCGCCGCGATGAAGGTCATGATCACGCCGATGAGCACGCCCGCCACGAGGGCGAGTGGATCGACGGCGAGGGTGGCGAAGGAACGGGTGGGATCGGTCTTGGCCAGAGCGATCAGCCCGGCCATGACGCCGACACCCGCCAGGGCGCCGACCACCGAGGAGACGAGGCCCACGATCGCGGCCTCCACGAGCACGGACGAACGGATCTGGGACCGTGTCGCGCCGATGCAGCGGAGCAGAGCGAGTTCGCGGGTGCGCTGGGCGATGATCACGGAGAAGGTGTTGGACACCACCAGGGCGGAGACGAACAAGGCGATCACCGCGAAGGCGAGCAGCACGACGGTCAGCTGATCCTGACCGTCCGTGAACTGCTGGACCTGCGCGACGGCGGCCTCCTCCGGCGTGCGGACGGCTGCGGCGACGGGGCCGGCGGCGAGGGCCTTCGAGACCTCCTGCTTCACCTGACCGAGATCCGCGCCGGAGGCGAGCTTGAGCTGGATCATGGACACCCGGTCCTCGCCACCCGAGAGCTGCGAGACCACGGAGGCGGGCGCGAGGAGCTGAGCGAAGCTCCCGCGCAGTGGATCCGAGCTCGGTTCCAGGATGCCGGAGACCTTCAGGGTGATCGGCTCGGGCTTGCTCGCTCCCGCGCCTTCGTCCGCAGCTCCGGCCGGCTGAAGTTTCAGCACGGACCCGACGCTGAGCCGGAACTGCCCGGCCGTGCTCGCGTCGATGGCCACTTCGCCGGTGCCGCCGGGGAGATGGCCCGAGCGGGTCCGCGCGGATTCCAGTTCGGCGGGGGCGGAGTTCTGGACCATGCCGAGGAAGGAGGCATTGCGGCCGTCCACGAGGGTCATGGCATTGGACTGGCCGTACACGGATTCGACGCCGGGCACTTTGGCCAGGGTCTTGACGTCCTGAGCGGTGAAGTTCTCGGTGCCCTTGACCGGGGCCGCCACGAGGCCGGCGCGGTGATAGCTCTCACCGAGGCTGGCGGCCAGGGACGCTTTGGTGCTGGAGGACACCAGCAGGGTGCTGACCAGGAAGGCCACCGCGAGCATGATGGCCAGGCCCACGGCGATGAAGCGCCGCCCGTGGGTGCGCAATTGGGAGAGTGCGACGCGCAGCATCAGGCCCCCAGCTCGCTCATGGCGGCCAGGACGGATTCCGCGGTGGGCTCCTCGATCTGTCCCACCACCTGGCCGTCGCTCATCAGGATGACGCGGTCCGCGTAGCTCGCGGCCACCGGGTCGTGGGTGACCATGATGATGGTCTGGCCCAGTTCCTTGCTGCTGCGGCGCAGGAGCGAGAGGACCTCGGCGCCGGAGCGGGAATCCAGGTTTCCAGTGGGCTCGTCACCGAACAGCACGTGGGGGCGGGTCAGGAGGGCGCGTGCCACGGCGACGCGCTGCTGCTGGCCACCGCTGAGCTCGTGCGGGCGGTGCTTCAGGCGGTCCTTGAGACCGAGGACGTCCACGATGAAGTCGAACCACTCGAGATCGGGCTTCCCGCCGGCGAGTTCGATGGGGAGCAGGATGTTCTGCTCCGCGGTGAGGGTGGGGACCAGGTTGAAGGCCTGGAACACGAATCCGACGTTCTCGCGCCGGAGGGTCGTGAGCTGGGTGTCGTTCAGGCCGGTGATCTCGGTGTCGCCGAGGTGGATCTGCCCGGAATCCGCGGTGTCCAGGCCCGCGAGAAGGTGCATGAGGGTCGACTTGCCGGAGCCGGAGGGGCCCATGATGGCCGTGAAGCGGCCCTTGGCGAAGTCGATGCTGACGTCCCTCAGGGCGGCCACGGCGGTTTCGCCCTTGCCGTAGTTCTTCACGAGATTGCGGGCGCTGACGGCCAGGTTCGTAGCCCCGGAAGGTGAACCTGGGGAAGGGACTTGGTGCGTTGTGGTGGTCATGATTCCACGCTATGGCGCGGCGCCACTCCGGCGGATCGGGCCAGGGTCTGCCTTTCGGGACTGGCGGGCTCATACCGCGGGATGAGCCTCGGAGGGCGCGCCTCCGACCAGGGTCAGCCGACGCCCGGGGTGACCACTCCGGCCTCGTACGCCATGACGACCAGCTGGACGCGGTCCCGGGCTTGCATCTTGGCCAGGACGTGGCCCACATGGGTCTTGACGGTGGCCTCGGAGACGAACAGGCGGGCGGCGATCTCCGGGTTGGAATCGCCGGCTGCGATCATCTCGAACACCTCGCGTTCGCGGGGCGTGAGGGAGTCGAGCTCCTCCTGGTGGTTGCCTCGGGCCTGGGGGCTGTTGCGGAGCATGGGCGCCACGTGGTCCAGCAGCCTGCGGGTGGTGGAGGGGGCGATCACGGCGTCGCCGCGGTGCACGGTCCGGATGGCTTCCAGGAGCTCCTCCGGGGGCGCGTCCTTCAGGAGGAATCCGCTGGCGCCGGCCTGGATGGCCTCGAGTGCGTACTCGTCCAGGTCGAAGGTGGTCAGGACCACGACTTTGAGGCCGGCACGCTGCGAACCGGGGTTCTGACGGGACGAGTCCTCCAGCAGCCGGCGGGTGGCTTCGATCCCGTCCATCCCCGGCATGCGCACGTCCATGAGGACCACGTCGGCCGTGGTGGCCGCGAGATTCTGGAGCGCTTCGAGACCGTTGGACGCCTCGGCCACCACACTCAGATCCGGCTGGGAGTTGATGAGCATGCTGAAGCCCGAACGGACCAGCTGCTGGTCATCAACCAGTGCGACGCGGATGGGGGTGGGTTCCTGCATGGTCAGGCCTCCGAGTAGGGGATCAGTGCTTCCACGGTGAATCCTCCGCCGGGAGCGGGGCCTGCCGTGACCTTTCCATCGTAGAGCGCCACGCGCTCGGCCATCCCGCGCAGTCCGTTCCCGCCGCCGGCCGACGGCGGATCGGCGGCAGCTCCGCGGCCGTCGTCCTTGACCGTGAGGTGCAGGCCCTTGCCGCTCCAGCGCAGCGTGGTGTCGACTGAGGCAGCGGGACCGGCGTGCTTGAGGCAGTTGGTGAGCGCCTCCTGGACCAGCCGATAGGCGGTCAGCCCCGCGCCGGCGGGCAGTGCCGAGCGCGGTGCGCCTTCCTCCTGGAGCGCGACGACGAGCCCGCTGGCCCGCATGTCCGTCACCAGATGCGGGATGTCCTCGAGCCCGGGCTGGGGACGGTACTCCGTGTCCTCTTCCTGCCGCAGTACTCCGAGGAGCCTGCGCATCTCGGCGAGTGAGGAGCGGCCGGTCTGAGCGATCGTCTCCAGCACCTTGCGCCCCATCTCCGGATCGGCAACCGCGGCGTACCGGCCGCCGTCGGCCTGGGTGATGATGACCGAGAGGGAGTGGGCCACGATGTCGTGCATCTCCCGAGCGATGTGCGCCCGCTCGTCCGCGGCGGCCAGGGCGCGTTCCTGCTGGTTCTCGATCTCCAGCCGCCGGGCTCGGTCCTCCAGGGCCTGGATCCTGATGCGGCGTGCCCGGGTGAGGGCGCCGAGCGTCCAGCAGAAGAGGACCACGAGCCACAGGGTGACGGCGGCCATCGCGACGCCGAAGATCTCGCCCCGGGAGAAGTCGTTCACATTCTGCGCGAGGATCTTGGCGGGGAGCAGGACACCGCCGAGCAGGCCGAGGATCAGGGCGAAGCGGCCGTCCCAGCGTCGGCCGTACGCCGCCGCGGCGTAGATGATGAAGGGGACGGCGAGGATGCCGCCCGCCAGGTCGTACTCGATCCCCAGGCTCGCGAGACAGAGCACCGCGAGGGTCCACATCGCGATCCGCGGCCGGGTCCGGCGCCAGGCGAGGGTCGCGAGCATGGGGAGGCTCAGGATGGCGCCCCAGATCCTGCTCGTGTACATCGGATCGCCCGGGTCCGGTGAGGTGACCGTCGACAGCAGGTAGATGGACTCCACGCCGAGGATGACGAGGACCGCCACGATCACGTCCACGATGAAGTGGTGCCGGTGGGTCCAATGGGTGATGCGCTGCCAGAATTCCATCGTTCCCGACCTTATGCCACCACCCCGGCAGGGTCCTCAACCCTGGGTCGGAAATCGGCGCGCACCCGCCCCAGGAGAGGTCCGTTTCACAATGTGAGACGCGTTGACCATATTCTGGATGCTCTGGCACTGTGGAAACATGAGCACGAGCACCATTGATCTGGCAGTCATCCCCGGCGACGGCATCGGACCCGAAGTCACCGCTGAGGCGCTCGCCGTGCTCACCGCCGCCGTCGAACGTGACGGCGTTCAGGTCTCGCCCACGCACTACGCACTGGGCGCCCAGCACTGGCTCGAGACCGGCGAGACCCTACCGGAATCCGTGCTGGAGGACCTGAAGACCCGGGACGCGATCCTGTTCGGAGCCATTGGCGCCGCGCCGGGCGACACCCGCATCCCGTCCGGCCTGATCGAGCGCGAACTGCTCCTCAAGCTGCGCTTCTCCCTGGACCATTACGTGAATCTGCGCCCCTCCCGCCTGTACGGCACGGTGGGCAGCCCCTTGGCGAACCCGGGGGAGATCGACTTCGTCGTGGTCCGCGAAGGAACCGAAGGCCCGTATGTGGGCAACGGCGGCTCCCTCCGCACGGGGACCCCGCAGGAGGTGGCCACCGAGGTCTCGCTCAACACGGCCTACGGCGTCGAGCGCGTGGTCCGGGACGCCTTCCGGCGTGCCAGCCAGCGCCCTCGCAAGAAGGTCACCCTGGTGCACAAGCACAATGTCCTGGTCTTCGCCGGACATCTGTGGAAGCGCACCGTGGAGGCTGTCGCTCAGGAGTTCCCTGAGGTCAGCCATGATTACCTGCACATCGACGCGGCCACCATCTTCCTGGTGACCGATCCCAGCCGCTTCGATGTGATCGTCACGGACAACCTCTTCGGTGACATCCTCACCGACCTCGCCGCTGCCGTCACGGGTGGCATCGGCCTGGCGGCGTCCGGGAACATCAACATGGACCGCACCGCACCGTCCATGTTCGAACCCGTGCACGGCTCGGCGCCCGACATCGCCGGCCAGCAGAAGGCGGACCCCACGGCGGCCATCCTCTCCGCCGCGCTCCTGCTCGATCATCTGGGCCACCACGAGGCGGCCCGGCGCATTGAGACGGCCGCGGCGGCCGACGTCGAGTCCCGCACGGGTGCCCCGCGCACCACGAGCGAGATCGGCGCAGCCATCACCGAAGCCGTCCGCAAAGCGTAAGCTTGGCAAGGACAACTCACCAGCCGCAGGCGGCGTCCCCTCAGCGATGAGCAGGCGCCGCTTCAGCGGCACTTTTTGGAGGAATCATGACTGCGACGGCTCAAGACGTCACCTTCACCATCCAGCGCTCGGAGACCCCGAAGTCCGCTGAGGAACGCGCCGAGATCCTGGCGAACCCGGGATTCGGCAACCACTTCACCGACCACACCGCCGTCGTCGACTACACCGTCGACGCGGACGGCAACGGTTCCTGGCATGACGCCCGCGTCGAGCCCTACGGCCCGATCAGCCTGGACCCCGCGGCCGGCGTGCTGCACTACGGCCAGGAGATCTTCGAAGGCCTCAAGGCGTACCGTCACGCCGACGGTTCCATCTGGACCTTCCGTCCCGACGCCAACGCCCGCCGTCTGAACAAGTCCGCCGAGCGTCTCGCGCTGCCGCAGCTTCCCGAAGAGGTCTTCGTCGAAGCGATCAAGCGGCTCGTGGCCGAGGACCAGGACTGGGTCCCGTCCGGAGACGGCGAGGCCCTCTACCTCCGCCCGTTCATGATCGCCACGGAGGCCTTCCTGGGTGTCCGCCCGGCACGCGAGGTCTCCTTCCGTGTCATCGCGTCCCCGGCCGGCAACTACTTCGGCGGCGAGCTGAAGCCCGTCTCCATCTGGATCTCCCGTCAATACGCCCGTGCGGGCCGCGGCGGCACCGGTGCGGCCAAGTGCGGCGGCAACTACGCCGCATCACTGATCGCACAGATGGAAGCCGAGTCGCACGGCTGCAAGCAGGTCCTCTTCCTGGACCCGTTCAATGACAACGCGGTCGAAGAGCTCGGCGGCATGAACGTCTTCTTCGTCCTCAAGGACGGCTCCCTGGTGACTCCGGCCCTCAGCGGCACGATCCTCGAAGGCGTGACCCGGTCCTCCATCATCACCGTGGCCCGCGAAATGGGCCGCGAAGTGGTCGAGCGGAAGATCACCCTGGATGAGTGGCGCGACGGCGTGGCCTCCGGCGAGATCGCCGAGGTGTTCGCCTGTGGCACCGCAGCGGTCATCACCCCGATCGGCCTGCTCAAGGATGAGACCGAGAGCATCGGCAGCGAGGATGCCAAGGCCGGCGAGGTCACCATGGCCATCCGCGAACGCCTGCTCGGCATCCAGACCGGCAAGGTCGAGGACACTCACGGCTGGCTGACCCGCCTGGCCTGAGTCCGTTCCTCCCGGTCCTGCATCTGGTGGCCGCCCGGCGACGCATCGCGTCGCTGGGCGGCCACGGCCGCATCTGGCAAGCTGTCCTCATGCCGGACACCACACCTGACGCCGTCCCTCCCGTGTCTGAGCCGCGGGCGGGGGATTCTGCCGCCGAGCTGCTTCCGGGTGTCCTGAGCGACGCCGGCTCCGGCCTCCGGGTGCTGCTCGCCCCGAACCCCGGGCCCATGAGCCTGCGCGGCACGCATAGCTACGTGATCGGGCCGGACGGTTCCTGTGTGATCGTGGATCCCGGACCCGAGGACGAGGGTCATCTGGCGGCTCTGGCGGCCCTCCGTCCGGTGCTGATCCTGGTCACGCATCGCCACGCCGACCACACCGCGGGGATCGACCGGCTCCGGACCCTGACGGGTGCGCCGGTGCGGGCCGCGTCCTCGGCCTTCTGCCGCGACGCCGAACCGCTGGCGGACGGCGAGATCCTGGCGGTGGGCGATCTGGAGATCCGGGTTCTCGCGACGCCGGGCCACACCTCCGACTCGCTCTGCTTCCACGTGCTGGGCAAGCAGGCGTCCTGTGTGGGTGGGGGACCGGACGGCGGAAGCCTCCTGAGCGGTGACACGATCCTCGGCACCGGCACCACGATGCTGGACCACCCGGACGGCACGGTCGCCGACTACCTCGCCAGCCTCGGGAAGCTGGCCGCCCTCGCGGAGGACGCCGGGGCTCCGGTGACCCTGCTCCCGGCCCACGGCGGGCTGGGCGGGGACCTCGGCGTCGTCGTGCGGGAGTACCGGGAGCACCGCCTGGCCCGGCTCGCCGAGGTGCGCCGCGCCGTCACCGCCGTGGGCGACGACGTCGACGCGGTCACCGCCGCCGTCTACCCCGACGTGTCGGACGGCGTGCGCCGCGCCGCGCGCCTGAGCATCGAAGCGCAACTGCGGTACTTGCGGGAGTCTCGCGACGCCTAGGCGCGGGTGACCACGAGGGACACGTTCTGCCCGCCGAAGCCGAAGGAATTGCTCAGCACCGCGTCCTGAGGAGCCTCCCGGCGCTCGACCACGAGATCCAGATCGATGTCCGGGTCCACCGTGCCCGGAGAGAGGTTCCGGGTGGGCGGGACGACCCCGTGTTCCACGCTCAGGACCGCCAGGAGCGCCTCGATTGCGCCCGCGGCGCCGAACAGGTGGCCCAGGGCGGCTTTCGGCGCGGTGACGGTGGCCCGTCCGAAGACTTCGCGGATCGCGCGGGCCTCGCCGGAATCGCCCACCGGCGTCCCGGTCGCGTGAGCGTTGACGTGCGAGATGTCCTCCGGGCGCAGCCCGGCCTGGGCGAGGGCCTTGCACATGGCGGCGGTCTGCCCCGAGCCGTCGGGAGCCGGGGCTGTGATGTGGTGTGCGTCGGAGGTGATGCCCGCCCCGGCCAAGACCGCGTGAACCGCAGCCCCGCGGCGTCGCGCATGCTCAGCGCTCTCCAGGACGACGACGGCGGCGCCTTCGGAGAGCACGAAGCCCCGCCGGTCGGCGGCGAAGGGCCGCGAGGCGGAGGCGGGGTCCTCGCCGGGCTGAGCGAGGGCGCGGGTCTGGGCGAATCCGGCCACGGTGATCGGCGCGATGGCGGCCTCGGTTCCTCCCGCGATGACCACGTCCGCCTCTCCGGACCTGATGAGCCGGGCCCCGAGCGCGATGGCCTCGGCGCCTGACGAGCAGGCCGACACCGGGGTGTATGCCCCGCCGCGGGCGCCGTACTGGATGCTGGCGGTCGCGGCGGCGGCATTGGGCATGAGCATGGGGATCGTCCGCGGGGAGACGCGGCGCTGCCCCGACGTTTCCAGCACGTCGTCCTGCTCGAGCAGCGTGGTCACCCCGCCGATGCCCGTGCCGATGGCGACGGCGAAACGGTCCGGGTCGACGTCGGGTGTCCCCGCGTCCGCCCATGCCTCCGCCGTCGCCACCAGGGCCGCCTGCTGGGAGCGGTCGAGACGCTTGGCCTGGACGGGATCCAGCAGGGTGGCCGGATCCGCCGCCATCCGGCCCGCGACCTGTGGGGCGAGTTCCGCGACCCCGGTGCCGGGCAGGGTGACGATGCCCAGCCCGGAGTCGCCTGCGAGCAACGCGGCCCAGGTCGAGGGGACGTCCTGGCCCAGGGGAGTGATGGCGCCGAGGCCGGTGATGACCACATCGGAGGATTCCAAGGGGATCGCCTTTCTTGTATGCGATACAACAATGCTTAAAGTTGTATCACATACAATTTGAGGATGATCGTGGAACGACACTCGGCGTCCGCCGCAGCCCTCTCCTCGGGAGGGGAGCGGGGCCGCGCCACCCGGAACCGGCTGATGGCCACCGCCGCACGGCTCTGCTCCGAACGGCGGAGTCTCGACGTGAGCGTGGCGGAGATCGCCCGGGAGGCCGGCGTCTTCCCCAACCAGGTCACGTATCACTTCGGGTCCAAGGACTCCCTGCTCCTGCAGGCCGCCTTCCTGGTACTGCTGCAGGAGACGCGGAGGGTTGAGCGGATCGGGCGGCAGGCCCCCGACGCCGGGGCGTTCCGGCGGAACATATCCCGGGCCGTGCTGGCCCTTCCCGCGCTTCCTCTCGTGGCGAAGGCCCTCGCGACCGGGGTCGCCAAGCCTGAACTCGCTCCCGTGGTCGATCACCACCTGCACCTGCTGTTCCGCCAGTCGGAGCGGTTCCTGCGGCAGCAGATCGACGGCCGGGGGTGGGTGACGGCGCGGCCTCTTGAAGCCGAGGCCCGCACCTTCTGGAGCACGGCGCTGGGGGCGGCGCTCCTCGCCCGGGCCGGCGCCGACGGCACGGCCGATGACCTGGACCTGGCCGGAGTGCTCAGCGTCCGGGACGGGTCTGAGCCGCTGGACTGAGACCGTGTTCTGCGCCCGGAATCGGTTTCCGCGCCCCCTAGACTTAGCACCATGCGTATCGCCCGTTTCGTCCTTGACTCCGAACCCCAGTACGGCATCGTCGACGGCCCCGCCGGGTCCGAGACCGTGACCGTCATCCACGGCGACCCGTTCTTCAACGGTGTCGAGCGGACCGGAACCACCCACCCGCTCGTCGACGTCCGCCTCGTGGCCCCGATCATCCCGCGCAGCAAGGTGGTGGGCGTCGGCCGCAACTACGCCGAACACGCCGCCGAGCTGGGCAACGAGGTTCCCGAGGAGCCGCTGCTCTTCTTCAAGCCCAACACCTCCGTGATCGGCCCCGGTGAGCCCGTCTTCCTGCCTGAATTCAGCGATGAGATCTCCTTCGAAGGCGAGCTCGCCGTCGTGATCGGCCGCATCTGCAAAGACGTGCCGGTGGAGCGTGCCGACGAGGTCATCTTCGGGTACACCTGCGCCAACGACCTCACCGCCCGCGACGTGCAGCGCCGCGAGAAGCAGTGGGCCCGTGCCAAGGGATTCGACGGTTCCGCGCCTCTGGGCCCGTGGATCGAGACCGAGCTGGACACCGAGTCGCTCGGCCTGCGCACCCTGGTCAACGGCGAGGTCAAGCAGGACGGCAGCACCGCGGACATGGTCTGGGGCGTCAAGGAGCTCGTCGCCGAGGTGTCCCGCGCGTTCACCCTTCTGCCCGGCGATGTCATCCTCACGGGCACCCCGGCCGGCGTCGGGCTGCTGAACGAGGGGGACCGGGTCTCCGTGGAGATCGAGGGCATCGGGACGCTGACCAACCCGGTGGTGCGGCGCTAAGCGTCCCACCCGGGCCTCTCGGACGGCCTGTACGGTCACGACGGCGCGTGGCGGCGGAAGCCGCGACGCGCCGTCGCGCTGTCCGGACTGAGCCGCGGCGTCCGTGGGATGCTCCCGGAAAGTCGTAAAGTTAGAACCACTATGACTACCGCTGAACGCCTTGGCTCCGAAATCCCCAGCGTCGATGACACCACGCCTGTCCGCGTACGCTTCTGCCCGTCTCCCACGGGCACCCCGCATGTCGGCCTGATCCGCACCGCCCTGTTCAACTGGGCCTACGCCCGCCACACCGGCGGCAAGATGATCTTCCGCATCGAGGACACGGACCAGCAGCGCGACTCGGAGGAGAGCTACCAGCAGCTCCTCGAGGCCCTGGCGTGGCTTGGGATCACCTGGGATGAAGGCGTCGTGACCGGCGGCCCGCACGAGCCGTACCGCCAGTCGCAGCGCGGTGAGATCTACCAGGACGTCATCGCCAAGCTGGTCGCCGGCGGGCACGTCTACGAGTCCTACTCCACCCCGGAGGAGATCGAGGCCCGGCACCGTGCCGCAGGCCGCGATCCGAAGCTCGGCTACGACGGTTTCGACCGTGAGCTGAGCGAGGACCAGGTGGCGGCGTTCAAGGCGGAGGGCCGCGAGCCCGTGCTGCGCCTGCGCATGCCGGACGAGGACCTCACCTTCACCGACCTGGTGCGCGGCGAGATCACCTTCAAGGCGGGCTCCGTCCCGGACTTCGTGGTGGTCCGCGCCAACGGCCAGCCCCTCTACACCTTGGTGAACCCGGTGGACGACGCGCTCATGGGCGTGACGCACGTGCTCCGCGGCGAGGATCTGCTGTCCTCCACGCCGCGCCAGATCGCGCTCTATCGCGCGCTCTACGCCATCGGCGTCGCCGAGTACATGCCGCTCTTCGGCCACCTGCCGTACGTGATGGGCGAGGGCAACAAGAAGCTCTCCAAGCGCGACCCGCAGTCCAGCCTCTTCCTGCAGCGCGACCGCGGCTTCATCCCGGAGGGTCTGCTGAACTACCTGGCCCTGCTCGGCTGGTCGCTCTCCGCCGACGAGGACATCTTCACGGTGGACCAGCTCGTGGAGAACTTCGACATCCACGACGTGCTGGCCAACCCGGCGCGTTTCGATCAGAAGAAGGCGGACGCCATCAACGGCACGCACATCCGTCTCCTCGGCGCCGAGGACTTCCGCAACCGCCTGGTGCCGTACCTGCGCGCCGCGGGCCTGGTGGGGGAGACCCTCACCGGTCGCGAGGAGGAGATCCTCACCGAAGCCGCGCCGCTGGTCCAGGAGCGCATCACCCTGCTGGGCGAGGCCCCGGAGATGCTTGCCTTCCTCTTCAAGGCCGACGACGCGATCGACGTCGCGGATGACGCGCTGAAGGGCATGCCGGAGAACGCCGGCGAGGCGCTGGATGCCGCGGTCGACGCGCTGGACGCCCTGGAGGACTGGAACGCCGGGACCATCCAGGAGGCCCTGCGAGGCGCTCTGGTGGACGGCCTGGGCCTCAAGCCCCGCCTGGCCTTCGGGCCGGTCCGCACGGCCCTCTCCGGCCGCCGGATCTCCCCGCCGCTGTTCGAGTCGATGGTGATCCTAGGGAAGGACTCCTCCCTGGCCCGCCTCCGCGCTTTCCGCGCCACCCGCTGAGGCGCGCCATGGTCCCCACGGGAGTCCTGTTCGACATCGATGACACCCTCGTGGACCTGGCCTCCGCCATGACCCGCGCCCTGGGCGGCAGCCTCCTCGAGGTCCTGCCGCCCGGGGCGCTGGCGTCTCTGGGACTGGGTTCCGGCGTGCCTGCCGCGGACGGCGCGGGGCTTTCCGCGCACGACGCCGAGGCCCGCCGTCGCTGGCTGGCGTTCAGTGAGCACTTCGTGCAGGACGTCACCGGCGCCTACGACGACTACCTCACCGGCCGGCTGGACTTCCGGTCCATGCGGATCCTGCGGCTGCACCGGGCGGCGGAACCGCTCGGTCTGAGGGTCGACGACGAGCTGGCCCTGCGCTGGGTCGTCCGGTTCGCGGAGCTCGCCGAGTCCGGGGTGACCCCGTTCCCGGACGTGCTGCCCGTGCTCGACTTCCTCGACGTGCACGGTATCCCGTATGGAGCGGTCAGCAACAACGTGGAGGCTTTCCAGCGGGCCAAGCTGGGCTATGCCGGGCTGTCCCGCATCGCCGTGGTGGTGGGGACCGACACCCTCGGCGTGACCAAGCCCGACCCCGCCATCTTCCACGAGGGCGCGCGCCAGCTGGCCGTTCCGCCGGCCGAGTGCTGGTACGTGGGGGACAACCCGGTGGTGGACCACGACGGCGCCGTGGCCGCCGGGCTGAAGGGCGTGTACCTGGATCGCGGGATCCCCGGGAGCGGCAGCTCCGGGAACTCTCCCGTGCCCGGATTCGTGCGGCCTGCCGGGGAGCGTCTGACCATCCGTTCCCTGTCCGAGGTGCCGGCTCTGCTCGGTCTCGACGACCCGGCGAGGGAGTCCCTGAGCGTCGGTGACGCGGTGTGATCCACCGCTCCGGCCGCCGATTTGTCAGCGGCCAGGCGAGCAGGTAAAGTAATTACTCGTGCTGAGGGGCACGGTGAACCGCAAGTGGGAACCGGCGAATGCCCTGAAATGCCGATGGGATATGGTGTAATTGGCAACACTACGGTTTCTGGTACCGTCATTCTAGGTTCGAGTCCTGGTATCCCAGCGCAGGATTTCCTTCGGGAAAAACAGCCGGAAGGTCGAGTTCTCTCTGATCCTCCGAAAAGTACTGGCCCCATCGTATAGCGGCCTAGTACGCCGCCCTCTCACGGCGGTAACGCGGGTTCGAATCCCGCTGGGGTCACGGAATCCATTCACGCGGCATGCCGGGTGGATGGTCTTCACGTCTGTTCGCAGACGATAATCGGTGCGGCGTTGTTCTCCGGAACAAGAGCCGCAAGTGCTCGGCCCCATCGTATAGCGGCCTAGTACGCCGCCCTCTCACGGCGGTAACGCGGGTTCGAATCCCGCTGGGGTCACCACGAAGAATCCCCGGTCCTCATGGGCCGGGGATTCTTGCGTTTAAGCCTGTTCGGCTGTTGGCTGTTCACCGAGTTCGGGGGTTCGTTTCGAATACCCGGGTTGCAGCCACCGCGCTCGCAACGAACCCCCCGAACTCAGCGGGTGGGGGTCGTGGGGGTGTGGGTGCGAGGCGTCACCGACGCGCGGCTCTCAGGCGAGGGCGGCCTGGACCTTCAGGAGCGTCCGGAGATTCCTGGTCGTGGTGTAGGGCTTGTAGGCGGCCCGTGCCATGAGCTTGGAGACGGGAGCGTCCGTGCTGGATCCCACGGCCACCTGGGTTGCGATGGCACCCGGTGTCAGGCGGACGATGCCCGTGGGACCGAGGGCCGAGGCGGCCTCGATCAGGGAGTCCAGCACCGTGGGGTCGCTGGCCAGGGTGACGTAGGAGTGCTGGGCCGGGTCGTCGGCCGGATAGGGGGTGGACTCGACGATCCGGTCGATCTCCTCGCGGTCCGTGACGATCACCCAGGCGTCGTAGCCGAACCGGGCCCGCAGGGCGTCTTCGCAGGCCTTCTTCACGACATCCGGCCCGGCATCCGCCTCCAGGATCACATTGCCCGTGGCCAGCAGCGTCTTCACGTTCCGGAAGGGCCCTTCGCTCAGGCAGGCCTTGAGATCCGCCATCCGGATGTTGATCCCTCCCACGTTGATCCCGCGGAGGAAGACGGCGTAGCGGTGCGGCTCGGTCATGACGTCAACCGTGCCTCAGTCGTTTCCCTTGCGCAAGGCCTCGGTGAGCAGTCGCCCGGCGTTGCAGACGACCTCGGCGTGCATCCGGCCCGGCTGGCGCGTGAGGCGCTCGATCGGTCCGGAGATCGACACGGCGGCGATCACGCGGCCGGACGGCCCGCGCACGGGGGCCGAGACTGAGGCGACCCCCGGCTCGCGTTCACCGAGGCTCTGAGCCCAGCCGCGGCGTCGTACGCCAGCGAGGACGGTGGGGGTGAAGCGGGCGTTCTGCAGACCCTCCAGCAGGCGGTCGTGGTCCTCCCAGGCGAGCAGCACCTGGGCGGCCGAGCCGGCCTTCATCGACAGCTGGGTGCCGACGGGGATGGTGTCCCGCAGGCCGACGGGGCGCTCGGCGGACGCGACGCACACGCGCCACTCGCCCTGGCGGCGGAAGATCTGGGCGGACTCGCCGGTGGCGTCCCGCAGCTGGAGGAGCACCGGGCCGGCGGAGGCGATCAGGCGGTCCTCACCCGCGGCGGAGGCCAGCTCGACGAGGCGGCTGCCGAGCACGAAGCGGCCCTGCATGTCGCGGCTCACCAGTCGGTGGTGCACCAGGGCGAGGGCGAGCCGGTGCACGGTGGGGCGTGCGAGTCCGGTGGCAGCGACCAGCTGTGCCAGGGTGGTCGGTCCGGCCTCGAGAGCGTCGAGAACCTGAGCCGCTTTGTCGATGACGCCGACGCCACTTGAAGTGTCCATACAATGATATTGCCGTCTCAATATCTGAGATGCAAATCATTTCGCTGGCACTCTCCGGTGCGGGCTGGAACAGTTGAAATACAGCATCAGCACACCGCGGGGCCACCGGCCCGCGCAATGAAGGGAGAAGGCCATGCCGAAGACACTGGCCGAGAAGGTCTGGGACGCGCACATCGTGCGTAAAGGCGAGGGCGAAGGAGTCAACGCCCAGCCCGATCTCCTCTTCATCGACCTTCACCTGGTGCACGAGGTGACCTCCCCGCAGGCCTTCGAGGGCCTGCGCCTGGCCGGCCGTCCGCTGCGCCGCCCGGATCTGACGATCGCCACCGAGGACCACAACACCCCGACGATCGACATCGACAAGCCGATCCCGGACCCCACCAGCCGCACCCAGATCGAGACGCTGCGCGCCAACTGCAAGGAGTTCGGCGTCCGCCTGCACTCGCTGGGTGACAAGGAACAGGGCATCGTCCACGTCGTCGGCCCCCAGCTCGGCCTGACGCAGCCCGGCATGACCGTGGTGTGCGGCGACTCCCACACCTCCACGCACGGCGCGTTCGGCGCGCTGGCCATGGGCATCGGCACCTCCGAGGTCGAGCACGTCATGGCCACGCAGACGCTGTCCCTGAAGCCGTTCAAGACCATGGCCATCAACGTGGAGGGCACCCTGAAGCCGGGCGTCTCCTCGAAGGACATCATCCTGGCGGTCATCGCCAAGATCGGCACGGGCGGCGGGCAGGGCTACGTCCTGGAATACCGCGGCTCCGCCATCCGGGCGCTGTCCATGGAAGCGCGCATGACCATCTGCAACATGTCGATCGAGGCCGGCGCCCGCGCCGGCATGGTGGCGCCGGACCAGACCACGTACGACTTCATGAAGGGCCGCCCGCACGCTCCCGAAGGAGCCGACTGGGACGCCGCCGTCGAGTACTGGAACAGCCTGCACACCGATGAGGGCGCCGTCTTCGACGAAGAGGTGTTCCTGGACGCCGACACCCTCGAGCCGTTCGTCACCTGGGGCACCAACCCGGGCCAGGGCGTCTCTCTCTCGCAGGCCGTCCCGGACCCCGAGTCCTTCGGTGACGAGAACCAGAAGGCCGCCGCGCGCCGCGCCCTGGAGTACATGGACCTGGAAGCCGGCACCCCGATGAAGGACATCCGGGTGGACACGGTCTTCCTCGGCTCCTGTACCAACTCCCGCCTGGAGGACCTGCAGGCCGCCGCGGACGTCATCCGTGGCCGCCGCAAGGATCCCAACATCCGCATGATGGTGGTCCCCGGCTCCGCCCGCGTCCGCCTGGAGGCGGAGGCGATCGGCCTGGACAAGGTCTTCAAGGAGTTCGGCGCCGAGTGGCGCTTCGCGGGCTGCTCGATGTGCCTCGGCATGAACCCGGACCAGCTGGCCCCGGGCGAGCGCTGCGCGTCCACGTCCAACCGCAACTTCGAAGGCCGTCAGGGCAAGGGTGGGCGCACCCACCTGGTCTCGCCCGTGGTGGCCGCCGCCACCGCGGTCCGCGGGACGCTGAGCTCCCCGTCGGATCTGGAACCCCTGGCACAGGAAGACGCCGGCACCGCCGCCGCCTGAGCCCGCCGCGACACGAATTCCCAGGAGCACACGATGGAAAAATTCACCACCCACACCGGCATCGGCGTCCCGCTGCGTCAGAGCAACGTCGACACGGACCAGATCATCCCCGCCGTCTACCTCAAGCGCATCACCCGGACGGGCTTCGAGGACGCGCTGTTCGCGGGCTGGCGCAAGGATGAGAACTTCATCCTGAACCAGGAGCCCTTCAGCCGCGGTTCCGTGCTGGTGGCCGGGCCCGACTTCGGCACCGGTTCGTCCCGCGAGCACGCCGTCTGGGCGCTCAAGGACTACGGGTTCAAGGCCGTGCTGTCCTCCCGCTTCGCCGACATCTTCCGCGGCAACTCCGGTAAGCAGGGCCTCCTGGCCGCTGTGCTGGAGCAGGACGACATCGAGTTGATCTGGAAGGTCCTCGAGAACGCGCCGGGCACCGAGATCCGCGTGGACCTGCAGTCCAAGGTCGTGGAATGCGGCAACGTCGTGGCGCCGTTCCAGATCGACGACTACACCCGCTGGCGCCTGCTGGAAGGCCTGGATGACATCGGGCTGACCCTGCAGCACGAAGAGGACATCACCGCCTACGAGGCGACGCGGCCGTCCTTCAAGCCGAAGACGCTCCCCGCCAAAAGCTGAACGGGAGCGTGCTGAACGGCCGCGCAGCCGGCCAGGACTGACGTGACGCACGACGACGGCGGCCCCTCCTGCGGGAGGGGCCGCCGTCGTCGTGTGCTGGGTGCGTCAGCCGGTGTGCGGCTGGTCAGCCCCGCAGCCAGGCGGTGGTCGCGCCCGGGAGGGTGTGTCCCTTGAGCGGGGCACTGCTCAGCAGCACCTCGCCGTCCGGGAGCGTGGCCGGAGCGTCGCCGAAGTTCGTGACGCTGATCCAGCCGCCGGGACGCCGGAAGGCGAGCACCGAGGGCTCCTCAGTGGGCAGCCACTCGAGGTCCTCGGCGCCCTGGAGCTCGGCACGGAGAGCCAGGGCCTTGCGGTAGAAGCTCAGCGTGGAGTCCTCATCCGCTTCCTCCGCCTGCACCGAGTAGTCCGCGAACCACGCGGGCTGGGGCAGGTGGGAGCCGCCGGGCCCGAATCCGAACGACGGTCCGGACGACGTCCAGGGCAGGGGGACGCGGCAGCCGTCGCGGCCGATCTCCACGCCGGGGTTCCGGAAGAAGGACGGGTCCTGCCGCTCCGAGTCCGGGATCTGACCGACTTCCTGGAGCCCGAGCTCCTCGCCCTGGTACAGATAGGACGAGCCCGGCAGGGCGAGCATGAGCTGCGTTGCGGCGCGGGCGCGTCGCAGGCCGAGTGCGGCGTCCACCGCGGCGGGGTCGCCGCCGTCGAGCAGCCAGGACTTGCCGGCGTTCGCCATGATGGCGCCGGACTCCGCCGGGCCGGACTCTGGCAGCCCGTAGCGTGTGGCGTGCCGGACGACGTCGTGGTTGGAGAAGACCCACGTGGAGGAGGCGCCGCTTGCCGCTGCCTCGGCGAGGTTCTTCGTGATGACCGCACGGAAGTCGTCGGCCCGGAAGTCCGCCTGGAGGAGGTCGAAGTTGAACGCCTGGCCCAGTCCCTCCGGGCTCGCGTACCGGGCTCGGCGGTCCGGGTGCACCCAGGCCTCGGCCACGGCCGTGCGGGCGGGGGAGTACTCGTTGAAGACCGTGCGCCACTCGGCGTAGATCTCGTGCACCGCGTCGCGATCCCAGAACGGGTGGGAGCCGTCCACGAACCCGTCCGTGCCGGTGTTCAGTGCCTGGAGGTCCGCCTTGGACGGCATCGGCTCGGAGAAGTCCTTCACCATCCCATGCGCCACATCCACGCGGAAGCCGTCGACACCGCGGTCGGACCAGAAGCGCAGGGTCTTCAGGAAGTCCTCACGCACCTCGGGGTTGTCCCAGTTGAAGTCGGGCTGTTCCTTGGCGAAGAGGTGGAAGTACCACTGGCCGGGAGTGCCGTCCGGTTCGGTGATGCGTTCCCAGGCGGGCCCGCCGAAGACCGAATCCCAGTCGGCCGGGGGCAGCTCGCCGTGCTCGCCCTTGCCGTCGCGGAAGATGTACCGGTTGCGGGCAGGCGAGCCGGGCTCCGAGGCCAGTGCCTCCCGGAACCACGCGTGGCGGTCTGAGGAATGGTTCGGCACGATGTCCACAATGAGACGGATGCCGGCTGCGTGGAGCGCGGCGACCATGTCGTCGAAGTCCGCGAGCGTCCCCAGCCGGGGGTCGACGTCGCGGTAGTCGTCCACGTCGTAGCCGCCGTCGGCCAGCGCTGAGGGGTAGAACGGACTCAGCCAGACGGCGTCGACCCCCAGTTCCCTGAGGTATCCGACCTTGGACGTGATGCCGGGCAGATCGCCGATGCCGTCGCCGTTGGAATCGGCGAAGCTGCGCGGGTAGATCTGATAGACGGCCGCCTGGCGCCACCAGTCGGGGTCGCTCAGGTGGTCGGCGTCGCGGTGCTGTGCCTCGGGGGCGGTGGTGCTCACAATGCTCCTTGTCGGAAGGTCGGGGGTGTTCCCGGCCGAGGGGTCACCCGGGCCGGGAACGGGAATGAAGGCGGTCAGGCCGAGGCCGCGGTGCCCGGGACACGCAGCCAGGCGGTCGCGGAGCCGGGCAGCAGGCCGTTCTCCGCGGGCGCGCTCACGAGCAGCAGCTCTCCCACGGGCAGGTCCACGGGTTCCTGGCCGAAGTTGGTGATCGTCAGCCAGCCGCCGGGACGGGTGAAGCCGAGCGCTGCAGGGGGCGTCTCCACCCAGTCCAGCGTCTCGGCGCCCTGCAGCGTGCTGCGCAGGCGCAGAGCCGTGCGGTACAGATGGAGGGTCGACGCCGGATCCGAGTCCTCGGCTTCCACCGAGTACGCGCCGAACCACGCCGGCTGGGGCAGATGGGCGCCGCCCGGCCCGAAGCCGAACGACGGTCCGGACGACGTCCAGGGCAGGGGCACGCGGCAGCCGTCGCGCCCCAGGCCGTCGTAGGACCAGGCCGGCTGGTGCACCGAGCGGTGGTAGGCCGGGTCCTGCCGCGCCTCGGCCGGCAGATCACCGACCTCCTGCAACCCGAGCTCCTCACCCTGGTAGAGGTAGGTGCTGCCGGGCAGGGCCAGGAGGAAGAGCGTCGCGGCGCGGGCCCGGGCGAGGCCGAGCGCGGGATCGACGCCGTCGGCCGGCGCCCCGGCGATCATCCACTCGATGCCCTGCTTCACGCCCTTGCGGTCGCCCAGCGGCGGCAGCCCATAGCGGGTGGCGTGGCGGGTGACGTCGTGATTGGAGAGCACCCAGGTGGAGGAGGAGCCGGTGGTCGCCGACTGGGCGAGGTTCTCCGTGACGATCCGCCGGAACGCCTCCGGGTCGAAGTCCGCGGTCAGGAGATCGAAGTTGAAGGCCTGGCCCAGCCCGTCCGGCGAGGCGTACTTCGCGCGGCGAACCGGCGAGTCGACCCAGGCCTCGGCGACGGCGGTGCGGGGCGGGTCGTACTCGTTGAACGCGGCGCGCCAGTCGGCGTAGATCTCGTGCACCTCGTCCCGGTCCATGAGCGGGTGCGTGCCGGAGTCGCGGTCCAGGGCCTCCAGTTCCGCGCGGCTGGGCAGCGTCTCCGGAAGGTCCTTCACCAGCAGGTTCGCCACGTCCACGCGGAAGCCGTCCACGCCGCGATCGGACCAGAAACGCAGGGTCCTCAGGAAGTCCTCGCGGACCTCCGGGTTGTCCCAGTTGAAGTCCGGCTGCTCTTTGGCGAAGGTGTGCAGGTACCACTGGCCCGGCGTCCCGTCCGGTTCGGTGATGCGCTCCCAGGCGGGGCCGCCGAACACCGAGTCCCAGTCCGACGGCGGGTTCTCCCCGTGCTCACCCAGCCCGTCCCGGAAGAGGTACCGCTCCCTGGCCGCGGAGCCGCGGGGCGAGGCCAGGGCCTCCCGGAACCACGCGTGCTCGTCCGAGGAGTGGTTCGGCACGATGTCCACGATGACGCGGATGCCGGCCGCGTGCAGGGCCGTCACCATCTCGTCGAACTCCTCGAGCGTGCCGATCCGCGGGTCGATGTCGCGGTAGTCCGCCACGTCGTAGCCGCCGTCCGCGAGTGCCGAGGGGTAGAAGGGACTCAGCCACACGGCGTCGATCCCCAGGCCGGCCAGGTACGGCACCCGCGAGATGATGCCGCGCAGATCGCCGATGCCGTCGCCGTTGGCGTCCGCGAAAGAGCGGGGGTAGATCTGGTAGACGGCGGCCTGACGCCACCAGGTGGCCTCGGGGAGGAGGACGGGTTCTGCTGCCATGGGGGGATTCCTCGGGGAAGTCGGTGTGACGGATGCGGCGGAGTGGGCGTCAGCCCTTGACGGCGCCCTGGGTGACGCCCGCCATGACCCAGCGCTGCGTGAACAGGTAGGCGACGATCGCGGGAGCCATCGCCATGAGATAAGACGCGAACGACACGTTGTAGTTGTTGCTGAATTGAGTCTGGAACAGGTTCTGCCGAACCGGAAGGGTCTGCAGTGCCGGATCCGAGATGATGAGGGACGGCATCATGAAGTCGTTCCACGCGTACAGGAACGCGAAGATGCCCACCGTGGCGCTCATGGGGGCGAGCAGCGGGAAGATGATGCGCCAGAAGGTGACCCAGGTGCTCGCCCCGTCGATCCGGGCGCTCTCTTCGAGTTCGAGCGGGATCGACCGAAGGAACGCGGTGAACAGGAGCACGCTGAAGCTCAGCTGGAACATGCTCGCCAGCAGGATGACTCCCAGCGGGTTGTCCAGGTGCAAGAGCCCGGTGAGCTGGATCTGCGGCAGCGCCACCACGGGGAACGGGATGAACATCGCGGCCAGCAGGTAGTAGAACGAGTAGCGGAACACCTTGCGGTCCCAGTTGCGCACGATCGCATAGGACGTGAACGCGGAGAGCACAATGGTGAGCACCACGGTGCCTGCGGTCACCAGGAGGCTGACCCCGGCCCCCACGGGGAAGCTCGTCAGATTCCAGGCCTGCACGAAGCCGTCGACCGAGAACGGCGCGGGCAGGGAGAACGCGTTGCCGTCCACGGCCTGCGCCCCGGTCTTGAACGCCATCGAGAGGGTGACGTAGAGCGGCAGGAGCACGGTGACCGCGCAGAGCAGGAGCAGGACGGTGGCGGGCCAGTTGACCCGTTCCAATCGGACACGGGGCGTGCGGCCCAGGCCGCGGCCGCGCTCGCCGTCGGTGGCGGAAGCCTCGGGGGTGAGAAGCGTCTGTGTCGACATCAGAGTGCGTTCCTTCCGCGGGTCAGCGAGAGCTGGAGCAGGGAGATGAGGACCGCGACGACGAAGAAGATCGTCGCGTTGGCCATCTGGTAGCCGTAATCGCCGCCGTTGAATCCGGCGATGATGCTCATGGCGATGCTGCGGGTCGAGGTGCCCGGGCCGCCGTCGGTGAGGCCCTTGATGATGTCGTAGGCGTTCAGGAAGCCCTTGAAGCCGAGGATGACATTGATGACCACGTAGCCCGCCACGAGCGGCATGGTCACCCGCAGGAGCTGCTGCGTCTTGCTGGCGCCGTCCAGATCGGCCGCTTCGTAGACGTCGCCCGGGACCGAGAGGAGCCCGGCGATGTAGATGAGCAGCGTGCCGGGGATGGCCTGCCAGGCGGTGACGGCCACGATCGCCACCCAGGCGAGGTCCGGGTTGGCGAGCAGGCTCGTCTGGAGCCAGGTCACGCCTGTGGCGGAGCCGACGGCGGGCAGCGAGTTCGAGAACAGGAAGTTGAAGACGTAGGCGATGATGATGCCGGAGATGACCATCGGGATCACGAAGACGGTGCGGAGCCCGGTCTTGAAACGGATGCGCGCGGTGAGACCGATCGCCAGGAGGAAGGCGATCACGTTCACCACGAGCACAGTGACGATCGAGAAGCCGAACGTGAACAGGTAGCTCTGCAGGATGGCCGGGTCACTGAACAGGGCGATGTAGTTCGTCAGGCCGTTGAAGCTCCAGTCACCGACGCCGATGGAGTCGGTGAAGCTGAACGTGATGCCGATGATGCCGGGGACCGTGATGGCCAGAGTGAACAGGACGAGGCTCGGCAGCAGGAAGAGCCAGTAGACGGGTTCGACACGACGCCGGCCGCGCCGGACCGTGCGCCTTGCGGCGCTGGTGGAGGTGCTCATTTCGTCTTCTCCTTCGTGGCCGGCGCCCGGAACGCGAGCCGGGCCCAGTCGGCGTCGAGGGTGCGCAGGGTGGCTTCGGGCTCGGCGCCGAGGGCGATCGCCTGGGCGTAGTTGAAGACCGGGATGGTCTTCGGGATGAGCACCGAGGGGCCCTGGTAGACCTTGCCCTGGTCGACATAGGGGATCATCCCGGCGACCCGCGGGTCCTTCGGCGGTGCCGCGCCCTTGAGCGGGGTGAACCCCAGCTGGGAGTCGTTGTAGGCCTGGATGTGCTCGGGCTTGTAGAGGTAGTCCAGGAAGGCCCGGGCGGCCTCCTGGTGCTTCGAGGCCTGGGGCACCATGGCCGCCAGGTCCAGGTTGACCCTCACGGCCAGGTCCTTCTCGTTGTTCGTCATCGGCAGGGGGAAGGTGCCGAGCTCCAGATCGGGCGCCGTCTTGGCGATCTCGCTGAAGGCCCACGGCCCCTGCAGGTACATGGCCGCCTTGCCCTGGGCGAAGGCGAGATTGCCGTCGCCGTAGGTCTGGCTTGAAGCGTTCTTGTTCGCGTATTTCAGGAGCTGCTGCATCCGGTCCATCGGCGCGGTGAACGCCTGGGAGAAGGACGTCGTGGACGTCGTGCCCACCGTGTCGCCTTCGGCCGCGAGCCGCTGGTAGAAGTCCACCAAGTTGAGCGAGCCGCCCACCGCGTAGTCGAACCAGCCCTGGCCGACCGTCCAGTTGTCCATGATGGTCGCTTGGAAGGGAGTGACGCCGGAGGCTTTGAGTGCTTCGCAGGCCGCGAGCAGCTGATCCCAGGTCTTCGGCACGGCGATGCGGTGGGCGGCGAAGATCTTCTTGTCGTAGATGACCGAGGACGCCATGACGGAGTAGGGGAGTGCGCTCTGGCGTCCCTCGCAGTGCCCATACTGATCCAGCAAGGGCTGGTAGTCCTGGCGGATCTGACCGGCGGCGGCCGTCCCGCTCAGATCGCTGAGCGCGCAGCGGTCGATGAACCGCGAGACCTCGGTGTTGTAGTTCGCCAGCATCAGATCCGGCGGGTTGCCGCGGACGAAACTCGCCGAGACCACGTCCACGCCCGAGGTGTCCAGCACCACCCGCGTCTTGTTCTGGGACGCGTTGTACTCGTTGACCACCTTGGTCATGAAGGGGATCGCTTCGCGCTTGCTGAAGGTGAAACGGATGGTCTCCGTCCCGCCGTCGCTCGCGCACCCTGAGAGCAGGCCGCCCAGCAGGGCGAGGCTCAGCGCCAGCCCCGCCGTGCGCTTGGCCCGTGTCGGTTTCACAGACACCGTTGTCCTTTCGTCGTGCGGCCGAGCCGCAGGCGCCGGGCGGGAGAGTCCTTCTGAGAGTTGCCGGGCGAGTTTAGATAGGAGGTAAATTTATAACCTATCGACAGTATAGAGGTGACCCGGCTCACGCCGTCAAGGGCGGTCGTGACGTGTTTCGCCACCTCGATTCATGAGCTAGATTTCAGAGCAGGCCCGCGGACGGGCCTCGCAGGCAGAAGGAGTGTGGGCGTCGATGATGAGCGAGACCGCGCCTTCGACCCAGGTGGTGCGCAGGATCAACGCGAGAGCCATGCTGCAGGCCATGCGCGGCGCCGGGGTCCTCACGGGCACTGAACTCATGGCGGGGACCGGTCTCTCCCGGGCCACCGTCATCTCGATCTGTGACGAACTCGTGCGGCTCGGCTGGCTCCGCGAGCTGGGGAACCAGCGGGACGCGGGCGACTACGTCAAGGGCCGCCCGGCCCGCCGTTTCGTCTTCGATGACCGTGCCGCGAGTGTCCTGGGCATCGACATCGGCGCCAACAAGATCACTGCCATCGTGGCGGACATGGCCGGAACCCCTTTGTCCCAGGTGACCCTGCCGTTCCGCGCCGACAACGTCGCCGCCGACGAACGAGCGGACGTCCTGGACCGCCTCGCCGCCCAGACGCTCGCCGACGCCGGCGTGGCGGCCGATTCGGTGCTCGCGGTGTCGGTGGGCGTGGCGGCCCCGGTCGGCCGGGACGGGAACGTCCTCACCGTCCAGGAGTTCTGGCGGTCCTTCGACGTCCGGGCCATCGTCTCCGAACGTCACGGCTGGCACGTGCTCCTGGAGAATGACGCCAACCTCGCCGCGCTCGCCGAACGCTGGATGGGCGTCGCGCAGGGCATCGACAACCTCGCGGTCATGCTGGCCGGCGACCGGCTCGGTTCCGGCGTGCTCGAGTCCGGCCGGCTCCTGCACGGCCAGCTCGGGGGCTTCGGCGAACTCGGCTACCTCGAGCACCTCGACGGGGTCGGCGACACGCACGGCATCGCGCACCACGTGGCGCAGTGGGCGCGGGAAGCTCTCGACGACGGCGCGGACACCACCTTGCGCGTCCTCTGCGGCGGGGACCCCTCCGCACTGAGCGCGGAGATGGTGTTCTCGGCCGCGGCGGACGGCGACGCGACCGCCGTCGGGATCCTCGACAGGGTGGCCCGGCGTATGGCGCGGGTCATCGGCGCGCTGAGCACCATGGTGAACCCGGAAGCCGTGGTCATCGCCGGGGCCGTGGCCGAGTCTGCGGGAGCGCTGCTGCCCGGGATCGCCCGCGAGCTGCCGCGTTACACCCACACCCCGCCGCGGGTGCTCGTGTCGTCCCTGGGAGAGGGCATCGTGTCCCTCGGAGCCGTCCGCCACGCCCTCGATTACGTCGAGGAGAACGCCCTGGACGTGTACCCTGCGTCGCTGCGCCGGACCCCGGCCGAACGGGTCTGATCCACGCCGGGACAGGGGCGCAGGGTCCCGCCCGCGCGCCGTCAGGGCTCTATGCTTGATGAGGAGCTGGGACCCAGCTCCGAACGTAGAAGTGCGAGGGCAGATGTCGATGAGTAGTGTGCTGACCATCCGGGGCGGGGTTCCGCTCAGTGGCAAGGTTTCCGTGCGGGGCGCCAAGAATCTGGTGCCCAAGGCGATGGTCGCGGCACTGCTCGGCAGCGAGCCCTCCGTGCTCCGCAACGTCCCGGAGATCAAGGACGTCGAGGTCGTCACCAGCCTGCTCCAGCTGCACGGCGTGACGGTGGAGAAGGACCCGGTGACCGGGGATCTGAGCCTGGATCCGGCCAACGCCAGGAACGCCTCCCACACCGAGATCGACGCGCACGCCGGTGACTCCCGCATCCCGATCCTGCTCTGCGGACCGCTCATCCACGCGATTGGCGCGGCCTTCATCCCGGACCTGGGCGGCTGCCGCATCGGCGACCGGCCCATCGACTTCCACCTCGCCGTCCTGCGTAAGTTCGGCGCCGTGGTGGAGAAGACCGGCAACGGCATCCACCTCTCGGCGCCGGAAGGACTCAAGGGCGCCAAGATCACCCTCGACTACCCGAGCGTCGGCGCCACCGAGCAGGTGCTGCTCTCCGCCACCCGTGCCGAGGGCATCACGGAGCTGCGCGGCGCCGCCATGGAACCCGAAGTGGTGGACCTCATCGCGGTGCTCCAGAAGATGGGCGCCATCATCAGCGTCCAGACGGACCGGACGATCCGGATCGAAGGCGTCTCCGAGCTGCGCGGCTACGACCACCGGGCGCTCCCGGACCGCAATGAGACGGCCTCCTGGGCCTCCGCCGCGCTCGTGACCCAGGGCGACATCTTCGTCGAGGGCGCCGCCCAGCACGACATGATGACCTTCCTCAACACCTACCGGAAGGTGGGCGGTGGCATGGACATCATGGACGAGGGCATCCGCTTCTACCACCCGGGTGGCAAGCTCAACCCGCTCGTGCTCGAGACCGATGTGCACCCCGGATTCATGACCGACTGGCAGCAGCCCCTCGTGGTGGCCCTGACCCAGGCGGACGGCGTGTCGATCGTGCACGAGACCGTGTACGAGAACCGCTTCGGCTTCACCCAGGCCCTCACCCGCATGGGCGCGAACATCCAGCTGCACCGCGAATGCCTCGGTAGCGTGCCGTGCCGCTTCGGTCAGAGGAACTTCCTGCACTCGGCCGTCATCTCCGGCTCCACGCCGCTCGTGGGACGGGACATCGACGTCCCGGATCTGCGGGGCGGTTTCAGTCACCTGATCGCGGCCTTCGCCGCCACGGGCGTCTCCCGCGTCACCGGCACCGAAGTGATCCAGCGCGGCTATGAGCGTTTCACCGAGAAGATCGCCGGGCTCGGCGCCGATTTCGAACTCACCGGAGCGTAGAACCCGATGGGGAAGAACGAGACGACTCAGCACGGTATGAAGGAGAGCCTGGGGACCCGGGCCACCTTCGCCTTCCTGGCCGGTGTGCTCCGGCCTCTCATCAACCTGGTGCTCTCCAAGCGCTGGGAAGGCCTGGAGAACCTGCCCGAGGGGGGTTTCATCGCCGCGCCCAATCACGTCACGGAGATCGATCCGGTCGTGGTGGGGCACATGCTCTACAACGCCAAGCGCCCGCCGCACTTCCTGGCCAAGGCGAGTCTGTTCAAGATCCCGGTGTTCGGACGCTTGCTGCACAATTCGCGGCAGATCCCGGTGGAGCGCACCACCGCCGGAGCGAACAACTCGCTCAAGGTGGCGCAGGAGGTGGTGGACGCCGGTGGCTCCATCATCATCTACCCGGAGGGCACCCTGACGCGTGACCCCGATCTGTGGCCCATGAAGGGGCACACGGGCGCAGCGCGGCTGGCGCTGCAGACCGGTGCGCCCGTGGTCCCGATCGGCCACTGGGGCGCCCAGGAGCTCTTCCCGCGCTACGCCAAGAAGCTCCACGTCTTCCCGCGGAAGACGGTACGGGTGGTGGTCGGCCCGCCGGTGGACCTGGAGGACCTGCGCGGCAAGCCCATGACCAAGACCGTGCTCACCGAGGCCACCACGCGCATCATGAACGCCGTGACCGCCCTGGTCGCGGAGCTCCGGCAGGAGCCCGCGCCGGCCGAGCGCTGGGATCCGGCCGCCCACGGCCAGAGCGCCACGGGCCGGCTCGACCCGACGGGCGCCGCTCCGGCCCCGAAGAACGACGACGGCGGCGCCGCGTGAGCGCTCACGACACCGCCACCGCACCGGGAAAGGCAGCTGTGGAGAAGATCGCCGTCATGGGCGCCGGATCCTGGGGGACCACTTTCGCGAAGGTCCTGGGCGACGCCGCCCTCGCGGCGGGCGAACCCCGGGACGTCGTGCTCTGGGCCCGGCGTGCCGAGGCCGCGGAGGAGATCAACCGCGAGCACCGCAACAGCCGCTACCTGCAGCAGATCCCGCTGCCGCACGCGGTGCGCGCCACGGACAGTGCCGTCGAGGCCCTGCGGGACGCCGTCGTCGTCGTGCTGGCGGTCCCTGCGCAGTCCTTGCGCGAGCAGCTGCGCGCCTGGAAGGACGCCGTGGCGCCCGGCGCCTTGGTGGTCTCCCTCATGAAGGGCCTGGAGCGTGGCACGGATGAGCGGATGAGCGAGGTGATCGCCCAGGAGTGGGGGACGCCCGCTTCCCAGATCCTGGTGCTCTCCGGTCCGAACCTGGCCATGGAGATCGCGCGGGAGGAACCCACCGCCTCCGTGGTGGCGTGCGCGGATGAAGCCATGGCGCAGCGCGTCGCGGAACTCTGCACGGCGCCGTACTTCCGCCCGTACATGAGCTCGGACGTGGTCGGGGTGGAGATCGGCGGGATCGTCAAGAACGTCATCGCCCTGGCCGTCGGCATCTGCGAGGGCCGGGACATGGGGGACAACACCAAGGCCTCCGTGATCACGCGCGGCCTCGCCGAGACCACCCGCCTGGCGCTGGCGCTGGGCGGCGAAGCACACACCCTGGCCGGCCTGGCGGGTCTGGGCGACCTCGTGGCCACCTGTGCCTCGCCCCTCTCCCGCAACCACACGGCCGGCAAGCTGCTCGGCCAGGGATTGACGCTGGATGAAGTGGTGGAGCGCATGACCCAGACCGCGGAGGGTGTGAAGTCCGCGGACGCCGTGCAGGAGCTGGCGGCGCGCCAGGGCGTCGAGATGCCCATCACCGCCGCCGTCGTGGCGGTGCTCGCCGGTAAGCTGGCTGTCGAGGATCTGGGCCCGCTGCTCCTGAACCGCTCCTTGAAGTCCGAGGACGGCTACTGAGCCGGCCGCTCAGACCCACGAACCGCACCTTCGACGAACCGCTCCTTCGACAACCTGAACGGAACCACTGTGACTGACGCCCGGAAGCCCCGCATCGCCGTCCTCTTCGGAGGACGCTCCAGTGAGCACGCCGTCAGCTGTGTCACCGCAGCGGGCGTCCTGGGAGCCATCGACCGGGAGAAGTACGACGTGATCCCGATCGGCATCGCCAAGACGGGCCAGTGGGTGCTGCCCGAGGCGGACCTCGACCAGTGGTCCCTCACGGCTGACGCGCTGCCCGAGGTCACCCCCGGGGAGGCCACCGTGGCCCTGGCCGAGATCGGCGGAGAGCACCAGCTGATCGTGGCGGCGCCCGATCAGGTCCCCACGGAGCTGGGACAGGTGGACGTGGTCTTCCCGCTCCTGCACGGGCCTTTCGGCGAGGACGGCACGGTCCAGGGTCTGCTCGAGCTCAGCGACACCCGCTACGTGGGAGCCGGCGTGCTGGCCTCGGCCATCGGCATGGACAAGCACTTCATGAAGGTCGTTTTCGAAGCCGCCGGGCTGAAGGTCGGACCGTACGTCGCCGTGACCGACCGTCAGTGGCTCCGCGACCCCGCCGGGGTGCGCCGTCGGGTGGAGGACCTCGGGTTCCCCGTTTTCGTCAAGCCCGCCCGTGCCGGGTCCAGCATGGGCATCTCCAAGGTGGACTGCGTGGAGGATCTGGACGCCGCCATCGAGGAGGCCCGCAGGCACGATCCGAAGCTCGTGATCGAAGCCGGGATCGTGGGCCGGGAGATCGAGTGCGCCGTGCTGGAAGGCCGGGACACCGACGAACCGCGCGCCTCGCTGCCCGCCGAGATCGCCGTGGCCGTGGGGGAGCACTCCTTCTACGACTTCCAGGCGAAGTACGTGGACAACGCCGCGTCGCTCAGCTGCCCGGCAGACCTGCCGGAGGAGGCCATCGCCGAGGTCCGGAAGCTGGCGGGCGTCGCCTTTGACGCGATCGGCGCCGAGGGACTGAGCCGCGTGGACTTCTTCTACACCCCGGACGGCGAGTTCATCATCAACGAGATCAACACGCTGCCCGGCTTCACCCCCAAGAGCATGTACCCGCAGATGTGGGCCGCCACGGGCCTGAGCTACACCGAGCTGATCGACGAGCTCATCCACCTGGCGCTGCACCGCAAGACCGGGCTGCGCTGACGGTTCGGCTCTGCCAGTCGAGCGTCGCGTCCGTCCTCAGTTCTGATGGATGAATGGGCCCCTCTTGTGTGCCCAGATGAAACTGCCCGTGCCCATCACGATTGCGAGGACGGGGGTGGCAACGAACGAGATGGTGGTGCCTCGTAGCAGGATGGCTGCATACAGGATGACCATGAATCCCAGGAGAGGAAGGACCGCGGAGCCTGTTCCCTTCTTCGGTTTGACCCGTTTCAACTGCCCGAATATGAGGCCAGTGAAAAGTAGTCCCAGGATGATCACGGCACCGAGGAAGAAGATCATGGGCGCCGGAGCTCCACCGACCACGAAGACGGTGGCAGAGAGAAGAGCGCTGACGGACAGCCAGTATTGATCTTTAACACTCATGACAGCATTCCTCCCTTCAGCAGCCCTCATTGAAATCGATAATGGTCCCTCCAACTGCGAATCCGGCAGCACACGCGAACGCCGCCACTGGCATCGCTGCCATTGGGCCGCAAACTGCGGCATTCGTAGCAAACCAGGCCCAGAAGGCCGCCCATGCCGGCGGGCACTGTGGGAGATTTCCACGGTCCTGTGGACCTACGCCGGAGGCCTTATGCACGGTCATCACCGTGGTGTAGCCGTCATCGGTTCGCACCACCGCCATTTCGATGGCTTTCGTGTCCAGCATCTGAGTGAAGCCCTGTAGAGCCTCGGTCGGCATGGATGCTGCCAGAATGTCGCTCTGGTCTGTCAGCGATGCGTAGTCGAACTTCTTGAGGTAAGCCGTGGTCGCCGGCGAGGCGAGGATCATGGCAGTTTTCCTGGTGAACAGTGCCGGGTCGGCCTGTCGTTTCTGGTCGACAACTGTTTTTGCCTGGTCCAGCGCTTCGGACGTCGGCCGGAGCGACGTGGTGGTGACCGTCTCAATCGAGGCGTCGACCTGTTTGACCACTGGTGGATCGCCTGCGGCCGCATTGGCGGCAGTCGCCGTCCCGCCAAGAGCCAGCAGGGCCATCGTTGCAGTCATCACGAGCTTCTTAGACAGGGATGGCATCAAGCTCCTCTTGATCAAGGTCGGTTTGGTGAAGGGTCACCGACGTTTCCAGGGAGGAGAAGGGCGGGGCAAGTTCATTTCTCGGTAACTGCCCATGTCTCAGTTCGACTGGAGATCTCACCAGCATGCGAAATAGCCTGCGCCATCGAGCTCGCGGACCAGGTCCTCGGGGCAGTCAATATTCGTTTGGCGCAAGCTCTGGTGTGGTGCCGATCTCTGCTCAGGAAAGCCGTAGTTCGATCGTGCGGGAGCGAGTGACGGCGTTGACGATTCCGTAGAACGAGGCTCCGCTATGCGCTTCCGCTCTTTGGTGCTCCGCCTGATTCGGCGGTCAAGGTTTCGGCACCAAGCAGATGTTGAACTTCTCCGCGGTGGGGGCCCTCGCCGTCGGGGCTTCCCCGTCGGGCAACCGCCTACTTGCCGCTGCCCGGGAGGTTCTGCAGATCCTCCTGGCCCACACACTTCTTGGTGGCCTTGATCTTGCTCGCGGGGGCGGAGAGGTCGGCCAGCACGGTGGCGGACGAGATCTTCCCCGGGTCCAGGAGCACCTCCACGGCAGGGGTCCGGCCGAACGTGGTCAGGGTGTAGATCGGGTTGCCCTTCTCGCCCTCCTTGATGACCCAGTCCACGCCGTTCACGGTGGCGCAGCGGTCCTTCGTGGGACCGGGTGGGGTGACGCCGCAGCGTAGGATCACCAGGGACGGGTCGCCCCAGGCCGCCGTGGCCTGAGCATTCGTCTTCCGCAGCGCCGCGTCGCCGATCTTGTCCGGAAGCGCCACCATCATGGGCGCGCAATCCGGGTTGGCGGCATCCTTGGCCGGGGTGACGTCGACGGCGGGAGAGCAGGCGCTCAGGGCCAGCACGGAGCCCAGCGAGAGGGCCAGCAGGGCCGCCGGTTTCGGGAGCTTCCGGGCCGCGGACCGCGGGGCAGGACGGGAGACACGCATGGCACCAGCCTACCGAGCTTCGCTGGGAGCCCTTGTCAGGAGACGGTCGCGCGGTGGCGCCGTCCGCACTTCCCGCACCGGATGACAGGTCCGGTCCGGGAGCGGTTGACGCTCCCGGGCGGAAGTTGGATAGCGTTGCCGTGTGCCAGAGAACCAGCCGACCGTCGCCACCGTAGGGGAGTCGGGCCTCCTCGCGAGGATCTTCCCCCTCCTGCCGCAGGGCCCTGCGACGCTCCTCGGCCCCGGGGACGACGCCGCCGTGGTCGCCGCACCGGGCGGCACCGTGGTGGTCTCGATCGACACCCAGACGCAGGACCAGGACTTCCGCCTGCGCTGGAACAACGGCTATGCGAGCACCGGCCACGACGTCGGGTGGAAGTCCGCGGCCCAGAACCTGAGTGACATCAACGCCATGGGCGCGGAGCCCCATTCGCTTCTCATCAGTCTCACCCTGCCCCCGGAGACGCCGGTCGCCTGGGTGGAGGACTTCGCCCGCGGAGTGCACGACGCCGTGCGCGCGCTGGGAGCGGAGGTCGCCGTCGTCGGGGGTGATCTCGGCCGTGGCCGGGAGATCTCGGTGACCGCCACGGCGATGGGCCGTGAGGTGGCCGGGAGAGTCGGTCTGCGTTCGGGGGCCACGGCCGGGGACGTCGTCGCGGTGGCCGGGAAGCCCGGCCGTGCCGCCGCCGGCTGGTCCCTCCTGGAGAGCACCGTCCTCGTGGGGGATCTCACGCCTGACCAGCGCGAGCTGATGGATGCCCAGTGCCGGCCGTGCCCGCCCCTCGGCAGTGGCGCCGAGGCGCTGGCAGCGGGCGCCACGGCCATGATGGACGTCTCGGACGGGCTGCTGAAGGACTCCGGGCGGCTTGCCCGGGCGAGCGGGGTCACCCTCGAACTCGACCCTCTCCTGCTGGCCGTCTTCGGCCCGGAACTGCGCCCCGCGGCAGAACTCCTGGCCGCCGTGCCGGGGTCCGGCGAATCCGCGGAGAACCTGCTCCGGGCGTGGATTCAGGGCGGGGGAGAGGACTTCTGCCTCCTCAGCACTTTCCCAGGAAACGGTCCCGTGCCGGACAGCTTCACTGTTATAGGCTCAGTGGTGCCCACCCCGCCTGGACAGGAACACGGTTCCCGGATCCGCAACGGTGACGGGGATGCAGCAGGGCACGCGACGCGAGGATGGGATCACTTTGGGGCACCATAAGATTGCCGCCAACGCTCAGGCGATGAGGCGCTGGCTCTGCACCGCGGAGCAGGTGGTGGGCAATCACAGCGACCGTCTGAATGCCATCAACATCTTCCCTGTGGCCGACGGCGACACCGGAACCAACCTCTATCTGACCCTCCGGGCCGCGGCACGCGCCATCGGCCCCGAGGAATACCCGGTCGGCAACGACGTCGGCGTCGTGCTCGCCGATGCCGCGGGCGCCGCGATGGAGAACGCCCGCGGGAACTCCGGCACCCTCCTGGCCGTCTTCCTCGCCGCGCTCGCGGAATCCGTGCAGGGCCACACCCGCCTCAGCGCCCCCCTGCTGGCCTCCGGTCTGCGGCGGGCCCGGATGCGCTGCTGGTCCGCGCTGAGCGAGCCCGTGGAAGGGACCATGCTGTCGGCTCTCGCGGCCGCCGCCGACGCCGCCGAGGAGATGGACTCCGCTCTCAACGGTGACGACAGCAATCTGGCCCTCGCCCAGTCCCTGAACCACGTGGTGGAGACGGTCCAGCAGGCCGTGGTCCGCACGGAGGAGCAGCTCGGCGCCTTGCGTCAGGCCCAGGTGGTGGACGCCGGCGCCGTCGGGTTCCTCCTGGTCCTGGACTGCCTGCGCGGCACCATCCTGGGCACGCAGACGAGCGAGACGGCCTGGGACGAGCTGCACGGCTACCAGACCGAATTCCCGCACATCCACGGCGACATGCCCGCCGATGACGGCTACGAGGTCATGTGCACCATCGAGCTGTCGCCGTTGGACGCCGCCACCCTGCGCCAGCGCCTCGACGAGATCGGTGAGTCCGTCATCATCTCGCCGGTGAAGGCCGTGTCCGGGCACCGCGACGGCGTCGATGTGCAGGAAGGCGAACTCAGCTACCGCTGGCGCGTCCACGTGCACGCGGCGGATCCCGCCCCGGTGCTCGAACTGATCAACGCCCTGGGCGAGCCCGCCAACGTCACCCTGTCGGAGCTCGCCGCCCCCCGCGAGTCCTGAATGGGACGGCGGAACGCACGCGTGCCCGCGGTCCTGGACCCCTCCGGCCGGAGACGATGACCCATGGAACAGCACACCTCGCTGGAACTCCTCCTCGGCAAGCGCGTGGCCGGGAGCCTGGAGAAGAACCTGGGGCTGCACACCGTGGCGGACCTCCTGGACGACTTCCCGCGCCGGTACCTGGACCGCGGGGAGCTGAGCAGCATCGAGACCCTGCCGTTCGATGAGGACGTCACGATTCTCGCCCGCGTCATCTCCAGCAGCACCCGTACCATGCGCGCCCGCCGCGGCTCCATCACCGAAGTGGTGATCAGCGACGCCGAGGACGAGTTCGGGCCGGCGCTCTCCTCCGTGAAGCTGAGCTTCTTCAATGGCTTCAAGGCGAAGCAGCAGCTCCAGCCGGGCGTGCTCGCGCTGTTCTCCGGCCGGGTCGGCTCCTACGCCGGCAAGCTCACGCTCACCAATCCGGACTTCATCCTGCTGGACGAGGCGGTCACGAGCACCGCGGACGCCGAGGCCCTCGCGCGGATGCCGATCCCCGTGTACGCGGCCACCGCGAAGGTGAGTTCCTGGACCGTCCAGCGGGCGGTCGGCATCGTGCTGGACCAGGTGGACACCGGCGGCTGGGGTGACCCGATTCCCGCGGAGATCCGGCACCGGAAGCACCTTCCCGGGCTGTCTGAGGCATACCGGATGATTCACCAGCCCGCCACGGCCGAGGACTACTGGCGTGCGCGTCACCGCTTCCGGTACCAGGAGGCGCTGGTCCTCCAGACGGCGCTGGCCCGTCGCCGCGCGGAGATGGCGCAGGAGGTGGCCACCTCCCGTCCCGGAAGGCTCGACGGCGCGCTCCAGGCCTTCGACGCCCAGCTTCCGTTCACGCTCACTGCGGGTCAGCGGCGCGTGGGCGAGGAGCTCTCCCGCGACCTGGCGACGTCCCACCCCATGAACCGGCTCCTGCAGGGCGACGTGGGCTCGGGCAAGACACTCGTCGCACTCCGGGCGATGCTCCAGGTGGTGGATTCGGGAGGTCAGGCCGCGCTCCTGGCCCCCACGGAGGTCCTCGCCGCTCAGCACGCCGAGTCGATTCGCAGGACTCTCGGAACCCTCGCGCGCGACGGCCTTCTCGGCCCCGGCGACGGCCCTTCCGTGAGCGTCGCTCTCCTCACGGGTTCCCTCTCGACGGCGGCACGCCGCCAGGCGCTCCTGGATGCGGCCTCGGGCGACGCGGACATCGTGGTGGGCACCCACGCCCTGCTGGGGGAGAACGTGACGTTCTTCGACCTCGGACTCGTGGTGGTGGACGAACAGCATCGTTTCGGCGTGGAGCAGCGGGACGCCCTCCGCGCCAAGGCGGACGCCCCTCCGCACCTGCTCGTCATGACGGCCACCCCCATCCCGCGCACCGTGGCCATGACGGTCTTCGGCGATCTGGAGACGTCGGTGCTGGACGAACTGCCGGCTGGACGTGCGCCGATCATCACCCACGTGGTGGGACTGCAGGAGCACCCGTCCTGGGAGGCACGGCTCTGGCAGCGGGCCCGGGAAGAGGTCGACGCCGGGCGTCAGGTCTACGTCGTGTGCCCCAAGATCGGTGACGGTGACGTCTCCAACGACGACGGCGGCGAGGGCCTCGCCGACCCGGCCGGCGGTGAGCAGGGCACGCAGCAGCTGGCCGGCGTCGTCGGCATGCTGGAGACGCTCCGCGCGGCCCCGGCTCTTCAGGGCGTGCGGGTGGAGGCCCTGCATGGGCGCATGGCCCCGGAGGAGAAGTCCGCCACCATGGCCGCCTTCGCCGCCGGCGAGGTGGGCGTGCTGGTGTCCACCACCGTGATCGAGGTGGGCGTGGACGTCCCCAATGCGACGCTCATGGTGATCCTCGACGCCGACCGTTTCGGCATCTCCCAGCTGCACCAGCTGCGCGGCCGGGTGGGCCGTGGCGGCCTGCCAGGCACGTGCCTCCTGGTGACGCGCCTGGAACCGGACCACCCGAGCCGAGAGCGGCTCACGGCAGTCGCCGCCACGACCGACGGCTTCGCGCTGTCCCAGGAGGATCTCAAGCTGCGGCGCGAAGGCGATATCCTGGGCGCCCGGCAGTCGGGCGGGAGGTCGACCCTCAAGCTGCTGCGCGTCATCCAGGACGAGAAGATCATCGCCGAGGCGCGGGACGACGCCCAGGATCTCGTGGCCGAGGACCCCACCCTGCAGCAGCATCAGGCGCTCCGGGTGGCGATGGAGAATTATCTGAACCCGGAGAAGGAAGCATTCCTTGAACGGGGCTGAGCACGGACGACGGTGCACGGCGGGACCCGAGGTCCGTCATGCACTGTTTCGTCAGGCACTGGAAGGAAGGAACCCATGAGCCGGATCATCGCAGGCGCCGCCGGAGGGCTGAGCCTGGTCTCGGTGCCGGGCACGGCCACGCGCCCCACCACCGACCGGGTCAAGGAGGCGCTGTTCTCGCGCCTGGAGGCGTACGGGATCCTGCAGGGCGCCGAGGTGCTCGACCTCTTCGCCGGCTCCGGAGCGCTCGGGCTGGAGGCCGGAAGCCGTGGCGCCGCCTCGGTCACGCTCGTGGACTTCGACGAGAAGGCGTCCCGGGTCTGCCAGAAGAACGCCGAACTCGTGACGGCCTCGGCCAAGGGGCTGCGGACGTCGGTGCAGCGGGCCAAGGTGGGCACGTTCCTGGAGCGGACCGCCGTGGGATCGTGGGACCTCGTGTTCCTTGACCCGCCGTACCCGCTCACCGAGGAGGACTTGGTGAAGGTCCTGGAACTGCTCGTGCCGCGGCTCTCGGACGGCGCCGTCGTGGTGGTCGAGCGGAGCTCGCGGTCACCCGAGCCGGAGTGGCCTGCGGGGCTCGAGCGGTTCGCGGAGAAGAAGTACGGCGAGACGACCCTGTGGTTCGCGGAGCCGGCCTGAGCGTTCGTTCCTAGGACTGGCGGGTACGGCCGGTGTGCCTGCCGGGTGTTTTCCCCCGCGGCTTAGACACGCCTCTGCGCTCGTTCCTCGCTGCGAGGCGCGATGCGCCGCTTCCGGGAAAACGCCCGACGGGCAGTCCCCGAGTTCACCCCAGCCAGTCTTCGAGCTCCATGCCGTTCAGGACCGCGGCGGGATGGGGTCCTGCGGCCAGAAGCGCGTCCGTCCAGGCGGCGGGCCAGGGTTCGGCGCGGGCCGCGAACACGATGTTGCCCGGGTAGCGTGCGGCGAGCATGCCGGTCTCGCAGAGGGCCGCGACCCCGCCGGGGAAGACCTCCAGGAGCGCCTTGCCCTGGCTGCGGATGAGGGTGAAGGGCGGGTCGTCGCCGACGTTGACCAGGAAGAGGCCGCCGGGTTCGAGCCGCTCCGCCACTTCGCGGTAGAAGTCCGCCGACGCGAGGTGAGCCGGGGCTTCCGGGCCGGAGAAGACGTCCAGCACCACGACGTCGAAACGCCGCGGCCCGCCGTCGGCCTCGGGTTCCAGCGCCGCGAACTCCGCCCGCGCGTCGCCCAGCGCCATCTCCAGCACAGTACCCTCGGGCAGGGGCAACTCGGTCAGGACGAAGTCCGGCAGCTCCCTCTCTAGCTCCACGGCCCACTGCCGAGAGCCGGGGCGCGTGTGCTGCAGGTACCGAGGCAGGGTGAGGGCACCGGCGCCGAGGTGAGCGGCCGTCACGGGCTGACCGGGCGGCGCCACGAGATCCGTCGCATGGGCCATGCGGGCGAGGTACTCGTAGAAGATCTGACCCGGGTCGGCCAGGTTCACGTGGGACTGCTCGGCGCCGCCCAGCGCGAGGATCGCCGAGCCGGGCACCAGGGTGTCCGGCTCGATGCTCGCGTGGACGCCACTGGCCCGCAGGTACCGCGAGCTCACCGGCTCACCTCTGAGGCCTGGCCCAGTGCCTCGCTCAGTCCGCCGAGGCGGGCGACCGCCTCACGGAGCACCGGCTCACGCTTGCAGAAGGCGAAGCGGAGCAGACTCGCGGTGCGGCGCGCGCCGTCGTCGTGGCAGAAGACCGAGAGGGGGATGGCCGCCACCCCGATGCGCTCCGGCATCAGCCGTGCGAGGGCGGCGGCGTCATGGAAGCCCAGGGGAGCGGTGTCCACGGTGACGAAGTAGGTGCCCTGCGGTTCGTAGACGGTGAAACCGGCGGCCTGCAGACCGTCCGAGAGGAGGTCCCGCTTCCCGCGCAGGGCCTCGGCGAAGCCGCGGTAGAGGGAGTCGTCCAGGTTGAGGGCCGACGCCACGGCGCCCTGGAACGGCGTCCCGGAGCTGTAGCTCAGGAACTGCTTGACGGTGCGCGCGGCCGCGACCAGGGGAGCCGGCCCGCTCAGCCAGCCGACCTTCCAGCCGGTGAAGGAGAAGGTCTTACCGGCCGAGGAGACCGTGAGGGTGCGGTCGAAGGCACCAGGACGCGTCGCGATCGGCACGTGGGGCACGTCGAACGTCAGGTGCTCGTAGACCTCGTCGCTCAGGATCACCGCGTCATGCCGCGCGGCCTGCTCGACGATCTGGTCGAGCACCTCGGTCCCGAACACCACACCGCAGGGATTGTGAGGGTTGTTGAGGATCACCAGGCGGGTCCGCGGACCGAACGCGGCGGCCAGCTCCTCCGGGTCGGGCTGGAAGTCCGGGGCACGCAAGGGGACGGTCCGATGCACGCCGCCCGCCAGCGCGATCATGGCCCCGTACGAGTCGTAGAAGGGCTCGAACGTCACCACTTCATCCCCCGGACGCACGACGGCGAGGATCGCCGCCGCGATCGCCTCGGTGGCGCCGGTGGTCACCACCACCTGGGTCTCCGGGTCGAGCCCGATCCCGTAGAAGCGGTGCTGGTGTCCGGCGATCGCCTCACGCAGGGGCTGGATGCCCTTCCCCGGCGCGTACTGGTTCTCGCCGCGGGCGATCGCCTCCTGGGCGAGCTCACGGATGGGTCCGGGGCCGTCCTCGTCGGGGAACCCCTGGCCCAGGTTGATCGCCTGGTGCCGGACCGCCAGGCCCGTCATCTCCTCGAAGATGGTCGTCCCCAGGGAGCCGTCGGCGCCGAGGAGGTTCGCTCCCCGGGCCGCGTCCATCCACGGGGAGTCCGTCAGCCAGGTGATGTCTTCTGCTGGAGTCACGTGAGGTGCCTGCTTCGCATGGTGCCGCTCCGGGGCGTCCTCGCCCGTGCATCACGTCGTGGGCCCTGGGAGGAGGCGCGGCGCGCCCCTGTCGGTCATGCTATCCCGGGTGCCTCTGCTGTAGCGTCGAGACATGCGTCGTGCTGTGTGCCCCGGTTCCTTCGATCCCATCCATCATGGGCATCTCGAGGTGATCGCGCGTGCCGCGAACATCTTCGATGAAGTGGTGGTGGCCGTGTCGACCAACCCTGCGAAGAAGTACCGCTTCACCTTGGAGGAACGGCTCGACATGGCGCGGGAGACGCTCAGCTATCTGAGCGGGATCATCGTGGAGCCGATGGGGGAGGGACTGCTCGCGGAGTACTGCCACCGCCGCGGCGCCAGTGCCATCGTCAAGGGTCTCCGGTCCTCGAGTGATTTCGACTACGAGTTGCCGATGGCCACCATGAACCGGCAGCTCTCCGGCGTGGAGACGGTGTTCCTCGCGGCTGAGGGCCGTTTCACCCACATCTCCTCCTCGCTCATCAAGGAAGTGGATTCTCTGGGCGGGGACATCTCCGATTTCGTGCCTCGTGCCGTGCTCAAGCGGCTCGGCGGCGGCGCGCCGAAGGGCTGAGACCCGGCGTTTAACGGTAGGATTTCTGGGTGAACGGACCAGGCTGAGGCCTGCGGTTTGAGTCAAGTGCCTGCCTCACGCTAAGATGGTTCGTCGGTCCTATGTTCTTTCAGGAGTTCTCATCAAACGCGATCACCGCACACCTTTGACTATCGATGTCAAGGATCTTGGGCGCAGCCCAGGCAGCATGCGGACCCTGGAAGAGCAGGTGCCAGCACCAAGAGATCTTGGTGTGCCGCTCATTGGCGTCAAGGAAGGTTCCCCCGTGGAGCTGGACTTGAGGCTGGAGTCCGTACACGAAGGAATTCTGGTATCGGGAACCGCGGACGTCCTCATCGAGGGCGAATGCGGCCGCTGCCTGGATCCCCTTGCGTATGACCAGCGCGTCACTGTGCAAGAGCTTTTCTTCTACCCGGAACACGTGTCCGCGGCAGAGGGAGACGATGAAGAGCAACGTCGAGTCGAGCACGATGAGATCGATCTTGAGCCGGTGTTGCGGGATGCGGTGGTGACTGCGCTGCCCTTCCAGCCGGTGTGCCGGGAAGATTGTCAGGGGCTGTGTTCCGAATGCGGGATACGCCTTGACGATGAGCCGGGGCACCACCACGAGGTATTGGACCCTCGCTGGGCTGCCCTCGCGAATTTGCAAGGCCAAACCGGCAAAACCGATTGATTCAGTGTTGGACCCAAGTTCAGAGATGGACTGAGAGAGAAAAGAGTTAGCCGTGGCTGTTCCCAAGCGGAAGATGTCTCGCTCGAATACCCGTGCCCGCCGCTCCCAGTGGAAGGCTACCGCCCCCAACCTGGTGAAGACCGTTGAGAACGGCCGCGTCACCTACAGCCTGCCTCACCAGGCCAAGGTCGTGACCGACTCCGCCGGTACCGAGCTCTTCCTGGAGTACAAGGGCCGCAAGGTCGCTGACGTCTAATCCGCCCCCGGCTGATATGACGTCTTCACCCGAAGACCTGATGAAGCGTCTCGGCGTCACTCTTGACGCCGAGACGCTTCGTCTTGCACTCACACACCGGTCCTACGCCTACGAGAACGGCGGGATCCCCACCAACGAGCGCCTGGAGTTCCTGGGCGACTCGATCCTGGGATTCTCCGTGACCGATGCGCTGTACCGCGATTACCCGGATCTGCCGGAAGGCGAGCTCGCCAAGCGCCGCTCCGCCGTCGTCAGCACCCGGGCGCTGGCCGGCGTCGCGCGCCAGCTCGGCGTCGGGGAGCACATCTACCTCGGCCAGGGCGAGAAGCGCACCAACGGGATGGACAAGGCTTCCATCCTCGCGGACACCATGGAGGCCCTGATCGGCGCCTGCTACCTCAACCATGGGATCGACGTCGCACGGGACATGGTCATGCGCCTGATGGGTCCCCTCCTGACGGATGCCGCCGCCCTGGGCGCGGCCACCGACTGGAAGACCTACATCCAGGAGTACGCGGCCAGCCGTCAGCTCGGCCCCGTGGTCTATGACGTCACCGGTTCCGGCCCGGATCATGCCCGGGTCTTCCAGGCCGTGCTCATGATGGGCGGCACCGCCTATGGCACCGGCCACGGCAATTCCAAGAAGGAAGCCGAACAGGAAGCCGCGGGTGACGCCTGGCGTCAGCTGAACCCCGCTCCGGTCGAATCCTGATCCATGCCTGAGCTGCCCGAAGTCGAGGTGGTGCGCTCCGGCCTGGAGCGGTGGGCGGTCGGCCGCCGCATCGAACAGGCGGAAGTGCTCGACGCGCGGAGCATCCGCCGTCACGACGGCGCACCTTCACACTTCACCTCCTCCCTCGGCGGCGCCCGCATCAACGCGGCCGTCCGCCGTGGCAAGTACCTCTGGCTTCTGCTCGAGCCGACCGGGAGCGAGGCCGATCCTCCCGGTCCGTTCCCGGCGACCGCGCTCCTGGCCCATCTCGGCATGAGCGGCCAGTTGCTCCTCGAAGAGCCGGACGCTCCGGACGAGAAGCACCTGAAGGTCCGGCTGGCCCTCAGCCCGAGTCCCGGGATGCCGGACGAGCTGCGGTTCGTGGATCAGCGCATCTTCGGCGGGCTGTCCGTCACCTCCCTCGTGCCGACGCTCGACGGCCTGCCCGGCGGGCGGGGTTCCGAGGCGCCGCTGCTGCCCGGCGAGGTTAGCAACATCGCCCGGGACCTGCTCGATCCCCACTTCAATCCCGAAGCCGTTCACCAGGTGCTCATCCGCCGCCGCAGCACCGTCAAGCGGGCGCTGCTGGACCAGAACCTCCTGTCCGGCGTGGGCAACATCTATGCCGACGAGGCGCTGTGGGCCGCGCGTCTGCACGGCGAACGCTCGACGGCGACCCTGCGGCGGCCCGAGACGTTCCGGCTCCTCGACGCGTGCCGCGAGGTCATGGAACGGGCTCTGGCCGCGGGCGGCACCAGCTTCGACTCCCTGTACGTGAACGTGAACGGAGCGTCAGGGTACTTCTCCCGGTCTCTGAACGCTTACGGACGGGAAGGGCAGCCGTGCCTGCGCTGCGCCGCCGAGGGCCGGGAGACGCTCATCCGCCGCGCGTCGTTCATGAACCGCTCCTCGTACTTCTGCCCCAAGTGCCAGCCGGTGCCGCGGGGGCGGCGAGCCGAGTAGCCGCCGCCGGACCGGCTCCCGCCAGCCTGACCGGGCCTCCGCCCCGCCGCGCCACCCTCAGAATCCCCGCCATCCCAGGATAGTCTTGGGGGACGCGTATTCCGCCAACCCGTGCTGAGCCGGCCAGAGAGTCCCCACCACCGTGCACCTGAAGAACCTCACCATCCGTGGCTTTCAAGTCTTTCGCCTCGGCTACGAGCTTCACGTTCGAGCCGGGCGTGACGGCCATCGTGGGGCCCAATGGCAGCGGCAAGTCCAATGTGGTGGACGCCCTCGCCTGGGTGATGGGGGAGCAGGGCGCCAAGACCCTGCGCGGCGGCAAGATGGAGGACGTCATCTTCGCCGGGACCTCCGGACGCCCACCGCTCGGCCGTGCGCACGTCTCGCTCACCATCGACAACGCCGACGGCGCCCTGCCCATCGACTACAGCGAAGTCACCATTTCCCGCACCCTGTTCCGCACGGGCGGCAGCGAGTACGCCATCAACGGGACCAGCTGCCGTCTCCTCGACATCCAGGAGCTCCTGTCCGACTCGGGCCTCGGCCGCGAGATGCACGTGATCGTGGGCCAGGGTCAGCTGGACCGCATCCTCCACGCCACCCCGGAGGACCGCCGCGGCTTCATCGAAGAGGCCGCCGGCATCCTGAAGCATCGCCGCCGGAAGGAGCGCACGCTCCGCAAGCTCGACGCCATGCAGGGCAATCTTCAGCGCCTCAGCGACCTCTCCGCCGAGCTGCGCCGCCAGCTCGGACCGCTCGGGCGGCAGGCCGCCGTCGCGCGCCGGGCGCAGACCGTGCAGAGCGAACTCCGGGACGCCAAGGCGCGCCTCCTCGCCGATGATCTGGTGCGCCTCACCGGGGAGCTCGAGTCCGACGCCGCCCGCGAGCAGGCGCTCCGGGAACGGATCGCCGTGGTCGAGGCGGATCTCGCGCAGGGCCGCGAGCAGCAGTCCCTCGCCGAGCAGTCGGCGGCCGCGATGTCCCCGCGGATCACCCAGGCCCGCGCCACCTGGCACCAGCTGACCACCGCCCGGGAGCGCCTGCGCGGCCTCGGGCAGCTCGCCACCGAGCGCCACCGCCTGCTGGGCAGCTCGGAGCCTGTGACGCGTCAGAACGACGCCGAACAGATGGAGCAGCAGGCCGTCCGGGCCCGGGAGGAGGCCGCCCGGATCGCCGCCGAGGTGGAGCAGCTGAAGGAGATGCTCGACGTCGTGGTGAACCAGCGGGCGGAAGCCGAAGCGCTCGCGCGGGCCGAGGACGCCCGCGTGACCGCCGCGCTGCGGGCCGCCGCGGACCGCCGGGAGTCGCTCGCCACCCTGAGCGGCAAGGTGGGCGCCGCGCGGTCGCGCGTGCAGTCCGTCGAGGCGGAGCTCGGTCGCATCCACGACTCCCTGCTGGAATGCGAACGCCGCCGCGCGACGGCGGAGGCCGAGTTCGCGTCCCAGGAGGCCGAACTCGCGGACAGCGAGTCCGGCGAACAGGATCTGGACAGCGAGTACGAGCAGGCCGCGGACGCCCTGGAAGCGCTCGAAGCACGGGACGAACGGCTCGCCGCGGAACAGCGCGACGCCGAGCACCAGCTGGCCGCGCTCGGCGCCCGGATCGAGGCGCTCCGCCAGGCCACGGCACCCCGGGACGGCAGTGCCCGCCTGGAGGGCCATCCCGGGATCCTGGGGAGCATCGCGAACGCCGTCAAGGTCACGCCGGGCCATGAGGCCGCCATCGCCGCAGCCCTCGGGCCGTTCGCCGAGGCGCTCGTCGCCGACGGCGTGGAAGGTGCCGCCCGGGCGCTCGAACAGCTCAAGGACGAGGACGCCGGACGGGCGAACGTCCTGATCGGGCGCCCGGGCGAGCAGGACGGCCCGGCGCGGACCGAGTCGGCGGAAAGCCCCGACGGCGCTGTTCCCACCGACGCCGTGCCCGCACACGCCGTCGTGACCGCCCATGGTCCCGGTGGGGAAGCGGTGCTCCGGCTGTTGGAGTCCGTCCTCATCGCCGAGACGCTCCAGGCGGCCGGCGGGATCCTCGCCGAAGCACCGGATTCCACCGTGGTGACGCGTGAGGGCGATGTCCTCTCCGCCCACACTGCGAGCGGCGGTTCGCCGGCGAGCGGTTCGCTCCTGGAAACCCAGACGGCCCTCGAGGAGACCGAACAGCGGCTCGGCACAGTGACCTCGGAGCTCGAACGGCTGCGGTTCGCCCGCAAGGGACTCGCGGACCAGCTCGAGCAAGCCCGCGAACGGGCCGACGCCGCCCTGGACCGCCTGCACGAGTCCGATGCCACCCTTGCCGCCTCCGCCGAGAGGCTCGGCAGCCTCAAGGGGCAGCTGCGCTCCATCACCGCCGAGGCCGAGCGTCTGCGCGAGACCCGCGACCGGGCCCAGCAGACCCTCGCCCAGGAGAACGAAAGCCTGGAAACCCTCGCGGCCCAGCTGACCCAGGCCCACGAGGACGCCTCGCAGTCGCAGGAGGGCGAAGCGATCCAGGACCAGCGGGAGACGCTGGAGACCCGCGCACGCGAGGTCCGCGCCATGGAAGTGGATGCCCGGCTCGCCTTGCGCACGGCCGAGGAACAGCTGTCCAACGGTGAACGGCGGGCGGCCGGGCTGGAACGCGCGGCCGCGAGCGAACGCCGGGCCCAGCAGGAGGCCGTGGTCCGGGCAGAACGCCGCCGTCGCCAGGCAGCCCGTGCGGCCGCCGTAGCGGAGGCCGCGCGGCAGGCCGTCCTGGTGGCGGACCGCTCCGTCGAATCCGCCGCCGCGGAGCTTGCCCGCGTGGAGGAGGACGGCAGCAAGTACGACACCCTCCTCGGAGGCCTGCGCGCCGGGAACGACGCCCTGGCCCGGGAACTCGCGGAGCTGACCGGTTCCGCGCACCGGGATCAGCTGGCGCTCACTCAGCAGCGCGCGCGGATCGAGGCCGTCGAGCAGCGGGCCATCGACGAACTCGGGCTCGGTCCGGAGGAACTCGTGGCCGAATTCGGGCCGCATCTTCCCGTGCCGTCCGTGGACGGCGCCCAGGACAAGTGGGCCGAGCTGCGGCAGGAGGTGGATGACGACGGCAATCCGATCCCGACGGGCGTGCCTTTCGTCCGCGCCGAGCAGGAGAAGCGTCTCAAGCGCGCCGAGAAGGACCTGTCCTCGCTGGGCAAGATCAACCCCCTCGCCCTGGAGGAATTCGCTGCACTCGAGGAGCGTCATCAGTTCCTCAACACCCAGCTCGAGGACCTGAAGGCGAGCCGCAAGGACCTTCTGGACATCATCAAGGAGGTGGACGCCCGCGTGCAGGAGGTCTTCTCCCAGGCGTTCGCCGACACGTCGGAGCAGTTCGTCCACGTCTTCGGACGCCTGTTCCCGGGCGGCGAGGGCCGTCTGGTCCTGACCGATCCGGATGACATGCTCACCACCGGCATCGAGGTCGAGGCCCGGCCCGCCGGTAAGAAGATCAAGCGCCTGTCCCTGCTCTCCGGTGGTGAACGCTCCCTGACCGCCGTGGCGCTTCTCGTGGCGATCTTCAAGGCGCGCCCCTCGCCGTTCTACGTCATGGACGAGGTGGAAGCCGCCCTGGACGACGTCAACCTCGGCCGCCTCATCACGATCTTCGAGGAGCTGCGGGAGTCCAGCCAGCTGATCGTGATCACGCATCAGAAGCGCACCATGGAGGTGGCGGACGCCCTCTACGGCGTCACGATGCGCGGCGACGGCGTCACCACCGTGATTTCACAGCGCATGGGGGAGTAGCCCGCGTGAGAAGCTAGTGGGGTGAATGACGTCCTCCTTCCCGTGATCCTGTCCATCGTCGGCGCCCTGGTGGTCATCGGCCTGGCGGTCCCGCTGCTTCTCAAGGGCCGCAACTCCCGGAAGTACACCAGCACGCGTGACGCGAACGATCCCGTGCGTCCCTCCTCGGGCGGCACCGCCGTCCTGGACCGCGACGACGAAGCGGGCGCCGCGCACGACGCCGCCACCTCGCCCTCCGCGGGCACGCTCGTCGAAGAGCCCGTCGAGGAGGTCCTGCCGGCCGCGCCGCTCGTGGAGCGCCCCGCGCCGGTGGCCGGCCGCCTGAACCGCCTCCGGGCCCGCCTGGTCGGCTCCGGCAACATCCTGGGCAAGGGCCTGCTCGCCCTGCTCTCCAGCGACCGCATCGACGAGGACACCTGGGACGAGATCGAGGAGACCCTCCTCCTGGCCGACCTCGGCACCGAGCCGACCCTGGAGCTGATGGATGCGCTCCGTGCCCGCGTTAAGGTCATGGGCACCCGTGACACCGCCGAGGTCCGCGCCATGCTGCGCGAGGAGCTCCTCAAGCTGGTCGACCCGTCCATGGACCGCGCCCTCAATGTGACCCGCCATGCTGAGCGCCCCGCCGTCGTGCTCGTGGTCGGTGTCAACGGCGTCGGCAAGACCACCACGGTCGGCAAGCTGGCCCGCGTGCTCGTCGCCGAGGACAAGGACGTGCTCCTGGGCGCGGCGGACACCTTCCGCGCCGCCGCCGCCGAACAGCTCACCACGTGGGGCGAGCGCGTGGGCGTGCCCACGGTCAAGTCCGACGTGGAAGGCGCCGACCCGGCGTCGGTCGCCTACGAGGCCGTGAAGGCCGGCATCGAGCAGGAAGTCGACGTGGTCATGGTGGACACCGCAGGCCGGCTGCAGAACAAGACCGGCCTGATGGACGAGCTCGGCAAGGTCAAGCGCGTCATCGAGAAGCTGGCCGAGGTGGACGAGGTCCTGCTGGTCCTGGATGCGACCACGGGCCAGAACGGCCTCACTCAGGCCAAGGTGTTCTCCGAGGTCGTGGACATCAGCGGCATCGTGCTCACCAAGCTCGACGGCACCGCCAAGGGCGGCATCGTCGTCGCGATCCAGCGCACCCTGGGCGTGCCGGTGAAGCTCGTGGGTCTCGGCGAGGGCCCCGACGACCTGGCGCCGTTCGACCCGGAGGCGTTCGTCGACGCGCTGCTCGACTGAGCAGTCTTCCGGACCGCACCTCTCCGGACACAGCGCTACTCCGGACATCTTCCGAAGGCCCCGCAGGCGAACGCCTGCGGGGCCTTCGTGCGTCCCGGGGGCACTGACCCTGCCATGAACCAGGCCCCGAACCCGGCCGTGAAACATGCCGGAAACGTTCTGGACACCGACCCTTTACGCCCGGGCCGGAAGCGTAACAACCACGCAATGAACCACCAGGCCAGGTGAAACACGGGAAGCCGAAAGTTGAATGCAGGACGCCCCGGCGTCAGAGAGAACCACGGGCACCTCGCGAGAGAGCCCCTTCGAGAAAGGACCGAAAGCCATGGAACTTACCGCCAGCAATGTGTGGGTCATGGTGGCTGCGGCCCTGGTGTTGTTCATGACGCCCGGCCTGGCATTCTTCTACGGCGGCATGACCCGTGCCAAAGCCGCCCTGAACATGATGATGATGAGCTTCATCTCCATCGGCATCGTCGGCGTGGTGTGGGTCCTCTGGGGATCCTCCATGAGCGGCGGCGAAGGCGTTTTCGAACTGTTCGGCAACCCCTTCGCGACCTTCGGTCTGGAGAACGTCAGCACCCCTGACGGCCTGATCAAGGCCGGCTACGCCGCCACCTTCGCCATCATCACGGTGGCTCTGATCTCCGGCGCCATCGCCGACCGTGCGAAGTTCGGCGCCTGGGCGCTTTTCGTGCCGGTCTGGGTGACCCTGGTCTACTGCCCGATCGCGTTCATGGTGTGGGGCGGCGGTCTCTTCGGCCCCGACGGCGCCATCGGCAAGGCGCTCGGCCCGGCAATCGACTTCGCCGGCGGCACCGTGGTGCACATCAACGCCGGTGTCGCGGGCCTCATCCTCGTCCTGATCATCGGCAACCGCCGCGGCTTCGGCAAGGACCCGAACCACCGCCCGCACAACATCCCGTTCGTCATGCTCGGTGCGGCGATCCTCTGGTTCGGCTGGTTCGGCTTCAACGCCGGCGCCGCCACCACCGCGCAGCAGGGCGGTCTCATCTGGATCAACACCCTCGCCGCTCCGGCCGCCGGCATGCTCGGCTGGCTCGTGACCGAGCGCATCCGTGACGGCCACCCGACCTCGCTGGGCGCCGCATCCGGTGTGGTCGCAGGTCTGGTCGCGATCACCCCCGCGTGTGCCAACGTCAGCCCGGTGGGCGCCATCGGTCTGGGCATCGTGGCCGGTGTGGGCCTCCGCCCTGGCCGTCGGCCTCAAGTTCCGCTTCGGCTACGACGACTCCCTGGACGTGGTGGGTGTCCACCTGGTCTCCGGTCTCATCGGCACCGTCGCACTGGGCTTCATCGCCATCCCGCTCGAAGGCTCCCGTGCCGGCCTCTTCTACGGCGGCGGCTGGGACCAGCTGTGGTCGCAGCTGGCAGCGGCAGGTTTCTCCATGGTCTACACCGCGGTTCTGACGGCCATCATCGGCTTCGCCATCCACAAGACGCTCGGCTTCCGGGTTTCGGAGGAGCAGGAGGAGATCGGCGTGGACCTGTCCCTCCACGCGGAGTCGGCTTACGAGTTCGGCATCGCCGGTCAAGGTGGCACCTTCCAGCCGCACGGTTCGCTGGAGGCCATCTCCGAGGCGCTGGACCGCCGGGCAGCAGAGTTCCAGCGGGATTCCGCCGGATCCAAGAAGAGCGCAGGCAAGGATCGCAAGGAGAGTGTTGACGCATGAAACTCGTCACGGCAATCGTTCGCCCGGAGAAGCTCGAGAGCATCCGCGAAGGTCTTGAAGCATACGGGGTCCAGGGACTCACGGTGAGCGCGGCCAGCGGCTACGGCCGTCAGCGCGGCTACACCGAGGTCTACCGCGGGGCCGAGTACAACGTGAACCTCCTGCCGAAGCTGCGGGTGGAGGTCCTGGCCACGGACGAGACGGCGGATGACGTCGTGGACGTCATCATCGCCAGCTCCAACACTGGCCGCGCCGGTGATGGCAAGGTCTGGTCCGTGGACGTGTACGAAGCGGTCCGGGTCCGGACCGGAGAACGCGGAGCAGCCGCCATTTAGCGGAGCTGTTCCGGCCTCCCGCCCGGCGGGAGGCGAAGACCTCCCCAGCACGATCACCTCCCCCCACGACGACGGCGACGCACCCGGCCAGGGTGCGTCGCCGTCGTCGTGCGTGCAGCGAGTGCGGGTCAGCTCTCGATGACGGGCCCCTGGGACCCCGCCGGGTAGTCCTCGAGCGGGACGCGCCCGTGGGACCACGCGGAGAGGACGGGATCCACGATCCGCCAGCAGTCCTCCGCCACGTCGGCGCGCACGGAGAGCAACGGGTCGCCGTGCAGCACGCCGTCCAGGACTTCGCCGTAGGGCAGCAGCGCCGAGGAATGCAGTTCGGTGGCCAGCTCCGCCCGGGACAGTTCGAAGCCGTTGCCGGCGCTCGTGACGTCCAGCCCGACGCTCAGGGTGTCCGGCCCGAACCCGATCCGCAGTTCGTCCGGCTGATCCGTGCCGCTGAAGCCTGCCGGCAGGTGCGCCAGCGGACGGAAACGGACCACGGCCTCCTTGCGGCGCGTCCCCATGGCCTTGCCCGTGCGCAGGATGAACGGCACCCCGGCCCAGCGGGTGTTGTTGATCTCGACGCGGACCTCGGCGAACGTCTCGGTCTCACGCTCCGGGTGCACGCCCTCTTCGGCCACGTAGTCGGGGACCTTCCGACCGCCGATCTTGCCGGCGGTGTACCCGGGCACGGCGCGTGTTGCGCCGGAACGGCGTGGCGACGCGGCTGGCGCGCAGCACGGTGGCGATGCCGTCCCGCAGATCGCGCTCGCTCAGGGTCGCGGGAGGTTCCATCGCCATGAGCGCCATCACCTGGAGCAGGTGGCTCTGGATCATGTCACGCAGCGCGCCCGCGGAGTCGTAATAGCCCGCGCGGCCCTCCAGGGCGAGGTCCTCCTCGAACGCGATCTCCACTTCGGCCACGTTGTCCCGGTTCCAGAGCGGCTCGAAGAAGCGGTTCGCGAAGCGCATGCCGATGATGTTGAGCACCGTGGACTTGCCGAGGAAGTGGTCCACCCGGTGGATGTGCTCCTCGGGGACCAGACGGCGCAGGGTGCCGTTGAGCTCGCGGGCCGAGGCTGCGTCGGAGCCGAACGGTTTCTCGAGGACCAGGCGCGTTCCGAACGGCACTTCCTCGGGGGAGAGCGATTCGCAGGCGAGCTGGCTGATGCGCGGCGGCAGCGCGAAGAAGACGGCCACGGGGCCGTCGAGTGAGGCGAGCAGACCGGCCAGGGCGCCGGGAGCGGTCACGTCCACCTGGCGGTACTGCGAGGTGGCCATGAGCTCCTTCCAATGGGCGCTCGCCTCCTCGCCGGCGTCGAGGGGGAGGGCCTTCGCGAGCCGCCGCTGCCACTTGCTGGGCGTCCAGGGCTCGGTCCCCGCACCCACCAGGGTGAGCCCGGGAGCCCGGCCGGCGGAGACCAGGGAAGCGAGCCCTGGCAGAAGGAGCCGTCCCGTGAGGTCGCCTGAGGCGCCGAGGATGAGCAGTGTCTTGATGTCCTGGGCCCGGGATCGCCGGGCGCGTCGCGTACTGGTCACCATGCCAGCATGCCATCTCGTCAGTCCGACTTGGTACCCTAGAAAGCTGAAAGCCCGTGCCACCCTGGCGCGGGGCCCTGTGAGGGTTCCATCCCTCACCGGGGTGAAGTCCAGGAACCTCCATCCGAAAGAAGTGCGCGGCGCGTGTTCAATTCACTCTCTGACCGGCTCACAGCGACGTTCAAGAACCTCCGCGGCAAAGGCCGCCTGAGCGAGGCCGACGTCGATGCCACCGTGCGCGAGATCCGTCGCGCCCTGCTGGATGCCGACGTCGCCGTGCCCGTGGTGCGTGAATTCGCCTCCCGCGTGAAGGAGCGCGCCCTCGGCGCCGAGGTCTCCGCTGCGCTGAACCCGAGCCAGCAGATCGTCAAGATCGTCAACGAGGAGCTCGTCACGATCCTGGGCGGCGAGACCCGCCGCCTGCGTCTGGCCAAGAACCCGCCCACCGTGATCATGCTCGCGGGTCTCCAGGGCGCCGGTAAGACCACCCTGGCCGGCAAGCTCTCCAAGTGGCTCAAGGGCCAGGGCCACAGCCCGCTGCTGGTGGCCTGTGACCTTCAGCGTCCCAACGCCGTGACGCAGCTCCAGGTGGTCGGCCAGCGCGCCGGCGTGCCGGTCTTCGCGCCGCACCCGGGCACCACCAGCGAATTCGACGTCCCCACCGGCGATCCGGTCGCCGTCGCCGAGGCCGGCGTGGCCGAGGCCCGCCAGAAGCTGCACGACGTGGTCATCGTGGACACCGCCGGACGTCTCGGCGTGGACGCCGAGATGATGGACCAGGCACGCCGCATCCGCGAGGCGATCAACCCTGACGAGGTCCTCTTCGTCATCGACGCGATGATCGGCCAGGACGCCGTCAACACGGCGAACGCCTTCCACGAGGGCGTCGACTTCACCGGCGTCGTGCTGTCCAAGCTCGACGGCGACGCCCGCGGTGGCGCCGCCCTCTCCGTCGCTTCTGTCACCGGTAAGCCGGTCATGTTCGCCTCCACCGGCGAAGGCGTGGACGACTTCGAGCTCTTCCACCCGGACCGCATGGCCTCCCGCATCCTCGACATGGGCGACATCCTGTCCCTGATCGAGCAGGCCGAGCAGAACTGGGACAAGGACGAAGCAGCCCGGATGGCGAAGAAGTTCGCCGACCAGGAGGACTTCACCTTCGAGGACTTCCTCGCCCAGATGCAGCAGATCCGCAAAATGGGCTCGATGAAGAAGATGCTCATGATGATGCCCGGCGCACAGAACATGCGTCAGCAGCTGGAGCAGTTCGACGAGCGCGAGATCGACCGCGTCGAGGCGATGGTCCGCTCCATGACCCCGCACGAGCGTGTGGCGCCGAAGATCATCAACGGCTCGCGCCGCGCCCGCATCGCCCGTGGTTCCGGCGTGCACGTCTCCGAGGTCAACGGCCTCCTGGAGCGCTTCGGCCAGGCTCAGAAGATGATGAAGAAGATGGCGCAGGGCGGTATGCCGGGGATGCCCGGCATGTCGATGGGCGCCGGTGGCGGAACGGCTCGTAAGGCGGCCAAGAAGAACGCCGGCAAGAAGAAGGCCCGCTCGGGCAACCCGGCGAAGGCCGCTCAGGAACTGCGCGAGGCCGAGGCCCGGAAGGCGAACCGCGCCCCGTCCGGCGCCGCTTTCGGGCAGCAGGCGCAGGACTTCGACCCGTCCACCATGGAGCTCCCCAAGGGCTTCGAGAAGTTCCTGGGCAAATAAGGTTTGGTCCTGAACAGCACCGGCGCGCTGCCCCGGGTGGTCTTCGTCCCCGGGCGTGACGCGTCCGGGGCCGCCGCCTGGCCGCGGCAGCACGGACTGGCGCTCGAATTCGACGCGCTGTTCCTCAAGCAGCCGGACGGTCAGGCCCTCGACGCCGAGGCGGTCCTCGGCACCCTGGCCGACGTGCCGTCCGTCCTTGTGGCGCATGGCGAGGGCTCGACGGCGGCCGTGCAGGCCGCCGTCGAGTATCCCTCACTGGTGCGGGCCCTGGTCCTGTGCGAACCCTGGTTGCCGGACCTCACCGCGCCCCGTCCCCAGGGGACCGAGGGTGCGATCATCCCGGGTGTCCCGATGCTCGTGCTCTCCGGCGGGTGGGAGCCCGCCTATGAGCGCACCGCACGGCTCCTGGCCGAGTCCGGGGCGGAACACGTCGTGGCGCCCGGAGGTCACCGGCCGCAGGATTCCGCCGAGGGCGCGGCCGCCATCAAGGACTTCCTCCGCCGAACCGCCTGAGAGACGCATTGCGGGGTCACTTAAGGCCGGCTCCGGACGGACCATCCGGCATCAAATGACCCCGCATTCCTGCGACTCAGTCCTGGGGTGCGCCCACCGGGATCGATTCCACGTAGACCTTGCCGCCCTGGGACCGGAACTCCCGGCTCTTCGCCGCCATCCCGGCCAGTGCTTCCTGAGCCAGTGCTTCCTCCACCGTGGCCTCCTGAGCTTCCCGCGAACCGAAGTCCCGTCGGATGTCCTGGGAGATCCTCATGGAACAGAACTTCGGCCCGCACATCGAACAGAAGTGTGCCGTCTTGGCCGGTTCGGCGGGCAGCGTCTCGTCATGGAAGGCCTCGGCCGTGGCGGGGTCGAGGGACAGCGAGAACTGGTCCTTCCAGCGGAACTCGAACCGGGCCTTGGACAGGGCGTCGTCCCGTTCGTGCGCTCCCGGGTGGCCCTTGGCCAGGTCCGCCGCGTGGGCCGCGATCTTGTACGTGATCACACCGGTCTTCACGTCGTCCTTGTTCGGCAGCCCCAGATGCTCCTTGGGCGTGACGTAACACAGCATGGCCGTGCCGTAGCGGGCGATCTCCGTGGCGCCGATGGCCGAGGTGATGTGGTCGTAACCCGGGGCGACGTCCGTCACGAGCGGGCCGAGCGTGTAGAACGGGGCGCCGTCGCAGAGTTCCTGCTGGCGTTCCACGTTCTCGCGGACCAGGTGGAACGGGATGTGTCCCGGTCCTTCCACCATCACCTGCACGTCGTACTCCCACGCCCGCTTGGTCAGTTCGGCGAGCGTGTCCAGTTCGGCGAACTGTGCGGCGTCGTTGGCATCCGCGGTGGAGCCGGGGCGCAGCCCGTCACCCAGGGAGAACGCGACGTCGTACTGCGCGAAGATCTCACAGAGTTCGTCGAAGTGCGTGTACAGGAAGTTCTCCTGGTGATGCGCCAGGCACCAGCCGGCCATGATGGAGCCGCCGCGGGACACGATCCCGGTGACGCGGTCCGCCGTGAGGGGCACGTACCGCAGCAGCACCCCGGTATGGACGGTCATGTAGTCCACGCCCTGCTCACACTGCTCGATCACGGTGTCCCGGAAGACCTCCCAGGTGAGCGCCGAGGCGTCGCCGTTGACCTTCTCCAGCGCCTGGTAGATGGGCACGGTCCCGATCGGCACGGGGGAGTTCCGCAGGATCCACTCGCGAGTGGTGTGGATGTCGTCTCCGGTGGAGAGATCCATGACGGTGTCGGCGCCCCACAGGGTGGCCCAGTGGAGCTTGTCGACCTCCTCGGCGATGGAACTGGTCACGGCGGAGTTGCCGATGTTCGCGTTGATCTTGACCAGGAACTCCTTGCCGATGATCATCGGTTCGGATTCCGGGTGGTTGATGTTGGCGGGGATGATCGCGCGCCCGGCCGCGACCTCGGAACGGACCAGCTCCACGGGGCAGTTCTCGCGGAGCGCCACGAATCTCATCTCCGGAGTCACGATCCCGGCGCGGGCGTAGTGCATCTGGGTCACCCGCCGCCCGGGCCGTGCCCTGAGCGGAGGGCGCTGCGCACCCCGCCACTCCTGGGAGGCGGCGCCGCGGCGTGCGGCGGAGCGGCCGTCGTCGAGCAGATCACGCTGGCGCCCTTCGTACTCTTCGACGTCGCCGCGGGATGCGATCCAGCCGGCGCGGAGGGCCGGCAGGCCATGCTCGGGATCGCTGCCCGGGCCGACCGTGCGGTACGCCTGGAACGGGGCGTTGGCCGTGCCGTCGGGGGAGTCGTCCAGCTGGATGCTCGTCACGGGCACGGCGATGCCGTCGTCTCCCGTGAGGAATTCCAGGCTGTGGGCAGGGGATTGCTGCAAGGATTTCATCGGTACTCACTTCCTTCGCCGGCATTACCCGGTCAGGTTCTACGGTCCGGACAGTGGCAGTCCGATCTCAGCCCCTCCTGGGACACCCGTGTGGTCGCGAACACCGTAGCACGGTCCGGACGGGGCGCTCCGCAACGCCCGGCTCGTGACCGTCATCTCCCACTCGCAGGCTCGCTGACCTACGCTTGAAGCCATGCCGGACATGCGACGTCACCCAGTCATCGAGTTCACGGGCCCCGTTCTGCTGGGGCCGGACGACGAAGCGCTCGGGCTCTGGTCCGTGGACGGACGCCTGACCTTCAGGATGCCCACGGTGGAACCGGACCTCACGCTGGACGGCTGGGTGGTCCCCGGCCTGGTGGACGCGCACTGCCACATCGGCCTCGTGGAGGGCGGCGCCGCGGACGAACCCACCTCCCTGGCGCAGGCCCGCGCCGACCTGGCCGCCGGCACTCTTCTGGTGCGCGACGCCGGGTCCCCGGCGGACACCCGCTGGCTCGCCGGGCGGGCCGACGCGCCGCGCATCATCCGGGCGGCGCGGCACGTCGCCGCCTCCCGTCGCTACCTCCGCGGCCTGGCCCTCGAGGTCGAGGACCGGGACCTCGTCGAGACCGTCCGCGAGCAGGCACGGCTCTCCGTGGCTGCTGACGCGCGGGGCTGGGTGAAGCTGGTGGGGGACTGGATCGACCGCGACGCCGGGGACCTCCGCCCATCGTTCCCCGCCGAACTGGTGGCGGAGGCGATCGCCGCGGCCCACGAGGAGGGCGCCCGGGTCACGGCGCACTGCTTCGGGGAGGAGGTCCTGGACGACGTCATCGCCGCCGGGATCGACTGCATCGAGCACGCCACGGGACTTCAGCCGGAGCACCTGCCCCGGCTCGTGGAGGCGGGTATTCCGATCGTCCCCACCTTGGTCAACATCGCCACGTTCCCGGACATCGTGGCGCAGGCCGAGCCGAAGTTCCCGGTCTACGCGGCGCATATGCACGCCCTCTGGGAGCGGCGTTACGAGAACGTCGCGCGTGCCTATTCCGCGGGGGTGCAGGTCTTCGCGGGGACGGACGCGGGCAGCGTGATCGCGCACGGGCGGATCGCGGACGAGATCGCTGAGTTGCACCGTGCCGGGCTGCCGTCGGTGGTGGCCCTGGACGCCGCGTGCTGGTCGGCCCGCGAGTGGCTCGGGGCGGAGAACCTCGAAGAGGGCGCCCCGGCGGATGTGGTGCTGTATGCACAGGACCCGCGGCGGAACCTGGGAACGCTGGCCGCGCCGCGCCGTGTGGTCCTGAACGGCGACCTGCCGGGTGAAAAACGCGCCACCGGGATGGAATAAATTGAAGCTTCAAGTAATTTTAGAGGTATGAACACTTCGCTCCCGCAGTCCCAGGACCTCCTCCCCGCCGATCTGAGCATGGGGACCGTCATGCTCAAGGTCGCCGATATGAACCTCATGAGCGACTACTACCAGCGCGCCCTTGGCCTGGAGGTCGTCGCCGAACAGGACGGCGGCCTCTACCTCGGCCGTGGCGACTCCGCCCTCGTCCACCTGGAGCCGGCCGCCGGACTGCAGCTGCCGGGCAGGGGAGAGGCCGGGCTCTTCCACACGGCGCTCCTCTTTGAAGATCAGGCGTCCCTCGCCGCGACGCTGGCCACGGCCGCCTCCTATGACGCGCGGCTCTTCCAGGGCAGCGCCGATCACCTGGTCAGCCAGGCGTTCTACTTCGGCGACCCCGAGGGCAACGGCATCGAGCTGTACTACGACCGCCCGCGCAGCGAATGGTCCTGGGACGGGAGCACCGTCGTCATGGACTCGCTGCCGCTGGACCCCAACGGCTACCTCGGGGAGCACCTGAGCGAGACGGCGCTGCAGCAGCAGCGGCAGGCGCGTGCCGACGTCGGGCACGTGCATCTGCAGGTCGGCGACGTCGCGACCGCCGCGCGCTTCTACGTGGACACGCTGGGCTTCGAGCGCACCGCCGAGATCGGGAACAGCGCGCTCTTCGTCTCCGCGGGCGGCTACCACCACCACATGGCCATGAACGTGTGGAACAGCCGCGGCGCCGGTCCCCGCAAGGACACGCTGGGCCTCGGCGAGGTCCTCCTCCACGTCCCGGCGGACGACGACGTCGCGGCGCTCGCGGACCGTCTGCTCGTCGCCGGGGTGACCCATCACCACACCGGTGCGGAATTGCGCTTCGAAGACCCGTGGCGCAACCAGGTGCGCGTCGCGGTGGGATAGCCTGAAGCCATCCGGCTCCAGTCGTCCTGGAGATCCGGGAACCCCAGCGCCACCGACGAACCCGAGGATGACATGAGCCAGTCGAACGCTTTCGTAGAGGTCTTCATCGCCACTCACCAGGAGGCCCTGCAGCGGGCCAAGGCTTTGTCCGGCGGTGCGGCCCCGGACGGGTCCGCTCTCCGGATCCCCGGCATCAGTGATTTCGAAGTCGAGCAGCTGTGCTCTCTGGCCGCACAGGCCGTGCACACCCAGGGCGAGCAGGAACTTGAGATGGCGGACATCGCCGTCGACGAGCTGTACGCCTTCCCGGCCTCCGCCGTCCGCGTTCTGGAGGAACTGCCCGGCTACCAGAGCGACGGCGAGGACCCGGCGCTCCAGTCGGTGGCGGTCCAGTGGGCGGCTGACGAGGACGTGCCGTTCGCGGCCGGTGAGGCGCAGCAGTACCTGCTCGCCCTGTCCGCGCTCGCGGGCAGGACCGATTCCTCCTCCCGGAACCGGCTGTACCTGTACTCGGCCTGACGTTTGCGAAAGGCGCGTGGGCACCGGCCTGGAGAGGCCGGCGCCCACGCGCCTTTCTGTTGCCGGGAAGCCTGCGAATCCGGCTCAGGACGGGCCGGTCGCGGTGACCCGCACCGTCACCTCGTCCAGTTTGGGCAGGTGCCGTTTCAGGGATTTCTCGGCGTCTTCCGCGACCAGATCGGCCTCGGCGAGCGTGAGGGCCGAGGTGCGGACGACGGCGTCGCCGTGCAGACGGTGACCGACCCAGCGGAGGCGCACGCGCTCGACCGCCTCGATTCCCGCGACGTGTTCGAGGGCATGCTCGGCGCGGTCCACGAGTTCCGGTTCGATGCCGTCCATGAGCCTGCGTCCCACGGAACGGACCGTGCCGATGAGCAGCACGGCGATCATGACCGAGATCAGCAGTCCGACCAGGGGATCCGCGAGAGGGAAGCCGAGCAGGACTCCGACGCCGCCGAGCACCACGGCGAGCGACGTGAAACCATCGGTTCGGGCATGGACGCCGTCGGCGACGAGTGCGGCCGATCCGATCCGCCGGCCCACCCGGATGCGGTAGACCGCCACCGCCTCGTTGCCGAGGAAGCCGATGACGCCGGCCGCGATCACCCAGCCGATGTTCTCCACCGGGCGCGGCGTGATGATCCGGTCCACGGCCTCCCAGGCGGCGATCACGGAGGAGAGGGCGATCATGAGCACGATGAACAGGCCCGCCAGATCCTCCGACCTGCCGAAGCCGTAGGTGTAGCGCCGGGTCGCGGCCCGGCGGGAGAGCACGAAGGCGATCCACAGCGGCACCGCCGTCAGAGCGTCGGACAGATTGTGGATGGTGTCGGCCAGCAGGGCCACCGAACCCGAGAAGGCCACCACCGCGGCCTGCGCGGCAGTGGTGAGCAGCATGATGACGAGGCTCAGCTTCAGAGCGCGGATGCCTTCTGAATGCGCTTCGAGGGCATCGTCGATCGAGTCCGACGTGTCGTGGGAATGCGGGACGAAGAGCCCGTGGAGAAACCCCTTCAGCCCCGAGGGGTGCGCGTGGTCATGGTCATGGCCGTGGCCGTGGCCGTGATCGTGGGAGTGGCCGTGCGCTCCGTGGCCATGCGGATGTCCGGCGTCGTGTCCGTGCGCGTGCTCGTCCGTCGTCATGCCTCGCCCTGACCGGTGTGGTGGTGGCGCGGGAGGCCGCCGAGGGAGTGTTCCGCCTGGAAGATCGCGTCGGAGACGAGCTGGGAGGCGTGCTCGTTCTCGAGGCGGTAGAACACTCGCTGCCCTTCCTGCCGGGTGGCGACGATCCGGGCCATCCTCAGCTTGGCCAGATGCTGCGACACTGCGGCGGGGGACTTGCCCACAAGTTCGGCGAGATGATTGACGGAGAGTTCCTCCTCGCGTCGCAGCGCCAGGATGATCCGCACCCGGGTGGCGTCCGCGAGCAGGGTGAAGACCTCCACGGCCAGTTCCACGAACTGACCGTCGGGATCCATTCCGCATATCTGCTTATCTGCGTCCATACGCAGATTATTGCACGATGGCATCGCGGGATGTCATGTGGAGGGATGGGGGAGTGACACGAAGCCCCCGGCGCCTCCGGGGCTCGATATCCGGCGTCGGGCCCCGACGGTTCAGCGCGCTGCGCGGCGCATTAGGCACCCTTGGCCGTCTCTGGCATAATGGACGGGTACCTGATCTGCGTGGCCCCTCTTCCCGTGCATGATCATGTTCCTTTCGAACCCTCCAGTATGGCCCGCCCCACGGGAGCAGAACGCTGGGTTCAACCCCGTTTCAGAAACAGGAGTGACCACAACAGTGGCCGTTAAGATTCGCCTTAAGCGCTTCGGCAAGATGCGCGCACCGTACTACCGTATCGTCGTTGCGGATTCCCGCACCCGCCGCGATGGCCGTGCCATCGAGGAGATCGGCAAGTACCACCCCACCGAGCAGCCCTCCTACATCGAGGTCGACTCCGAGCGTGCTCAGTACTGGCTGTCCGTTGGCGCTCAGCCGACCGAGCAGGTTCTGAACCTCCTCAAGATCACCGGTGACTGGCAGAAGTTCAAGGGTCTCCCGGGCGCCGAGGGCACCCTGAAGACCAAGGAAGCCAAGCCGGCTTTCGTGGCTCCGTCCACCGACTCCGTCGTCATGCCGGAAGCCATCACCCCGAAGGCCAAGAAGGCTGAGGAGGCTTCCGAGGAAGCCGCCGAGACCACCGAGGCTGAGTAGTTGCTTCCCGAGGTTCTTGAGCACCTGGTCCGCGGCATCGTGGACAGCCCCGAGGATGTCTCCGTAGCCGCCAAGAACGGCCGCCGCGGTGAGAGCCTCGAGGTTCGTGTGAACGACGACGACCTGGGCCGGGTCATCGGCCGTCAGGGCCGTACGGCACGCGCGCTCCGCACGGTGGTGGGTGCCCTCTCCGAGGGTGGCCCCATCCGCGTGGACGTCGTCGACGGCGAACGCCGTCGTTAGAACCGGCCTGCGAAGACAAGGCTAAAGCCGGAACGGCCCCTCCGCCCTCGTGGTGGAGGGGCCGTTCCCGTCAGATGACATCCTCAGAAGACCTTCACGGTGTAAACCCGGCGCTCCCGGCGCCATCGACAGACATGAATTGGTAGGTGGAACATGCAGCTCCAGGTTGCACGCTTGGGCAGGCCGCACGGCATCCGTGGGGAAGTCACCGTCGAACTGTTCACGGACGATCCCGAGGGCCGTTTCGCGCCCGGCACCGAGTTCGTGACCGAGCCCGCGGCCAACGGCCCGCTGACGGTGACCAGCGCGCGCTGGAACAAGGGCACGCTCCTGCTCGGATTCGACGCCGTGCGGGACCGTAACCGTGCCGAGGAGCTCCGTGGCACCTACCTCTTTGTGGACAGCGACGAACTCGAGGACGACGGCGAGGACGAGGGCTGGTACGAGCACGAACTGCTCGGCCTGGAGGTCCGCGTGGGTGAGGAGAAGGTCGGCACCGTCGCCGAACTCCGCACCATGCCGGTCCAGGATCTGCTGGTCATCCGCACCGTCGACGGCCGGGACGTGCTGATCCCGTTCGTGGATGAGATCGTCCCGGAGATCGACCCCGAAGAGGGCTACGTGCTGCTCACTCCGCCGCCGGGACTGCTGGAACTGAACGCCGAGCAGGAGGGCTCCGCCCCGTCCGGCGACGAGGCCTGACCCATGCGCATCGACGTCATCAGCATCTTCCCGGAGTACCTGCAGCCGCTGGGGCTTTCGCTGCTCGGCAAGGCCCGCCAGGACGGCCTCCTGTCGCTCGAGGTCCACGACCTCCGCGACTTCACCACCGACCGGCACCGCACCGTGGATGACACCCCCTACGGTGGTGGCGCCGGGATGGTCATGAAGCCCGAGCCGTGGGCCCAGGCGCTCGAATCGGTCCTGCCGGTGGAGGGGACCCGTGAGGGCAAGCCGGTCCTGATCGTCCCGTCTCCCGCGGGGGCGCGCTTCACCCAGGCGATGGCGTACGAGCTGGCCGAGGAGCCGCAGCTGGTCTTCGCCTGCGGACGCTATGAAGGCATTGACGAGCGCGTGATCGACTGGGCGCAGGAGCACTTCGACGTCCGGCCCGTCAGCCTGGGCGATTACGTCCTGAACGGCGGCGAGGTGGCCGTCATGGCCATGGTCGAGGCGATCGGCCGGCTGGTGCCCGGTGTGGTGGGGAACGCCGAGTCCCTCGTGGAGGAGTCGCATTCCGACGGCCTCCTCGAGTACCCCGTCTACACCAAGCCCTCTTCCTGGCGGGACCATGAGGTCCCTGAGGTCCTGCTGTCCGGGAACCACGGCAAGATCGCCCAGTGGCGCCGTCACCAGCAGTACGCCCGGACGGCCGAGCGCAGGCCGGACCTTCTCGCGGACTTCGACGCGGCGAAGCTGCCCCGCGCGGACCGCGAGGCGTTTTCGGCGCTGGGGTACGACGTCGTCGGCGGCCGCCTGGTGCGCCGTCCCGAGAGCGGCGACGCCGGAGCCTGACGCGCCGCGCGCTGACGCCGGTGGGGAAGGGCTTGCCCTGCCGGACGCCGGATTGGCCTCGCTCCCGTGGCTGTGGCAAAATTGATTCTTGGTGTCCATTGGGCTGCCGCCTGCCACAGGGGGTGTGCCGTCAACAAGAGGACCACCGCGGAACCCACAAGGGGACCGCGGCTTGCAACTTCAGCACCGTGCCCGGCTCCGGCCGTCGCGGCGCTGGCTACCCAAGCGGATGACCTGTGGCGCCCGCCAGGAGTATGGATATGAACATCCTCGATTCCATTGATGCAGCGTCGCTGCGCAACGATGTCCCCGACTTCCGCCCCGGCGACACCCTGAAGGTGCACGTCAACATCATCGAAGGCAAGAACAGCCGTGTTCAGGTCTTCCAGGGCTTCGTCGTGGGTCGTCAGGGCGCCGGCGTGCGCGAGACCTTCACGGTCCGCAAGGTCTCCTTCGGTGTCGGCGTGGAGCGTACCTTCCCGGTGCACTCCCCGATCATCGAGAAGATCGAGCTCGTCACCCGTGGTGACGTGCGTCGCGCCAAGCTGTACTACATGCGCAAGCTCCGCGGCAAGGCTGCGAAGATCAAGGAAAAGCGCGACTTCAGCAACGCCAAGTAAGTCTTCAGGTCTGCGTCTCCGCCTCGGCAGGACGCTCCTGGGATCTTCCTTCGCATGAAGACGACAAAACGCCAGAACCCTCTGCGGAGCTGGCGTTTTGTCGCTTCCGGGGTGGTTCTCGCCATCCTTCTGGTCTCCTGCGTCCGCGCCCTGTGGGTGGACGTGTATTACATCCCCTCCGCCTCCATGGAGCCGCTGCTGCGGGAGGGGGACCGGATCGCCGTGTCCCGCACGGCGTTCCAGGGCCGTCCGCCGCAGCGCGGTGACCTGGTCGTGTTCGACGGACGGGGTTCTCTGGACCCGGCCGAGAGCGGACGGGGTCCCGTGCTCGACGCGTTCACCGCGGTCGGGCAGTGGCTCGGTGTGATCGGGCACGACACCGTGTACGTCAAGCGTGTCATCGGTGTGGGCGGGGACCGGGTGCGGTGCTGCACCGTGGACGGGAAACTCGACGTGAACGGCAAACCCGTGCCGGAAAGCTATCTGTTTCCTGGGGACACGGCGAGTGACTTCACCTTCGATGTGAAAGTGCCGGAGGATCGTCTGTGGGTCATGGGCGATCATCGCTCGGTGTCCCGGGACTCACGATCCCTGCTCGGCGCTCCCGGCGGCGGCATGATCCCGCTCGGCCGTGTCATCGGCACAGCGGAAAGCATCGTGTGGCCTCTTGATAGATTTGGACAGATTCCGTCACCGGCAACTGGCCCGTGACCTGAACGGAAGGACGGCATTGGGAGCACACCTTCCCGAACCGGAACCCCAGCCTGAAGAGGGTCCGCAGGATCGCAAGAGCCGGGCGCGGCAACGGAAGAAGGACCATCCGCTGCTGTCCTTCGTGAAGGAGGTCGGTGGCATCGTCGCCGCCGCGGTGCTGCTGTCGTTCCTCATCAAGACCTTCCTGTTCCAGGCCTTCTTCGTGCCGAGTCCGTCGATGGTCCACACGCTCGAGGTGAACGACCGGATCTTCGTCAACCGCCTGGTGCCCAATCCGATCGGCTTGGAGCGCGGCGACGTGGTGGTCTTCCGGGACACGAAGGGCTGGCTCGCGCCCGCGCCGGTCGAGAGCCGCGGCCCGTTCGCGTGGGTGGGGGACGCCCTGGTGTTCCTCGGTCTGCAGGCCGATGACACCAAGCAGTACCTGGTCAAGCGGCTCATCGGGCTGCCCGGAGATCACGTGGTGTGCTGCGACGCGCAAGGGCGGATTCAGATCAACGGCGCCAGTCTGAACGAGAAGTACATCAACCCGGACAGCGCGCCCGTGGTGAAGCCCTTCGACGTGGTGGTCCCCGAAGGCAAGGTCTGGGTCATGGGGGACAACCGGAATGACTCCGCGGACTCCCGGTCTCATGTGGAGGGGCCGGGCAGCGGCTTCATCGACATCAAGGACATCCAGGGCCGGGCCGCGGTCATCGTGCTGCCGCTGAACCGTATGTCCGTGCTGGACAACTACCCGGATGTGTTCAAGGACGTTCCGGCTCCGTCCAAGGCGGCCGAGGACACCCGCCCGGACCAGGGTGCCGCGGCGGGCACCACCCACTCGGGGGAGTAACCATGGCCGCTCCCACCCTCGACATGGAACGGTCCCTGGCCGGGCCGTCCGTCCGGTATCTCGCCTGCCTCGATGAGGTGGGCCGCGGAGCGCTGGCCGGACCCGTGAGTGTGGGCCTGACGGTGCTGGACCTCACGGCGCTCGTGGAACTGCCCGATGTCCGGGATTCGAAGCTGCTCAAGGCCGCCCGCCGGGAGGAACTCGCACCCGTGGTCCGGGAATGGGCTGCGTTCTGCGCCGTGGGGCACGCCGCAGCGGCCGAGATCGACGCGCTGGGGATCGTGGAGGCGCTGGCCCTCGCCGCGCAGCGTGCCTGGCATGGCGTGGTGGCCGCGGGTGGACGGGCGGACGCCGTCTTGCTGGACGGCAAGCACAACTGGCTCCGGAGGCCGGAGGAGTCTCTTTTCGACCTGTTCGCTCCTGCCGGTGCGGCCCCGGTGACCGGTGCCGCCCCGGTGACCACAGGCTTCGCCGCCGACGACGGCGCGGCAGGTTCGCGCGGCGGTGGGACCGCCGTCGTCGCGCCCGCAGTGGACATCCGCGACATCCCGGTGACCATGCGCATCAAGGCGGACATGGACTGCCAGGGCGTGGCGGCCGCCAGCATCCTGGCGAAGGTGGAGCGTGACGCCATCATGGCCGAGCTGGCCGGCGAGCACCCGGCCTTCGGGTGGGACGTCAACAAGGGGTACGGCACCGCCACGCACAAGGACGCGATCCGGCAGCTCGGGCCGTGCGATCACCACCGTCGGAGCTGGAAACTCCTCTGAGCCTGACGGCCCGCCCACGAGCCGGTGTGCACTCACGTCCCGCCTGGGGGAAGATGGAGGCATGAGTGCCGAGGATCTTGAGAACTACGAGACGGAGATGGAACTCCAGCTGTACCGGGAGTACCGGGACGTGGTGGGGCTTTTCAGCTACGTCGTGGAAACCGAACGGCGCTTCTATCTGGCGAACCACGTGGACCTGAACGCCCGCAGCGCCGACGGCGAGGTCTATTTCGACCTGAAGCTCACCGACGCCTGGGTCTGGGACGTCTATCGCACGGCTCGCTTCGTCAAGAACGTCCGGGTCATCACGTTCAAGGACGTCAACGTCGAGGAACTGCCCCGCAACGATGACCTGGGTCTGCCGCAGCCCGGAGACCTCGGAAACTGATGTGCCCGTGGGCGGGACCGACGTGAGTGACGCGCGCGGTTCCGTCCTGCGGATCCCGGGGTTCCGCCGTCTCCTGCAGGTGATGTCGGCGACCGTCTTCGCGGAGTTCCTCCTGGAATCCGTGGTGTACTGCTGGATCGTCGCCGCCACGGCCACGGATCCGGGGGTGCGCTCCCTGCTCCTCGGGTCCTACGTGGTGCTGTCCACGGTCCCGAGGATCTTCGGTGCGGCCGTCATGGGGGTCTGCTCGGACTCCCTCGGCGCCGCACTCTCGCTGAAGATCTCGACGGCGGCCCGTGCGGGGCTCGCTGCGGGCGCCGCGGGCAGTGCTTATCTGGGCCGGACCGAGGTGCCGTTTCTGGCCGTGGTCCTGCTCGTGCTCGTGGTCTGCTGCTCCACGGTGAACCAGTTGTTCACGGCGGCCCGGGCCAAGGCCGTCCAGCAGTACGTGCCGCAGGAACTGCGGGGATCCGCCTCCAGTCTTTCCATGACCGTGCTCACCGCGCTGAGCATCGTGTCGGCGTCGCTGGGGCCGTTCGCTTTCACCTCCGCCGGCCTCGAGTTCAGCTTGCTCCTCATCACCCTGCTGTTCGCCGTGGGCACGGTCCTGAGCCTCGCGGGGTTCCCGCGCACGACCGGTGACGGAGCGCCTCCCGTGAGCGCTCGGCCCGGATTCCTCACCTCTCTGGTCGAGGGGTGGAAGGCATCCTGGACGGTGCCCCGGCTCCGTTTCGTGCTGTTCGGATCGGTGCTTTACGGCGTGCCGCTGGGTGTGAACAACGTGGCCCTGGTGCTGCTCTGGGTGGACACCAAAGGCGGAACCCTCATCGACTACGGACTGGGATCCTCCTTGTTCGGGGTGGGCGGTTTCGTGGGGGCGGTGGCCGCGCATCGGCTGGTCGCACACGGGAACCTCCACCGGCTTTTCGCCGCAAGCCTTGCGGCGCTGGGAGTGAGCTACGGGCTGCTGGCGTGGACGCCGGATCACTTCGTGTCCTTCGCGCTCATGTTCGTGAGCGGATTCCTGTTCAGCCTCTACGCCGTCGTGCAATCGCCCATGCTCCTGGAGGCCGCGCCGACAGCGCTTACCGGGCGGGTCGTCTCGACGACAGCGTCCGTCGCCGCTCTCAGTTCGCTCCTGGCCGCGGCCGTCGTGTCGCTGTTGTTCGCCCTTCCGAGTGCCGGTGGCCCACTGGTTCCGTGGGCGGTGTGCCTCGGCGGTGCCGTCACGGTGCTCGGCGGGGCGCTGCTGCTGTTCCGCGGACGGGATACTGAGCACCCTACTCCCGAGGCTGTCGGCGCCATTCAGGAGCGGTGAGCGCGCCGTAGCGCTCTGAGCTCCTGCCCAGCCGTCGACGGCGGGCACTCGGGTTCCTGTGGGCTGTTCGATCTGGAGTTTGTCCACATTCTCTGATCCACCTCTCTGGTCCTTTGTTCCGCGCCTTGAGACTGGGTGTGGAGGTGAGGGACATGAGAGCGAAAGACGCGCTCGGGCAGCGGGGCGAGGAGCTTGCCGCGGATTTCCTGGAGGACCAGGGGATCCGGGTGGTGGAGCAGAACTGGCGGTGCGCTGCGGGCGAGCTGGACATCGTGGCCGTGGACGGTGACACGTTGGTGGTGGCCGAGGTCAAGACCAGGAGCAGCCTGGATTACGGGCATCCTTTTGAGGCGGTGACGCCGCCGAAGCTGGCCCGGTTACATCTTCTGGCGTGCCGCTGGATCAGGGAGCGGGGGCTGCGTCTTCCGCGGCGTCGGCTTGATGCGATCGCCGTCGTCGCCGTGCGCGGTGAGGAGCCGGTCATCGAGCACTTGAAGGGGATCGGCTGATGGCGGGCCGGAACGGGGTCGGGAGGTCTCTGTCCGTGGCGCTTCATGGTCTGGAAGGCCGCGTGATCGAGGTTGAGGCGGACATCGGGAACACCCTTCCGGGGTTCGTCATTCTCGGCCTGCCGGACACCGCGTTGTCGGAATCACGGGAGCGGATCCGGGCATGTGCGTCGAACTCGGGGATTCCGTTGAGCCGCCGGAAGATCACAGTGAACCTGTTTCCTGCGTCACTGCCCAAGCGCGGTTCGGGATTTGATCTGGCCATCGCCGTCGCGGCGATCGCTGCGAACGGGGAGATCCGGGGGACCGAGGGTGTGGTGTTCCTGGCGGAGCTGGGGCTGGATGGTCGGCTTCGTCCAGTGCGGGGCGTGCTGCCGGCGGTCGCGGCGGCGGTCAAGGCCGGTCATTCGCGGGTGGTGGTGGCTCGTGGGAATGCCGCCGAAGCGTCCTTGGTGCCGGGTGCGGAGGTGTCCTCGTATCGGACCTTCGCCCGGCTGGTCTTCGACTTCGGTGCGGATCGGAAGGAACTGAACCTGGATTTCGATCCGGCTGATTCCGAGGGCAAGGGGGAGGCCGTGGAGCCCTCCGCTCCTGTGCCGGATCTGGCGGACGTCGCCGGACAGCACGAGGCGCGTTTCGCCTTGGAAGTGGCCGCGGCCGGGGCGCATCACATGCTCATGGTCGGCCCGCCGGGAGCGGGAAAGACGATGCTGGCCGAGCGGTTGCCGGGTCTGCTTCCCGCCCTGGAGGACGACGCCGCACTCGAAGTGACGAGCATCCACTCACTGGCCATGCAAGGAGAAGTCCGCACCGAACTCATCCGGCAGCCACCTTTCGAAAACCCCCACCACACGGCGACGTGTGCAGCCATCGTGGGCGGCGGTGCGGGTCTGCCCAGGCCGGGCGCCGCCTCAAGAGCTCATCGCGGGGTGCTCTTCTTGGACGAGGCTCCGGAGTACGAGCGAAGGGTCCTCGACGCGCTGCGCCAGCCCTTGGAGCAGGGAAAGCTCGTGATCCACCGGGCCGGTGGCAGCGCGTCCTATCCTTCGCGCTTCCAGTTGCTCCTGGCGGCCAACCCCTGCCCGTGCGGCAAGGCGAGCGGTAAAGGACTGGACTGCACCTGCACCCCTTTGGCTCGGCGACGCTACTTCGGGCGTCTCTCGGGGCCACTTCTCGACCGCGTGGACATCCAGCTCGGCGTCCAGAAGATCAGCCGGTTGGATCTGGACTCACAAGGGGAGAACGAGGAAACCGCCGTCGTCCGGGACAGGGTCAGCCGGGCGCGGCAGACGCAGAAGGAGCGCCTCGGTCGGTTCGGCCTCGAGACCAACTCGACGGTCCCGGGCAAGATCCTCCGGGGCAGTCTCCGGCTCGATCGCGGATCGACTCGCATTCTCGACGCGGCGATGGACCGTGGGTCGCTCAGCGCGCGCGGCTACGACCGTGTCCTGCGCCTGGCGTGGACGCTGGCCGACCTGGACGGCTCCACGACTCCGAGTGGCGACCACGTGGGCCTCGCGCTCGCTCTGAGGACGCCGGAGGCGGCAGCATGAGTGAACTTCTGGCCCGTGCTTCTCTGACACGGTTGTTCGAACCGCAGGACGCGGTGGGGCTCGCCCTGGTCGCGGTCCTCGGCCCGGAAGAGGCGCTCGACCTCATCGTCTCCGGGGGCGATCCGGACCAGCGCGTGGAGGCTTCGCTGCAAGGCCTGCTCGCCGAGCACAGCGGGAACACGACGTGGAAGGGCCTCGGCGCAGCCTTCGGACGGTGGAGGCCTCGGGTGCCGTCCTTGGCCCCCGAACGCGATCTCATGGTGCTGCACCGGCTCGGCGGTGGGTTCCTGATGCCGTCGGACGAGGAATGGCCGCGGCAATTGGATGATCTCGGGCTCCAGGCACCGCTCGGACTCTGGTTCCGGGGGAATCCTTCCCTCCTTCCTGACGCCGGGCGCGCCGTGGCGGTGGTCGGATCGCGTGATTCCACGGCGTACGGCGCCACGGTCAGTGCCGACATCGCCCACGGGCTGGCGCGCCGCGGGTTCACGGTGGTGTCCGGCGGTGCCTACGGGATCGATGCGCATGCGCATCGTGCGGCCTTGGCAGGAGCCGATCCCGGCGGCGACCGGGCTCCGACCGTCGCCTTCATGGCGGGCGGGCTGGACCGTTTCTACCCGAGCGGCAATGACGAGCTCCTGAGGACGGTCGCTCGCCGTGGCCTGGTGCTGGCAGAGGTGCCACCCGGAGCTGCGCCCACCCGGTATAGGTTCCTTCAACGGAACAGGATGATCGCCGCCTTCGCCGGAGCGACGGTGGTGGTCGAGGCCCGGTGGAGGTCCGGCGCCCTGAATACGGCCCACCACGCCGAGGCCCTGGGCCGACCCGTGGCAGCCGTCCCAGGTTCGGTGCTGTCGGCCAACAGTGCCGGCTGTCATCGGCTCCTGCGCGACGGCGGGGCGGTCCTCGTCACCGATGTCACGGAGGTTCTCGAACTGCTGGGAGGGCCGCCGGATTCCGAGAGTGACGGCCTGCATCGGGACGAGGCGGCGATTCAGGACGGACTGACCCTGGAGGATCTGATCCTCCTGGACGCCCTGCCGTTGAGGACCCCCGTCCCGCCGGAGAAGCTCTGCGTGGTGGCCGGGCTCAGTCTGCTGGCGGTCCGTGCGGGGCTGGGACGCCTCCAGGTGCTGGGACTGGCCGAATCGGTCGGGCTTCTCTGGCGCCGAGGGCCGACGAGAAATCCCGCATAAGAGATTGGAGGGGAGTGGGCTACCCGATCCGGCCAGGGCAGACCCACCAGGCGCAGATCTGGCACCACCGGATCTGGCACCGCCCGATTCACCGCTGCCAGACCTGCGCCCCCTGATCCAGTGAGACTCGATCTCAGCCCTCCTGGTCTGTCTCAGGCCCGGCGGCACGTTCCCCATCCGGCTTGATCCTGGCCCACGAGGGCGGCAGAGTGGAGAAGTGCCACAGAAACCAGCCCCCTTCCAGGACCGCATCCTGGACGAATATTCCCGGTACCTTACGGGTGAGCGGGGCCGGTCCGGGAACACCCTGCGGGCGTACCTCACGGACGTCCGTCAGTTGCAGGAATTCGCGGCGAAAGCCGGAGCCGCATCCTGGGACGACGTGGACCTTCACCTTCTCCGGGAGTGGCTCGCGGATCATTCGGCCCGGGGGATGGCGCGGGCCACCCTGGCTCGGCATGCGGCCAGCGCCAGGACCTTCTTCGCGTGGCTCCTCCGCGAAGGCGGGGTCACGCAGGACCCCACGCTCCGGCTGCGGTCTCCGAAGAAGACGTCCGGTCTGCCCACCGTGCTCCGCCCGGCACAGATGGACAAGGTGCTCCAGGACCTGCAGGCCGCGGCCCAGGAGGCCGATCCTGTCGCACTGCGTAACCTCGCCGTGGTCGAGACCCTTTATGCCTCGGGCATCCGTGTGGGTGAACTGGTGGGGCTCGACGTGGACGACGTGGACCTGGAACGCCGCACGCTCCGGGTCCTCGGCAAGGGGGACAAGGAGCGCACCGTTCCCTTCGGCGTTCCTGCCTCCCGCGCGATCGTCGACTGGTTGCGGCGGGGACGGCCTGCGCTGGTCACGGCGTCGAGCGGTCCAGCGCTCTTCCTCGGTGCGCGAGGCGGCCGGGTGGATCCGCGGCAGATCCGCAGTCTGGTGGCGGACCGGTTCGCCACTCTGGGGGACACCGCGGCCACCGGACCCCACGCTCTCCGTCACACGGCCGCCACCCACCTCCTGGACGGTGGTGCGGAACTCCGGGCCGTGCAGGAACTCCTGGGCCACAGCACGCCTGCCACTACCCAGCTGTACACTCACGTCTCCGTCGAACGGCTCAGGGACAGCTACCGCCAAGCACACCCGCGCGCCTGAAAACCCGATACCTGGCCGCGCGTGCGGCCCGGCCGTCCCTGCCACTGGCACAAATCACCGCCCTACGGCACAATAAGAACCAGCGCCGGGGTTCAAGTAGTGCTTGAACCATCGGTCGGTGCCGCAAGGCCACAGACAACTCAAGAGCCTGCAAGAAGGCGAAACAGGAATCACCGGACTTCACGGAGTCGAGGGCGTTGGGGAAGACGTACCTACGGCTAAGGAGGATGGGATGTCTGTTGCAATGACTCGGGGAGTGCTGTTCGTGCACTCCGCCCCAGCTGCGCTGTGCCCCCACGTCGAGTGGGCCGTCGCATCGCTGCTGGACGATTCGGCCACCCTGGAGTGGGTGGCTCAGCCCGCCGCGCCTGGAATGTTCCGGGCTGAGCTGGCCTGGACCGGTGCCCCCGGGACCGCGATCCAGCTGGCGTCCACGCTCCGCGGCTGGACTCATCTCCGCTACGAAGTGACCGAAGAAGCCTCTCCTGGAACCGATGGCGGCCGCTGGTCCCATACCCCGGAACTCGGCATCTTCCACGCCGTCACCGACGCCCACGGCAACATCATGGTGTCCGAAGACCGCATCCGCTTCGCCTACGAAGCCGGCGCCGGGGACCCCGCCGCCGTCTACCACGAGCTGTCGCTCGCTCTCGGCGAAGCCTGGGACGAGGAGCTCGAGCCGTTCCGTCACGCCTCGGAAGGCTCCAACGTCCGCTGGCTCCACCAGGTGGGCTGACCACTTCCTACGCGCAGCATCATGCAAACACACTCGGGACGGCCCGTCCTCCAAGCCATGGGCCCGCCCCGAGAGTGAAAGCCGTCGGACAGCACGCGCCACGAGGCTGTCCGTAGCGCAACCGCGGCAGCGGAAAACCTGCACCGACGAGAACGGCGCCGCTCACCGTGAGGTGAGCGGCGCCGTCGTCGTCAGTGCGGCTGAGCGCGGATCAGTAGTTGCGGACCGCGATCACGGCGTTGTGGCCGCCGAAGCCGAACGAATTGCTCAGCGCCACGATGTCACCGGCGGGGAGTTCGCGGGCGGTCTTGGTGACCACGTCCAGCGGGATCTCCGGATCCTGGTTCTCCAGGTTGATCGTGACCGGCGCCTTGCGCTCGTAGACCGCCAGCGTCGTCAGCACGGCCTCCACGGCACCGGAGGCGCCCAGGAGGTGACCCATCTGGGACTTGGTGGCGGAGACCGCCACGTCGTCCACGTGGGTCCCCAGAGCGGCACGCAGAGCCGTGTACTCGGGCTTGTCGCCCACCGGGGTGGAGGTGGCGTGGGCGTTCACGTGCACCACGTCCTCGGGCTGGATGCGGCCGTCGAACATGGCGGCCTTGAGAGCACGGGTGGCGCCCAGGCCCTCGGGGTCCGGAGCCGTGATGTGGTAGGCGTCGGCGGTGACCGAGGTGCCGGCCAGCTCGCCATAGATGCGGGCGCCACGGGCCAGGGCGTGTTCCTCGGCTTCGAGCACCAGAGCACCGGCGCCTTCACCCATGACGAAGCCGTCACGGTTCACGTCGTACGGGCGGGAAGCGTGCTGCGGGTCGTCGTTCCGGCGGGACAGGGCCTGCATGGACGCGAACGCCGCGATCGGCATCGGGTGGATGGCGGCTTCTGCGCCACCGCACATGACCACATCGGCCTTGCCGGAGCGGATCAGGTCCAGGCCCAGGTGCAGGGCCTCGGTGCCGGAGGCGCACGCCGACACGGGGGTGTGGGCGCCGGCGCGGGCGCCCAGGTCCAGGCTCACGGCCGCGGCCACACCGTTGGGCATGAGCATCGGCACGGTCATGGGCAGCACACGCCGGGGACCGCGCTCCTTGAGCGTGTCCCAGGCGTCCAGCAGGGTCCAGACGCCGCCGATGCCGGTGGCGAAGGCCACGCCGAGGCGGTCCTTGTCCATGTCCTCGATGCCGGAGTCCGCCCAGGCCTCACGGGCCGCGACCACGCCGAACTGGGTGGACGGGTCCATGCGCTTCATCTCGACACGGCTGAGCTTTTCAGACGCCGGTTCGGAGCAGCGGGCTGCGAAAGTGACGGGGAGCTCGTAGGTGCTGACCCACTCGTCCTCGAGGGTGCGCGCGCCGGAGACGCCCTTGAGGGCGTTCTTCCACAGAGTCGGGACGTCGCCACCGATGGGCGTGGTGGCACCGAGGCCGGTGATGACAACTTTGCGAGGCATCGTCACTCTCCAAGTGATCTAGGGTCTGCCCTGTAGGGCGTCAGGTTCAGGGGAGTGCCGTGGTGGACGCCTCCTGGGACGGCGTCCGGCACGGGCAGGGCCGGCGTTGGCGCCCTCTGTTGAGAGGGATGCCGCGGTCGGCCGTGCCAGGGAGCGCCATCCCGGGATGCGGTCATCCCGGGATGGTCAGCTCCGGCAGCAGGCGATCAGGCCTGGGCGTTCGCGATGAAGTTCACGGCGTCGGCGACGGTCTTGAGGTTCTTGACCTCTTCGTCGGGGATGCGCACGCCGAACTTCTCCTCAGCGTTCACCACGATGGTCATCATGGAGATGGAGTCGATGTCCAGGTCCTCGGTGAAGGACTTGTCCAGCTCGACAGCCTCGGGAGCCAGGCCGGTCTCCTCGTTGACGATTTCAGCCAGGCCGGCCAGGATCTCTTCGTTGCTAGCCATGTCGGCTCCTTTTCTGTGTTGTTCCGGCAGCTGCCGGGGCTTGACGGCCAGCTTGTGCTGACCGGTGCTTGTGAAGTTGTGGTCGGGAAGTCATGCGGCTCAGGGGAGCCGGACCACCTGCGCTCCGAACACCAGACCGGCCCCGAAGCCGATCTGCAGCGCGAGGCCGCCGCTGATGTCCGGATTCTCCTCGAGCAGGCGGTGCATGGCCAGGGGGATCGACGCTGCGGACGTGTTGCCCGAATCGGCGATGTCCCGCCCGACTTTGACGTGCTCGGGAAGCTTGAGCTGCTTCACCATCTCATCGATGATGCGCATGTTCGCCTGGTGCGGCACGAAGGCGCTCAGATCCTCGGCGGTGACGCCGGCGGCGTCGAGCGCGGACTGCGCCACCTTGGCCATCTCCCAGACGGCCCAGCGGAAGACCGTGGGGCCGTCCTGGCGCATGGTCGGCCAGATGTTCCGGGCGGCCTCGACGACGGCGTCCTCGTCACCTGCCGCGGCGAGGCTTTCCAGACCGCGGACGTCGTTGAGCGAGTGTGTCATGCCGATGGCGCCCCACTTGCTGCCATCGGAACCCCAGATCGACGGGCTGATGCCCGGCTCGTCCGAGGGGCCGATCACCACGGCCCCGGCCCCGTCCCCGAGGAGGAAGGAGATGGTGCGCTCGTGGTTGTCGATCAGGTCGGAGAGCTTCTCCGCGCCCACCACCAGGACGTATTCTGCTGCGCCGGAACGGACCAGAGCGTCCGCCTGGGCCACGCCATAGCAGTATCCAGCACAGGCCGCGGAGACGTCATAGGCCGGCGCCGGGGTCGCCCCGAGGCGTTCGGTCAGGGCCGTCGCTGCGGACGGCGTGGCGAAGGGGTGCGAGACCGTGGAGACGATGACCGCCCCGAGACGGGAAGCCTCGATACCTGCCTTGGCCAGCGCGTCGCGCGCGGCGCCTTCGGCCATGTCGATGACGCTCACGTCCTGGGACGCGCGTCGCCGGGTCACGATGCCCGTGCGCTGCCGGATCCACTCGTCCGAGGAATCGATCCACTGGCAGACGTCGTCATTGGTCACCACGACGTCAGGACGGAAGGCCCCCACACCGTGGATGCGGGTTCCTGCCCGGACTTCGTTCTGCCGGAGGACGGGGGTCATGCCTGCGCGCCCTCGCCGTTCCCCGCCGCGTGGTGGCCGGAGCCGCCGGGAGCGGCATCCTGCTCGACCTCGGCGAAGAGTGCCAGGGCGGCGTCGAGGTCGGACGGGGTCTTGACGGCGACGGTCTTGATCCCGGGCATGCCGCGCTTCGCGAGACCGGTGAGGGTGCCGGCGGGGGAGAGCTCGATGACGCCCTTGACGCCCTGCGCCAGCAGCGTCTCCATGCAGAGATCCCAGCGGACCGGGCGGGAGACCTGGGCGACCAGGCTGGCGACACCGGCCTTGCCGTTGGCGACGAGCTGACCGTCGTAGTTGGAGAGCAGGGGAACCTGCGGCTCGTGGATGTTCAGTTCGTGCTGCAGCACGTCCAGGGCGGCCACGGCGGGGGCCATGTGCGTGGTGTGGAACGCGCCCGCGACCTTCAGCGGGATCACGCGGGCCTTGGCCGGCGGGTTGGCGGCGAGGGCTTCGAGCTGCTCGAAGGTGCCCGCGGCCACCACCTGTCCGGCGCCGTTGACGTTCGCGGGGGCGGCGCCGGACGCTTCGATCGCGGCGAGAACCTCGGCGGGATCGCCGCCGACGACGGCGCTCATGCCGGTAGGCGTGACGGCTGCGGCCTCGGCCATGCCGTTCGCGCGCTCGCGCACGAAGCGCATGGCGTCGGCTTCGCTGAGGACACCGGCAAGGGCGGTCGCGGTGATCTCACCGACCGAGTGACCGGCCAGAGTGACGGGCAGGGTCGAGAGCTCGACGTCGAAGAGGGCCTTCGCAGAGACCAGACCGGCAGCCACGATGAGCGGCTGCGCGACGGCGGTGTCCTTGATGGTCTCCTCATCGGAGGTGGTTCCGTGGGCGGCCAGGTCCTGCTGAGCCACTTCGCTCAGGGCGGCCAGGTGCTCGGCGACGCCGGGGACCTCCAGCCAGGGGGCGAGGAAACCGGGGGTCTGAGAGCCCTGTCCGGGGCAGACGATTGCTAGCACTTAATCAGCTTTCCAAATCGAGGGGGCATTGCCGCCTGTTTGCTTGAACGAAGCTCAGGGGGCCTGTTTGTAGGAAGTCTACAAGAATGGGTCAATGTGGGCGCGTTGCATGGCGGTCGTGCGCGGGTCGCTGCGGCGGAGCGAGGCGGCCGACCGCCAGCGCGGTCTGCAGCACATACGCCTCGCGGGGGATCAACGGGTCCCAGCCGGTGACGTCGCAGACCCTCTTGAGCCGGTACCGCACGGTGTTCGCGTGGACGAAGAGCTCGCGGGCCGTCGCCTCGAGCGAATGCCCGAGTTCCAGGTAGCTGCTCAGCGTGTCCACCAAGCCGTTGGAGGCCGCCAGCAGCGGACGGTAGATCCCGGCCACGAGCTGCCTCCGAGCCGTCTCGTCCCCGGAGATGACCCGCTCCGGCAGGAGGTCGCCTGCCGCCACGGGGCGGGGAGCGGCAGGCCAGGCGCGGGCCGCGGTCAGTCCGGCGAACGCCGCCTGCGCGGACAGGCTGGCATCGGTGAGCGAGGCCGCTTCGGGGCCGTGCACCACGGGCCCCGGCGCGAACAGTTCGCTCAGCTTGGCGAGGGAGTTCTCGCGGTCATGCAGGCCGCCGAGCACCAGGATGAGCCGGTCGCCCTGGATGCCCACGAGCGCGTCGTCGGCGTAGCGGCCGGCCGTGCGCCGCAGTTCGCTCACGTAGCTGGCGCTGGGTTCCAGGGGCGTCTTGCCGACGACCACCGTGAAGCGCTCCTGGGCCTTCCAGCCGAGGGCCGCGATCCGTGACCGGAGGGCGTCCGTGTTCTCGCCGCGCAGGATCGCGTCCACGATGAGCGCTTCGAGGCGAGTGTCCCACGAACCGCGTGATTCGGCGGCGCGGGCGTAGACATCGGCAGCCGCGAAGGCCACCTCCCGGGAGTACCGGAGCACGGCCTCGCGGAGTTCGGGCTGGGCTTTCTCCGGGGCGAGCACGGGGACTTGTTCCTCGACCACTTCGACCACGATCCGGATGAGCTGGAGCGCCTTCTGCAAGCTGATGGAGCGGGTCATCTCGCTCGGCGCCGTGCCGAAGACATCGGACAGGATCCAGGCGGGGGAACTGGGCCGCTCGTACCAGGTGACGAATGCCGCGATGCCGTTCTGTGCCACCAGGCCCAGCGTGGACCGCTCATCGGCACTGAGCCGGGCGTACCAGGGGAGCGAGGCTTCGAGCTGCCGGGTGGTCCGGGTCGAGAGCTGCCCGACGTTGGCGCGCAGCTTCTTCAAGGTCTCCGCCTTGTCCGCGGAGGCGGACGGGGTGGGCGAGGGCTTTCCATCGGACTGCGTCATGCTAAGAAGCTTAGTGCCAGGTGCTTTGTGTGAAGGCTACAACTGAGCCGCGGCCCACCTGGGGTGATGACCGCGGTGAGGACGACGGCGTGCCCCGCCCGCCGTCGTCGTGCGCGGCTGACGCTGTGCGCAGGACGGCTGAGGCCCGCATCCGGTGCGGATGCGGGCCTCAGCTTTCAGTGATGTCGGTGGACGGGGATCAGGCGTCGCCGCCCGCACCGCCCGTGGTTCCGGCGTTCACGTTGTTCAGGTCGTACTTCTCGATCGCCTGGCGCGGCGCGGTCGCGTCGACCTTGCCCTCGGCGGCCAGCTGCTGAAGAACGGCGACCACGATCGAGTGGGTGTCGTTCTTGAAGAAGCGGCGGGCTGCCTGGCGGGTGTCGGAGAAGCCGAAGCCGTCCGCACCCAGCGCGGTGAAGCGGTTGGGGAGGTACTGGCGGATCTGGTCCGGCACGGCACGCATGTAGTCCGAGACAGCGACCACCGGGTGGGGGTTGTCGGCCATCTTCTGCGTGATGTACGGGGTCTGGAGGTCCTCCGGGTTGAGCAGGTTGTGCTCGTCCACGGCCACGCCGTCACGGCGCAGCTCGTTGAAGGACGTGACGCTCCAGACGTCGGCCGCGACGCCCCAGTCCTCGGCGAGGACCTGCTGGGCCTCCAGGGCCCACGGCACGGAGACACCGGCTGCGAACACGTTGGCGCGGGGGCCGTCGACGCTCGGGGAGCTGATGTGGTGGATGCCGCGGGTGATGCCCTCGACGTCCACGTTCTCGGGCTGCGCCGGCTGGTGGATCGGCTCGTTGTACACCGTGAGGTAGTACATGATGTTCCGGTCATCGGAGTCCGGGCCGTACATGCGCTCCAGGCCGTCCCGCATGATGTGGGCGATCTCGTAGCCGAAGGCGGGGTCGTAGCTGCGGATGGCCGGGTTGGTGCCGGCCAGGATCGGCGAGTGGCCGTCCGCGTGCTGGAGACCCTCACCCGTCAGGGTGGTGCGGCCGGCGGTGGCGCCGATGATGAAGCCACGGGTCATCTGGTCCGCGGCGGCCCAGAAGGAGTCGCCGGTGCGCTGGAACCCGAACATCGAGTAGAACACGTAGATCGGGATGAGCGGGACGCCGTGGGTCGCATAGGACGTGCCGGCGGCGGTGAACGCGGCGACGGCGCCGGCCTCGTTGATGCCCGGGTGGATCAGCTGACCGGTCGCGGCTTCCTTGTACGCCAGGACGAGCTCGCGGTCCACGGACAGGTAGTTCTGGCCGTTCGGGTTGTAGATCTTCGCGGTCGGGAAGAACGCGTCCATGCCGAAGGTGCGGGACTCATCCGGGACGATCAGGGCGACGTGCTTGCCGAAGTCCTTGTCGCGGAGGAGGTCCTTCAGGAGGCGGACGAAGGCCATCGTGGTGGCGGCCTTCTGCTTGCCCGACCCCTTGTACGCGACCTCGTAGGCCTTATCACCCGGCAGCACGAGTTCGTCGTGCTTGGCACGGCGCTCGGGAACCGAACCGCCGAGGGCCGCGCGGCGCTCCATCATGTACTTGATCTCCGGTGCGTCGGTGCCCGGGTGGTAGTACGGCGGGTTGTAGAGGTCCTTCTCGAGCTCTTCATCCGTGACCGGGATGCGGAGGTGATCGCGGAAGGCCTTGAGGTCCTCCATGGTCAGCTTCTTCATCTGGTGGGTCGCGTTGCGGCCCTCGAAGTGGGTGCCGAGGCCGTAGCCCTTGACCGTGTGGGCCAGGATGACCGTGGGCTTGCCCTTGAACTCCATGGCTGCCTTGTAGGCCGCGTAGACCTTGCGGTAGTCATGACCGCCGCGCTTGAGGTTCCAGATCTGGTCGTCGGTGAGGTCCGCGACGAGTTCCTTGGTCTGCGGGGTGCGGCCGAAGAAGTGCTCACGCACGAAGGCGCCGTTCTCGGCCTTGTACGTCTGGTAGTCGCCGTCGACCGTGGTGTTCATGATGTCGACGAGCGAGCCGTCCTGGTCCTTGGCGAGCAGGTCGTCCCACTCGCGGCCCCAGACGACCTTGATGACGTTCCAGCCGGCGCCGCGGAAGAAGGCCTCAAGTTCCTGCATGATCTTGCCGTTGCCGCGGACGGGTCCGTCGAGGCGCTGGAGGTTGCAGTTGATCACGAAGGTCAGGTTGTCCAGGCCTTCGTTGGCCGCGAGCTGCAGCAGGCCGCGGCTCTCCGGCTCGTCCATCTCGCCGTCACCCAGGAAGGCCCAGACGTGCTGGTCGCTCGTGTCCTTGAGCCCGCGGTTGTGCAGGTAGCGGTTGGACTGTGCCTGGTAGATGGCGTTCATGGGGCCGATGCCCATGGACACGGTCGGGAACTCCCAGAACTCCGGCATGAGGCGCGGGTGCGGGTAGGACGACAGGCCGTGCGGAGCCTTGGACTTCTCCTGGCGGAAGGCGTTGAGGTCTTCCTCGCTCAGGCGGCCTTCCATGAAGGCGCGGGCGTACATGCCGGGGGAGGCGTGGCCCTGGAAGAAGACCTGGTCGCCGCCGCCGGGGTGGTCCTTGCCGCGGAAGAAGTGGTTGAAGCCGACTTCGTACAGGGTCGCGGCGCCCGCGTAAGTGGAGATGTGGCCGCCGACGCCGATCCGCGGATCCTGCGCGCGGTGCACCATGATCGCGGCGTTCCAGCGCATGTAGGCGCGGTAGCGGCGCTCGAGCTCCTCGTTGCCCGGGAAGGCCGGCTCCTGGTCCACCGGGATGGTGTTCACGTAGTCGGTGGTGGTGACCATGGGGACGCCCACGGACTGTGCGCCGGCACGCTGGAGCAGGGAACGCATGATGAAGCGTGCGCGCTCCGTGCCTTGCTCCTTGACCAACGCGTCGAATGATTCAACCCATTCGCTGGTCTCCTCGGGATCCACATCGGGGACTCCGGCGGTCAGACCGCTCAGGATCGAAGGGGTGATTTCTTCAGCAGCCACGTCAAACCTCTCTTTGATGCAACTGCGGCGCCTCGCTGATCCAGGGGCTACCGCGCGCGGCAAATCGCTTCCGGGCGCCGGTCAGGTGATTCCGGCACTCTCAACTGGTCACTCGTCCTGCACGGCCGGGGTTCCGGACATGACTCACTCGTGTTCATGGATCACTCTAGCCCTCACATCGCGGCCTTCGCATTTGGGGACCTGTGCATTGCGCGCGGTCCGCGGGTCTCGGAGCGACGCCTGAGGACAATTCGGTGTCAACCGCTGCGAAAGCGCCTCTCATGCATCACAATGGGAAGTGACGCGGGCCGGAATGGAGTTACCGGCCTACTACGAGGAGGAACGAGTGAGCGAGGCCGACGCCGTCGCGGACGTCACCACTGCCAGCCGTCTGGGTTTCAAGGACGGCGACCTGATCCAGGAGTTCGGATACGACGAGGATGTCGATTTCGACTTCCGCGCGGACATCGAGGACATCACCGGTTCGGAGCTGCTGGACGAGGAAGAACAGGAAGTAGTCGACGCCGTCATCCTGTGGTGGCGCAACGAGGATGGCGACCTGGTGGACGCCCTCGTGGACGTGCTTCCCGCCCTGGAGGGCGACGGTGTGGTCTGGATCCTGACCCCCAAGTCCGGCCGGGACGGGTACGTTCCTCCCGCGGATATCCAGCAGGCCGCCCCCACCGCAGGTCTGCACAGCACATCGACTTTGTCCGCTGCGAAGGACTGGTCCGGGACCCGACTGGTGTTCCGGAAGAAGAAGTGATGTCTCAACAAGTGGCGAACCCTCTGGGGCTGGTTTCCCCGGCCGTGGGGGAGGAGGCACCCGACTTCACCCTGGTGAACCAGTTCGGTGAAGAGGTGACGCTCAGTGCGCTGCGCGGCCGCCCCGCCGTCGTCGTGTTCTTCCCGTTCGCTTTCTCCGGCATCTGCACGGGTGAGCTGTGTGAGATCCGGGACAACATCTCTCTGTTCGCCGGGCTCGACGCCCGCGTGCTGGCCGTGTCCGTGGACAGCAAGTTCGCGCTGCGGGCCTGGGCCGATCAGCAGGGCTATGACTTCGATCTTCTGGCGGACTTCTGGCCGCATGGCGCAGCTGCCCGGGCGTACGGGGTGTTCGACGAGGAGTCCGGCATGGCCGTGCGCGGCACGTTCATCCTGGACGCCGACGGAGTGGTCCGCTACGGCGTGGTCAATCCGCGCGGCCAGGCACGCGACTTCGAGGCGTACCGGCAGGCCCTGGCGGACCTCGCGGAATGACCGAAATCACCACGGACGAGGCGCTCGAGGAGGCCCTGGGCCTTCTCCGCTCCCGTGCCGTGGTGGTGCTGACGGGGGCCGGGATCAGCACGGATTCCGGGATCCCCGCGTATCGGGGCCCGAATTCGCGCCCCTCGAATCCGATCACGCTCCAGGAGTACATGGGCTCCGCCGCGGCTCGGCAGCGGTACTGGGCCCGGAACCATCTGGGCTGGCGACGCGTGAAATGGGCCGAGCCCAATGACGGTCACCTCGCGCTGGCCGAGCTCGAACGCGGCGGAGCCATCCAGGCCGTCATCACGCAGAACGTGGACCGCCTCCATGAGGACGCCGGCAGCGAGAATGTGGTGGATCTGCATGGCCGGGTCGACCAGATCATCTGCACCGAGTGCGGCGATCTGCTGCGGCGCCGGACGCTCGAGGAGATGCTGACCGCGCTCAATCCCGGGTTCATCGAGCGGGCCGAGGAACTTGGCGTCGTGGAGGCCCCCGATGCCGACGCCCAGATCGATGACGCCCTGGCCCGAGAGTTCGTGGTCGCTCCGTGTCCGCGCTGCGGGGGAGTGCTGAAGCCCGACTTCGTGTTCTTCGGTGAGAACGTGCCGAAGCCGCGTTTGGCGCGTGCCTTGAAGCTCGTGGAGGAAGCCGACGTGCTGCTGGTCGCAGGGACGTCGCTCACGGTCATGAGCGGGCTGCGATTCGTCCGGCAGGCCGACAAGACGGGCACTCCGGTGGTGCTGGTCAACCAGGGCCCCACCAGGGGCGATGAGCTGGCCACCGTACGGCTGCACAGCGGCACCTCGGAGACCTTGCGGGCGTTCGCGCGCGCACTGCTCCCGCCGCCGGCGCCCCGGGCGCACTGACCCGCGCACGACGACGGCGGTCGGCCTCCTCCGGGGGTGCCGCGGCAGGGTTGCCGGCGGTGTCGCCGTTTGCCCGCTGAACTGGGCATCCGCTAAGGTTGATACCTGTTGACCGCAGCGCGGACAGCAGAGAAGGGCCTTTAGCTCAGCTGGTAGAGCGCCACGTTTACACCGTGGATGTCATCGGTTCGATCCCGGTAGGGCCCACCAAGGTGAACTTACTCACACCAAGGACATGTTGGTTTTTGGATGTCGTGTCGAATTGACCACTCAGTCCCGTAAGGACTGGGTGGTCTTTTGATTCTTGGGGATGGGTACTGTGTTCTCGAGGGTCTTGCCGAAGAGAGCAGCGGCAGGTGCTTGGAGGGTCCCGGTTACCGTGGGGGTCAATTGTCCCCATCGGCACGGACGAGCCAGCATCTGCGGAAGTGCCGCCTTGTTGTGTCGCTCGCAACGCGATAGTGCCTCGGAGGATCAGCGAACAGCGTGATGTAGGTCAAGCTGGCTTCACCCCTGCGCGATGGCCTATTTGGTTGTTGGTGAGTTGGTCGCGGATGTTTGATTGTTCGACGGCATTTTCTTGGAGTCTGGTGCGAAGCAATGTGCCGTCGTTGACGCCGTTTGCAGCGAGGTCGAGAGGTAATGTTATTGCACTATGAACTGCTTGTGGCTTTGTCCACGTCGTGGCATCGTTCGAGTTGGCGAGCGTAATAGTCGGTTAGATATTGCTGATTGACTGCCATCTAAGTACGCGACGTGCCCTGTGAGTACCCATGTCGCCTGGAACGTGCGTATTACGCCTCGTATTCCAGGGCGGGTTTCAATGAGATCTCCGTTTTGCAACCTTTGTGAACGCCGAGTTCAGGCGTTTGAGACACATCATGAGCACCAGAGCAAGATGGATGACCAAGGTGAGTAGGGCGGAGTCGCCGACCCGTCCTAGATGAAACGGCCCTGCTGCCGTGGCGAGGACCGTTGTTGCGCCCGACACGACGACCGCGTAGAGACAGTTTGAAAACAGTTCGTTTACAAGTTGGGGCGCTCGAGTGTCAATTAGGGGGGTGATCTCTGCAACATGGGACTGTTCGGCCGAGACTTGCAGGTCTGCCATCTGCATCCGGAGTTGGAAGACAAAAACAGCCACGGCAAACGCGAAACCGAACACGATGGCTAAGGCGGCGACGACGTTGCCGTAAGCCTGGTCAAGGTTGAGCCCGGCGGCATAGCTGGTACCTCCAGCTAGAACTGGGACACCGAGTTGAGTGAATAAGTCCCCGAATGAAATCTTTCCGTTGCGGGCATCTCGCAGAGTTGCGAAGTGGTCCTTTACGATCGGCAGCACGCTGACCTTGGCGCTCACAGTTTCCCCTCTGTTTGGAGATCAGCTTCGCGGCGCTCTCGTCCACCCCATCTGGTACGCGATGTTGTGCCGTGCGTAGTAGTCCTTCGCCGCTTCGTCGATCTCTTCGATCAGTCTATCGGTGGTGAGCTTCTGCTCACCGTGTCCGCTAAGTAGGAGCTTCAGTGCAGGAGTCTTCTCCCTACCTACGACAAAAGTCTTGTGACGGTCTCCATCCCCGACGGTGACGGCGATGTCTTCGTAATCGCTCCCTTCGACGACCGGGAATCCAATCTCGGCGGCTTCGCCGATGCCATGCTTTAGGATGAGGTCCCGGACCCAGCGCGGGAAATACTTGGTCCCATTGGTCGGTTTCAACATGCCCGTGTACTCGAAGCTGTAGCCTCTTGTGTCACCGTCGTCGGCTACATCCTTATGAGCTGACTTGATTGTTGCCTTGATCGACTCAAGATCGGCACCCTCGAGCCACTCGTCAAGTTCATTCACCGTATGGGCCTGGATGGTTGCCCTTAGCGGCCGGCCGTCATCTGCATTCTTCGTGTGAAGTAGATCCTTCAGGTGTTCGCTGAACGAGCTCCAAACTCGAGAGCCGCATCCTTCGATCACTACGCGTTCGATGAAGAATAGTCCCCGATCAGCTCCCGGCGGTACCAACAAGGCGCACCGAGTTTCCACCGTGGCCGCGTCTATGTCCTTTGTCTCGTACTGAGGAGCATGCTTCGCTGTATCAATAACATGTTCTCCTGGGCTTCCGTAGTGACCTGTACGCATGGTCAGCACGACGAGCCGATTCCGGCGCTCGACCAGTGGCTTGGTTCCGTAGGTCTGCTTGGTGTGGTTGTTGAAGTGGTCCGGGCTGAGGCTTTTGGCCCATTTTTCGAAGTAGTCGAGGACTTCAACTCCACTGACATTGTCGAGGAAGTAGAAGGCGTCCTTTCGGCTGGCCTTGATTCGGATTGCCTGAAGCGTCATAGTTCGCTGTGCCATAGATTCCCCCAGTAGTGGCTCGTGTCAGTGTCGTGGCTGAAAGTCTTTTTCAGTCGTGTGACTCATGGATATTACCGGGTGACCGTCTCGGGCGCCGCCTAACGCTTCCTTGATTGCTTCGGCGTGGTGTCCTCGGTGCCTATTCCGACAGAAGTGAAGACGTGTGGGTTCGTATTCCCGGACGCGTGTCAGGCCTTTGGCTAGGTGCCAGAGCCGAGGCTCGTCAAGTGAAGGGCGTCGCCGCGCCTCGTGAGCGGAGGGCGAATCCAAGTGCTATTAGGGATTGTCCGCCGTTTGCCCGAATTGCTTGGCAGTGGTCGCTACGCCGGCGTCAGTCTTCCTACTATGCCGTGGCTTATTCAACTCGCTCCAGTAGGGGTAGCCGACATCGGATGCGGGCTCTCCATTCGCGGAGCAGGAGCGGTACACGTCTGGTGTCGACGGGGCGTTGCGAGGTAGGCGTCGAATGTGGCTTGGCGTAATATTGGCTGGCCCGCCGATGACCTTTGCCGTTGTCCTCGAGCGCTCTCATCGATAGGCTCCAGAGACAACAGGTCGAAAATCGTGAGCAGTGGGGAGCGCTCTGATGAACTTGTGGGGGACGGCCATCGTGACGTTGCTGGGCGCCGGAGTGGGTTACTACGTGAACGGACCGACGTCGGCGGCGATCGGGGCGATCACTGCCGCGATCCTGGCGGAGTCGTCCCGCCGGAAGCGCATCGAGCGGGAAGCGGCCCGCGAGCGCGGCTGAGAAATGCCCCGCACCACCTACTCCCGCAGCCGCGCCACCTCGTTCACCCACGCGCGGTGTGCGAAGTCGCCCGCCGCGAACGGGACCGGGATCCCCAAGGACTCGTGGGTCTGCGACACGAACCTCAGTGCCGTCACCGGGACACCGGACGCCGAGAGCGCCCGGGCATACGCCTCGCCATCGCCGCGCAGCGGGTCCAACTCCGCGGTGAAGATCACGGCGGGTGGGAGACCCTCGTGCGACTCCGCGAGGAGAGGTGACGCATACGGCTCGCGGGCCAGCGCCCGGTCCGGTCCGAGGTACTGGGCCACGAGCGCCCGGCCCGCCTTCTCCAGGATGACGTGCGGCATGCTCGGGCCGATGCCGCTCATGTCCGCGTGGCCGATCGTGAGATCGAGGGCCGGGTTCTCCAGGATCTGAAGCCGCACGGGGATTCGGTTCCGGTCGCGATTCATGAGCGTCACCGCCGCCGCGAGGTTGCCGCCAGACGAGGCGCCGCCGACGGCAATCCGGTCCCGCGACCCTCCCAGCTCCTCGGCGTGCTCAAAGGCCCACTCGAACGCCGCCCAGCACTGCTCCGGCTGGACCGGGAACTGGAGCTCAGGCGCGTGCGCGTAGTCCGGCGCCACGATGATGACCCCGGCGTCCTGCGCCCGCCGTCGCAATCGGGCGTCCCAGGCCTGCCAGTCGATCCCGCCCAGGGTGAAGCCGCCGCCGTAGCAGTACACGAGTACCGGGAGCCCGGCCCCGGGGGACGTCGGCTCCTCGCCCGGCCAGTACACCCGCACCCGCACGTCTGGCGCCTGACGCACCGGGATGAGGTGATCCGCCGTCGCGGTTTCAGGAGGCTGCTCGGCGAACTCGGCCTGGATCCGGTCGTCATTCTCCTGGGCCACGCGGCGACGCCCGGCGGGATCGGACGGTTCCGGCTTCTTGAAAGGAGCCGCAGCCTTCTCGAAGGCGGTGACGGCCGGGTCGACGGCGGGACGCCGCCAGCGCCCACGTCTCCACCTCATCCGAGGCCGACCTTCCCGTTGAGGCAGTTCATCAGCGGCACACTCCTGATTCTGAGGACGGACAGACCGGCCAGCACGGCCATGGCGAAGGCGGCCACATAGAGGGCTACGAAGTTCTCCCCGGTGGGCGAGCCGATCCTGGTGAGGAGGAAGCCGAGCACCGGGACGAAGATATTCGGCAGCAGATACGCCAGCGCGACGATCCCGAGGTCCTTGCCGGCCTCGTCCACCGAGGGGAGGCATTCGGTCATCAGGGCCACGTCGGCCGAGATGTACGCGCCCTGTCCCGCGCCGATCAGGGCGATGCCGACCAGGAAGATGGGCAGCCCCGGCGTCGCGACCGCCACGATGAGACCGATGGCACTGAGCATCGCGCCGAACAGCACGCTCGGCTTGCGCCGCCTGGTCCGGTCCGAGATGACGCCGAAGATGAAGGCGAACAGCAGATTGCAGACGGTGAAGACCAGCGTGGCCTGGGTCTGCACGCCGGCGATCACCGAGGGATCGTCGAGGTCGAACCGTCCGGAGATCGTCAGATAGAGGTAGCTCGTCACCGTGACGATCGACGCGGTCATGAGGAAACGGCAGATCCAGGCCCAGGCGAAATCAGGATGGCGCCGCGGACTGAGCCAGAAGGTGCTGATGAACGCTTCCAGATTGAACGGCGGGGGAGCGTCCGTCCGACGGAGATCCCGCAGAGTGAAGAACAGCGTCAGAGACAGCACCACCGCCACGGCGCCCGGGATGAGGAACATGGCGGCCTGCCCCAGGGAGGCGAGCTGCCCGGTCATCATCGTGCCCACCAGGATGCCGACCGTGCCGGCCGCCCCGGTGACCGCCGACATGATGGCGCGGATCCGGCGCCGGATCTGATCCGCGAAGAGGCTGTGCTGCGCCATGGCGACGGCGCCCCAGCCCACATAGTTCAGCACGATGCCGATCCAGAGCCAGGCGGGGGAGGGCGCCCAGGCGAGCGCGAGGTAGCCGGCGAGGGCGATCAGCGATCCGGTCAGGATCCACGGCCGCCGCAGCCCCAGGCGGGATCGCGAGCGGTCGCTCAGCCGCCCGAAGACCGGGGTCACCACAAGCGTTGCGAAGCCGCCCACCGTCAGCAGGACGCTGAGGTTCGCCGAGGCGCTCGCAGCGTCCCACTGTTTCAGCAGCTGAGGCACCGCGACGCCGGCCACCCCCTGCGCGACGCCGGTGGCGCCCCAGGCGAGGGCGAAGCTCACCCAGAACCAGGGAGTCTGCCGTTCCCCGGGCACCGTTTCGGCGTCGGCCAGGTGCAGGACGGGTTCCGGAACGGCCGGCGACGGGTCGAGCGCGGCGGGGATTCTCTTCTGGACCGACATGTAACTCCTCATCGAGTTGGTGCACGGATGTCGTACCCGAGGTTGGTGGACACGAGCGTATGCGCGTACATTCGTGGAAACAAGGGCTGGAGTCGCGCTTCTTCCGATACCGTTGGGGGCGGCGGCCCCGGCCCATTCCGGGGCGGCCGACGCCGGACCGGCGTCGGAGGACAGAGAGTGAGGGATGACCGTGACGAAGGCGCGTCCATCGGTGTACGACGTCGCAGCGGCGGCCGGTGTGTCCACGGCGTCGATCTCGAGGTACTTCCGCACTCCGGAAAAGCTCAGCGAGACGCTCCGGGACCGCATCCAGAGCGCCGTCCAGGAACTCGGCTATCTGCCCAGCGGTTTGGCCCGCGGCCTCGCCGAACGGAGCACCGGTACCCTCGGCTTCTACTCGTTCAGCGGGCACGAACCCGACGAATGGGACCGCGGCCCGGTGCCGAGCGCCGAGGGCGAGGTGCCTCGCGTCGAGTACCGCGGACGCTGGCCCCGGCTGTTCCCTCTCTATGCCGACGAGGTGCTGCGGGGCATCGAACTCGAGTGCACCTTGCGCCGGCTCCCACTCCTGGTCGGATGGCAGGACGCCGACGGCCGCGGCGTGGGGCTCGATGACATCGCACGCCGCAGCGACGGTCTCGTGGTGCTGCCCGCCACGATCGAGGAGGCGCAATTGCGGCTCCTGGCGCAGCGGCTCCCGATGGTTCTCGTCTCCCAGCTGGTGCCGGAGGGTATGGCGGCATCCTCCGTCAGGGTGGACGACTTCAGCGGCATTCGGGCCCTCACGGCGCATCTGGCCGACGAGCACGGCGCTCGCCGTTTCGCGTTCGCGGGTTCCGCCACGGGAGCCGAGCATGCGGCTCGCCACGCGGGTTTCACCGCGGCACTGCAGGACCGCGGCCTGGGGGCGCCGGCGGAGCCGCTCGTGGACGCCGGGTCCCGCTCCGCCACGTACGCCGCCGTGACCACACTGCTGACGTCGGCTCCGACGTTCGCGGACTCACTCCCGGACGCGATCGTCTGTTCCAGTGATCAGACGGCCCTGGGGGTGCAGGCCGCGCTCGTGGAGCACGGGATCGCGGTCCCCGGCGACATCGCCGTCACCGGCTTCGACGGCATCGACGCGGCCCGGCTGGCGGATCCGCCACTCACGACGGTCCGTCAGCCGATGGACGAGCTCGGGCGCGTCGCCGTAGAGCTCCTCACCGAGGCGCTCGACGCGCCGGGGACCAGCCGGCACGTCGTCCTGCCCGTGGCGATGCTCCTGGGCCGCAGCTGCGGCTGCCCCTGAGGGGCGGGCACTACACCTGGTAGCCCGCGAGGCCCCGGCCCACGAGCGTCGGTTCCCGCCACGTGAAGGAGAAGCGCCCGGTCGCGGGGGAGAGGCTGAGCAGCCCCACATGCGGGCCCTCGATCATCCGGAGCTCGGCCTCGAACGCATCGGTCCCGTTCCAGCCGCCCCGCGTGGCGAAGCGGACCGGAGGATCGCTCAGCAACTTGCCTTGCGCCCAGTCATCGCCGCCGACCTGGAGACGATAGGCCACGCCGTCGAGCGTCAAGGTCAGGGTGTCGCCGTCGAGCCGCACCTCTTCGAGCTCCGGCAGGTCTGTGCCGCCCAGCCCGCCGAAACGCACCTCGGGGAGGCCCGGCTCGCTGGGCGCGCGAGTGAAAACAGTCCCGGCGACGCTGTACGACGACGGCGGCGCCAGCCGTGCGCCCGCAGCCCCGATCGCCTGGGCGGCCAGGGCGGCCCACTCCGGCGCACGCTCGGCGGCCTCCACCCAGCCGTCAGGCGCAGCCTCGCCCCGCAGCGCCAGGACGAGTCCCGCCAGCATTCCCAGATTGGCCTTCGCCTGCGCCTCGGCGCGGCGTTCGGCGCCGGCGGTGGGCGCGGAGATGGCCGTTTCCTGAAGGCGGCGGGAGAGAGTGGCGCTGTCCGTGGCCTCGGCATCGGCCCCAGGAGCGTCGTCCCGGTCGGACAGCACGGGGAGCAGATGTTCCCAGACGGCGTCGAGGAGGGGCTGGCCGAGCACGGTCGAGGCGGTCAGGGCGATCACCGAGTTCACCCCCGGAAGCACGATGCACAACTGGCTGTAGGCGCCGCCCGCGTGATAGCCGTGATCGCCGATCCAGAACTGATACCCGTACCCGAGCGAGCTGTCCCGATCCACCGGCTGGCCCGGCGGGAACCGGTGGTCCGCGTCATTGCTGATCCGCACCGAGGTGGCCTGATCGATCCACTCCGCCGGCACGAGCCGGCGGCCCTGCCAGACGCCGCGCTGCAGGAGCAGCTGCCCGAACGCGGCGATCGATTCGGTGCGGAGGTGGAGGCCCGTGAAGCCGGGGTTGGAGTCGCCGCCGGCCCATTTCGCCTCCGTCGCCCCGAGGGGTTCGAGCAGGCGAGGGCGGAGATAGTCGAAGAGGGAGGTTCCGGCGGCGCGTTCGATGATCTTGGCGACCGCGAAGGTGGCGAGCTGGTCGTAGGTGAAGATCTCGCCCGGACGCCGCTCGGGGTGGTACGCGGACAGCAGCTGGAGGAGGCCGTCGTCGGTGACCGGAAGCTCGACGCTCGGGTCGAGGACCGGGTCGAGGAGATGGCACACCGACATCCGCAGGGCGTCGGCGATCGTCGCTTCGCCGTAACCCGAGGCCTCCGGGAGGAGATCGGACAGCCGATCGTCCCTGCGGAGCAGGCCCTCGGACTCCGCGATGCCCGCCGCCAGGGAGGTGAAGCTCTTGCTCAGCGAGTACAGCAGATGAGGTGTGGACGCGTCGTACGGATGCCACCAGGACTCGGCGACGACGGCGCCGTCGACCGAGATCATGAGGCTGTGCAGCTCGATGCCCGCGGCCTCGACCGCGTCGAGGAAGGAACCGATTCCGCGGGGGTCCACGCCGAGCTGTTCGGGAGTCTGACGAGGCAACACTTCCTGGGTCACGATGACCACCTTCCACCAGAGGGCTGTATGCGCATACATGGCGCTTGACGTCAGCCTATGCAAGCGGGAGCCCTCGGTCCACCCCTCGTGCAAGAGACGGGACCCGGACGAATTCAGGCCCCCGGATCACGTCATGATCCGGGGCCTCACGCCACTCATCAGAGTGATGCGGTGGTGCCGAGGTCTGCCATCGGTGGTCCGCCCAGAGGATTGAGGATGTCAACGTGAGTGAGAGCTACCTGGCTTTCGGTGGGAAGTGCGCCTTCGCCCTGTCCCTCGGCGCCGGATCGACGGCCCCGGAGGGCAAACCCGAGTTCGCCCTGGAGCGCGACGGGAAGACGTACGTCTTCTCCGGTGCTGTGCCGAAGGCGCTGTTCCGGTGGCTCCCGGGCAGTGCGAGGCGGGCTCGCAGAAACTGGATGAAGTCACGGCGCGGCGCGAGGGCGCGGCACCGGGCCAGCAGCTCGGTGTAGCGCTTCGGGTCAGCGCGGTCTCAGCGCGGCTTTCAGGAGCCCGGTTTCAGCGCCGCCAGGAGCGCCGTGCCGTCGGGTGTGCCCAGTCCCGTGCAGGCATCCCAGCCGGGCCCCGCATGGTAGCTTCCGTTGTCGCCGACGGTCACGTCCCGGAACCCCGACGACACGGCGTAGAGCGAGGGCTGGATGAGCCCGAAACGCCGGTTCCCGGCCTGCGCGAAGCGCGCGATGAGCGCAGCCCAGAGCGGGGCCACGGCACTCGTGCCGCCGATCACCATGTCCTTGCCGTCCACGCGGATCCGGTAGCCGGTCTGCGGATCTGCGACGGCGCTGACGTCCGGTACGCCGCGTCCGGACTTCCCGGCTGACGGCGACTGCCAGGCCGGCCGGGGGAACACCTTGCTGTAGCCGCCGCCGGTCGCAGAGTCGGGACCTTCGTTCCACACGGTCTCCGAGCTGATCGTCCCGGTTGCCGGATCCGCTTCGAGCCTTGTGCCGCCGCAGGCCAGGGCGTGCGGGCTGGACGCCGGGAAGTCCACATGGGCCTTTCCGTCGGCCGCGCCGTCGCTGCTGCCGCGGTCCCCGGCGGCCACGGTCGTGGTGATGCCGAGCGCCGCGGCATCGGCGAGGGCCTGGTCGAACGCGTCGCGGGCCTGGGCCGTCCACTGGTCCTCGCTCTGGCCCCAGCTGATGCTGATGGCACACGGCGAAGCCTTGGTCGCGGCGACCACGGCGTCCAGGAATCCAGCGTCCGTGTTGGGGGCGAAGTAGACCTGGATCGCTGCCTTCGGCGCCAGGGCGCCGACCACCTCGATGTCCAGCAGGACCTCGCCGTCCGCGCCCTGCGGATCGTTCCCGCCCTGATTCGCGCCGCCGTCGACGCCGATGGACGTGATGTGGGGTGTGGCGAGTCCCAGCCCGGTGAAATAGGCGTCGAGATCGGCTTGAGCGTAGCCGCCGCCGAGTTCGATGATGGCCACCGTCTGGCCCGAGCCGTCGGTGCCATCAGGGAAGTCGTACACGCGGCCCAGGTCCACGGGGCTGTAGCTGGTGCCCGCCGCCGCGCGGGGGAGCACGCGGAAATGGGCACGGGCCTGGGGGCGGTCATCCAGGCCGAGCACGGCGATCACGATGCCGTTCAGTTCGGCGGGGATCCTCAGTTCACCCTGCCGGTGGCGGTAGTGCACCGTGGCGCCGTCCGGCGCCGTGCTCGTGGCATCCTCCAGCGTCGTGCCGAAGATGCTGCTCAGTCGCTCCACCGTGCCGGACAGCCGGAGACGCCTCGATGCGGGGTCCGACTCGACCACGTCCGCCCCCAGCCGGGTGAAGACCTCGGTGGCGAGCCGCACGTCGTCGTCGGAGGCCCCGTACTCGGAGGCCAGCTCGGCGGCGGTCAGATGGCCGACCGCCGCAGGAGCCGGCAGGGCCGTCCTGCGCCGCAGGACCACCGTGATCTCCAGACGGCTGGCGCCGTCCGCCGGGCCGTGCAGCTCTACGCCGGGCACGACCGCCCGGGCCGAACTCTTGAGGGGAATGCCGTCTTCCCGTGCGTTGTAGGGTTCGTTCACTCCGGCCATCGGGTCCTCCAGACATCGTCGGTTCATAACGGATCCCCGATGTCAGTATCACCGTGCCGACTGACAGGGTAAAGGCCCTTCGCTCCCTCGGGCAGGCCGTGAAACCCGAGGAGATCAGTCCTCTTCGTCCAGGCGCGCGGTGAGGATCTGGTGCGCGCCGGCCTGCAGGATCCCGAGCGATTCCTGGATCAGCGGGGAGCCGAGGCTGCCCCGTCGGGCGACGGCGATGATCCGCCGCGAGGGCCGCCCCTTGCCGGAGATCCGCAGCCGCACGACGTTCTCGGCGCCGCGCAACGGGGCCAGCCGCGGCAGCAGGCCGACGCCGAGGCCCGCGCCGACGAAGGCGATCATGGTCTCCCACTCGGAGGCCTCGTGAGCGATCCGGGGTGTCACCCCGACCGCCGTGAACGCGGCCGTGAAGAGCGAGTGATAGGTGGAGCCGACGGCCTCCGTGATCCACGGTTCCGAGGCCAGTTCCTCCAGGGTGACTACCTCCCGCGAGGCCAGGGGATGATCGGCCGGGACGATCACGTCCAGCGGGTCATCCAGCAGAACCGTCTTCTCGAAGCGCTGATCCTCCTCCTGAGCGTCCGACTGCATCGCGATGATGACGGCCAGATCGATCCGCTCCGCGACCAGAAGGTCGAAGCACCGGGCCGGGTCGGCTTCGAGGACCTGGACATCCACGAGGGGACGCGTGGACCGCAGGGTCGCGGCGAGCGGGGCGAGCAGGTGGGCCGCCGCCGTCGAGAAGCCTCCAAGGCCGAAGTGGGACTGGACCTGGTCCCCGGCCTCCATGGCGGCCGCGCGCAGGCGTTCCCATTCGGCGATCAGCGCGTCCGAGCCGGCGACGAGGATGCGTCCCGTGGTGGTCAGCCGGAGGCCGCGTCCGTCTTTGGTGAGCAGCTGCATTCCGAGCACCCGTTGCAGCTCGCGGAGCTGTGCGGACACCGCTGAGGGGGAGTAGCCCGTGAGCTCCGCGGTGGCGCCGATGGTGCCGCACTGGCCGAAGACGCGGAGTGTGATGAGCCTGACATCGATCATGCGCTAATTCTGCATGGATATTCGCAAAATCTCGCGCTTTTTCTGCGGGGAATGTGACTCTAATCTCATCATGACAAGCCTGTCGCGCACCCCGCCCCTCGTGTCTCCCCGGGAGGAAACCCATGACCGCTCCAGCGAACGCTCCCCTCAGCTCGCGCGGACGACTCGCCGCCACTCTGCCCGTGGAGCAGCTGGCCGAGATCTCCGCCTTGTTCGAGTTCCGGCGCACCGGATATTCGCTCGACGCCCCGTTCTACACGGACCCCACGATCTTCAAGCTGGACATGGAAGCCATCTTCGGACAGCACTGGATCTTCGCCGCGAGCACCGCGGAACTGCCGGAGCCGGGGGACTATGTGACGGTTGATTACGGGCCCTACTCCCTGATCGTCCTGCGCAACGACGACGGCGGCGTGAACGTCCTGCACAACGTCTGCCGCCATCGCGGCGCCCGGGTGCTCACCGAGGCTGCTGGGCAGACCGGCAACCTGGTCTGCGGGTACCACTCGTGGACGTACTCGCCCGAGGGCAACCTGATCCACGCCTCCGCGCCGGGCGAGGCCAAGTTCGACAAGAACTGCTTCGCGCTCAAGAAGGCCCACGGCCTCGAGGTCGCCGGGCTCATCTTCGTGTGTCTCGCGGCCGAGCCGCCCACCGACTTCTACGAGACCGCCAAGATCTTCGAGCCGTACCTGGCGCCCCACGAGCTGGCAACGACGAAGATCGCGTACCAGCAGAACATCATCGAAGAGGGCAACTGGAAGCTCGTCATGGAGAACAACCGTGAGTGCTACCACTGCGACGGGCACCCCGAGCTCGCCTGCTCCCTGTTCCCCACCTGGGGTCTGACGGAGGGACTCATCCCCACCCACCTCGAAGAGGTCTGGGAGCGCAACAAGGTGGCCCAGTCGGACCTCGAGGCGCGCTGCGACCGGTACGGCCTGCCGCACCAGGTGGTCGAGGAGCTCGACACCCGCATCGCCGGCATCCGCATCTCCCGCGAAGCCCTCGACGGTGACGGCGAGTCGTTCTCCGCCGACGGCCGCCGGCTGTCCAAGAAGCTTCTCGGCGATCTGCGGGACTTCCGCCTGGGCCGCTGCTCGATGCACCTCCAGCCCAACTGCTGGTTCCACTTCATGAGCGATCACGTCATCACCTTCGGTGTCTTCCCGATCAACGAGCACCAGACGCTGGTCCGCACCACCTGGCTCGTGGCCGACGACGCCGTGGAAGGCGTCGACTACGACCTGGACAAGCTCACCTACACCTGGAAGCAGACCAACATCCAGGACAAGGCGTTCGTGGAGCTCTGCCAGCAGGGTGCGGCGAGCCCCGCCTACGAACCCGGCCCGTACATGAAGAGCGAGTACCAGGTGGAGGCGTTCATCAACTGGTACGTGCACCGCGTGCAGGAGCACCTGGCATGACCGAAGTCCTCACTCAGCAGGCGGTCCGGGAACCCCAGCGCATCCGCGGGCTGGAGATGCCCTGGAACCGGGTGATGGGCAGCGCCGAGACCCCCGCCCGGGCCGCCCGGGCACTGGGTCCGTGGCACCCGCAGGAGTTCATGGCCGAGTGCGTCGAGACCATCCCCGAGGCGGGCGGTCTGATGACCTTCGTGTTCCGCCGCGGCGACGGGGCGCCGCTCGCATTCCGTGCGGGCCAGTACGTCAACATCGCCTTCCCGGTGAACGGCGACGACGAGGACCCGGTGGACCGCAGCTACTCGCTGTCCAGCTCGCCCACCCAGCCGTGGACCTTCAGCTTCTCCGTGAAGAGGGATGACACCGGCGCGGTCTCGCCGTGGATCCACGAGAACGTGAAGCCCGGCACCGTGCTGGATATGCTCGGGCCGGTCGGCGCGTTCCATCTGCCGGATGCGGACCGTCGCGCCCGCTATCTCCTGCTGGCCGCAGGGGCGGGCATCACTCCCATCATGTCCATGGTCAGGACCATCCATTCGCTGCCCGGCCAGGCCGACGTCGTCGTGCTCTATCACGGGGCCGAGGCCGATGGCTTCGCCTTTCAGCGGGAACTGGACCACATCGCCTCCGTCGACGCGCGGATCCGGGTGCACTACTCGCTCGGCGACCGGGGCATCCCGGAGGGATGGCAGGGCCTGCGCGGGCGGCTCAGTGCGGCGATGATCGACGAGGTCGCCCCGGACGCCAACGGCCGGCAGGTGTACGCCTGCGGGCCCGAGGGCTATCTGAACACCGCCACGGAGCTCCTGAAGAAGGTCGGGGTGGACGAAACCTCGATCTACATGGAGTTCTTCACCGGTAACCGGCAGACGCTGCTGGAATACCAGCAGGAGATCGCGCTGGCCTCGGACATCGCGGAGGAGATCGCGGAGGAGATCGCGGAATCCCCCGAGGATTACTACGAGAGCCAGCCGGCCGCCTTCGGGCTCTACGAACCCGGCTACGACGAGGACGGCACGCTCGACGCCACCGGGCTGCCGCTGGAAGCCGCGGGCACGGAAGCGGCCGGGCCCGCGGTGGCGGCCGACCCGGGCACCCCGGACCCTTCCGAGTTCAGCACCGTGGGCACCGGAAGCCTCACCCTGTCCTTCCTCCGCACCGGTGTCAACGTCCGGATCGACCCCAGCGAGCACATCCTCGAAGTGGCTCAGCGCGCGGGCGTGCGGATCGGCGCCAACTGCAAGGAAGGCATGTGCGGCTCCTGCAAGGTCGTCAAGCTCTCCGGCGACGTCGACATGAACCATCAGGGCGGCATCCGGGCGCGGGAGATCGCGGCCGGAAAGTTCCTGCCCTGCTGCTCCACGGCGAAGACCGACCTGGTCATCGACGCCTGACCCTCAGCTCCCCGTCACCACACAGCACGTCTCAAGATCCAGGAGTAGATCGTGACCGTTGTTCTTGAAAGCCGCACCGCCGGCGAGGCGACCGCCGAAAACATTGCCACCCAGGGCAGGACCCCCATGCCTCAGTACGTCCTCACCCTCGCCTGTCCGGAACGCCCGGGGATCGTCCGAGCCATCACCGCTTTCCTGGCGGACCGTGGCTTCGACATCATCGAGCACCAGCAGTTCGACGACCAGGTCAGCGGCAAGCTGTTCCTGCGCACGGCCTTCACTCCCGGCGACGAGGACGTCACTGTCGAAGGGCTCAGCGCGGAATTCGCCGCCGTGGCCGAGGAGTTCGGCATGGACTTCACGATCCATGACGGCAAGCCGCAGCGTCTGCTCGTGATGGTGTCCAAGTTCGGCCACTGCCTCAACGACCTCATCTTCCGGTGGCGAGCCGGCAGCCTGGGGGCGGAGATCGCCGTCGTGGTGTCCAATCATGAGGACCTGCGGGCCATGGCGGAGGCCGCGGGCCTGCCGTTCATCCACGTGCCGATCACCGCCGACACCAAGCCTCAGGCCGAGGCGCGGCTGCTGGAACTCGTGGAGGAGTACCAGGCCGATCTGGTGGTGCTCGCCCGCTACATGCAGGTCCTCTCCGACGGCCTCACCCAGACCCTGCGCGGCCGGGCGATCAACATCCACCACTCGTTCCTCCCGGGTTTCAAGGGCGCCAAGCCGTACCACCAGGCCTACGACCGCGGCGTGAAGCTCATCGGGGCCACCGCGCACTACGTCACGGCGGACCTGGACGAAGGCCCGATCATCGAGCAGGAGGTGTTCCGGGTGGACCACAGCCTGGACGCGAACGCCCTCGCCACCGTCGGCCGCGACGCCGAATCCCAGGCCCTGTCCCGGGCGGTGCAGTGGCACTGCCAGCACCGGGTCCTGCTGAACAACACCCGAACCGTCGTTTTCCGCTGACGCGAACCAGGAGAAACACAAGAAGATGAGCACATCACCACGAGTCGTCATCATCGGCGCCGGCATCGTCGGCACCAACCTCGCGGACGAACTCTCCAGTCGCGGCTGGACGAACGTCACGGTCGTCGAGCAGGGACCCCTGGAGCTGGCGGGCGGCTCGACATCCCATGCGCCGGGCCTGGTGTTCCAGAACAACGGGTCCCGGACCATGACCCAGTTCGCCACGTACACCGTGGAGAAGCTCCTGGCCCTGAGCAAGGACGGCCAGTCCTGCTTCAACCAGGTGGGCGGCCTCGAGCTCGCCACCACGCCGGAACGGCTGAAGGACCTCCACCGCAAGATGGGTCTCATGACTTCCTGGGGCGTCGAGAGCCGCATCATCGACGCCGACGAATGCGAGAAGCACTACCCCCTGCTGACCACGGGTGCGCTGAGCGATGGCCGCGAGATCCTCGGCGGCCTGCTCATCCCGAGTGACGGACTGGCGCTCGCCGCTCGTGCCGTGCAGCTGCTCATCGAACGCGCGAGCGAGCGCGGCGTCGAGTTCCGCGGCTCCACCACCGTGACCGGCATCGCCCGCGACGGCGGCAAGGTCACCGGCGTCGAGACGGACGCCGGCCTGATCCCGGCCGACATCGTGGTCTCCTGCGCCGGATTCTGGGGCCGGGAGCTGGGCAAGATGGTCGGCCTCGAAGTGCCGCTGCTGCCGCTCGGGCACCAGTACGCCGTCACCACGCCCCTGCCCGAACTCGACGGGGTCAACGAGCTGCCCAAGGGCGCCAGCAAGCCGATCCTGCGCTACCAGGACAAGGACCTCTACTACCGCGAGTGGGGCGACCGCATCGGCATCGGCAGCTACGCCCACCGCCCGATGCCCGTGGACATGACCCAGTTGCCGCAGGTCTCCGCCGAGGAGATGTCCGATCACAAGATGCCGTCCCGCCTGGACTTCACGCTGGAGGACTTTCTCCCGGCCTGGGAGGACAGCCAGGACCTGCTTCCGGCCCTGCGGAACGCGGAGATCGAGGACGGCTTCAACGGGATCTTCTCCTTCACCCCCGACGGCGGCCCGCTCATCGGCGAGCACCCGGACCTGAGCGGCTTCTTCGTCGCCGAAGCGGTCTGGGTGACCCATTCCGCCGGCGTCGCGAAGGCCGTGGCCGAACTCCTCATCGAGGGCCGTTCCCGCACGGATCTGCACGGCACGGAGCTGACCCGCTTCGAAAAGGTGCAGACGTCCGATGACTATGTCTCGGAGACCTCGCAGCAGAACTTCGTGGAGATCTACGACATCCTTCACCCCCTGCAGCCCAAGGAATCCCCGCGGGACCTGCGCGTGAGCCCGTTCCACGTCCGGCAGAAGGAACTGGGCGCCTTCTTCCTGGAGGCCTCGGCCTGGGAACGCCCGCACTGGTTCGAGGCGAACCGCGGGCTCCTCGAAGAGCTCCCGGACGAGTGGCAGGCGCCGGAGCGCGAGTCCTGGTCCGGCATGTTCCACTCGCCCATCTCCGCCGCCGAGGCGTGGAAGACGCGCACCGCCGTCGCGCTGTATGACATGACGCCGCTCAAGCGCCTCGAGGTGGTCGGCCCGGGCGCGGAAGCGCTGCTGCACCGCCTCAGCACCGGCAACATCACCAAGAAGCCGGGTGCGGTCACGTACTGTCTGCTCCTGGAGCACGACGGCGGCATCCGCAGTGACGTGACGGTCGCGCGCCTCGATGAGGAGCGCTTCCAGCTCGGCGTCAACAGCAATGTCGACTTCGACTACCTGCGGGCCGAGGCGCGCAAGCAGTCCGCCGAGGATCCGTCGCGGTGGGCCCACGTCACCGACATCACCGGCAGCACCTGCTGCATCGGCCTCTGGGGCCCGTTGGCCCGTGAGGTGATCGGCAAGGTGAGCGGCGACGATCTCAGCAACGACGGCCTGAAGTACTTCCGCGCCAAGGAGATCTCCGTGGGCGGCATCCCGGTCACCGCGATGCGCCTGTCCTACGTCGGCGAACTCGGCTGGGAGCTCTACACGAGCGCCGAGTACGGGCTGAAGCTCTGGGACCTGCTCTTCGAGGCCGGCCAGGAGTTCGGCATCATCGCCGCCGGACGTGGCGCCTTCAACAGCCTCCGTCTGGAGAAGGGCTACCGGCTCTGGGGCACGGACATGAACACCGAGCACCACCCGTACCAGGCGGGCCTCGGCTTCTCCGTGGCCAAGGACAAGGTGGGCTTCACCGGCGCTGAGGCGCTCGCCGAGCGCAAGGAACAGCCGGCGGAGAAGACGCTGCGCTGTCTGACGATCGACGACGGCCGCTCGGTGGTGCTGGGCAAGGAGCCGGTGTACGTCGACGGCGAGGCCTCCGGGTATGTCACGAGCGCCGCGTACGGCTTCTCGATCCACCGCCCGATCGCCTACGCCTGGCTGCCCACCGCCGTCGGCATCGGCGACCAGGTGGAGATCGAGTACTTCGGTGAGCGGATTCCCGCCACCGTGACGGCCGAGCCGCTCTACGACCCCTCCATGGAGCGCATCCGCGGCTGATCCGCAGTCACCCACGGCTCCGCCCCGGTCATGGACATCCGTGACCGGGGCGGAGCTGTGTCGTGCGTGGGCTGTGCTTCCGGGGGAGATGACTGTCCGGCCGGGGGGAGAGGAGGAGGCCTGCGGGAGCAGGGGAGGCACGGGCGATCCGGCCGGTCGATGCCCTTCACCCTGGCACTTCCGAGAACGTGCTCAGGAGTTGTGTTCGTTGGGGCGCCTTACCGCGGTTGAGGCGACGCCGACGCGATGACCGTGAACGTCGGTCGGGCGCAGTTGGGCCAGCGGGTCACCGTTCTCGTCAACGAGTTCGGAATGCGCTTCATCGTCGTTGAACGCGTATCGCTCGCCCCACTGGCGCAGGGCCACGATGACCGTGAAGAGGTCTCGGCCCGCTGCGGTGAGGACGTAGACCTGGCGACGTCCGGACGCCGCCGTCTCCCGTTCAAGGATGCCGCGATCAACAAGGCGACGCAGTCGGTCCGTGAGGATGTTGCGGGCGACCCCTGTGCGGTGCTGGAAGTCCGTGAATGATCGGGCATCATCCATCGCATCGCGAATGATCAGGAAGCTCCACCGGTCACCGACGAGGTCGAGCGTCCGCGCGACCGGGCACTCCGGATCGGTCCAGATCACTTTGTCACGGTGTACGGCCGCGTTCATCACGCCTCCCAATGAGTTGCAGATCGAAACCATTCTGCCATACTGAATCAGTTGCAAATTGCTACTGATTGGAGGCGCTGTGGGACCCATGCCTGGCCGAAGGATGCTGCTCGCGGCGGTCTGCTCGGTTGCCGTCGCGACGATCTACGTCGCTCAGCCCGTGCTCGCGCAGATCGGGCGAGATCTGGGAATGCCCGAGTCTGACGTCGGGTGGATCGTGGCCGCCGGACAGATCGGGTACCTGATCGGATTGGCTGTCCTGGTCCCCTTGGGAGACATGCTGGACCGGCGCAAGCTCATCGGAGGTCAGCTGGTCCTCGCCGCCGTCGGCATGCTGGTGACCGCGGTCGCTCCTGGGCTGTGGCTGCTCCTCGTAGGTATCGCCGCGACGGGCCTGTTCGCCGTCGTCGTGCAGACGACCGTCGCATTCGCCGCTGACCTGTCGACGCCGGAGGAGCGTGGCCGCACGCTTGGAATCGTCACATCCGGAGTCATCATCGGAATACTCGGGGCTCGAGTGCTGGCCGGGATCCTTGCAGATCTGTGGGGGTGGCGAAGCGTCTACATCACGCTCGCGCTGCTTCTCGCCGCACTGTCGATCGCGGTCTTGACGCTGCTGCCTGCGGACCATCGCTCACATCGCCGGACTTACGGCGACGTGCTGACCTCGTTGGCGCACCTCTTCCGTGAGCCGCTGTTCGTTTCGCGTGGGATGATCGCGTTCTTCCTCTTCGCTTCCTTCGGCACGCTCTGGAGCGGGCTCGCGCTACCACTGGCAGTTGAACCGTGGCGGCTGGGCGCGGCCCAGATCGGCATGTTCGGAGTCGCCGGGCTCGCCGGCGCGCTGGGCGCTGCACGGGCCGGCAGATGGGCCGACCATGGCCACGCCAACCAGGTTACCGGTGCTGCTCTGGCAGTGCTGGCGCTGTCCTGGATCGCATCAGGGCAGGTCACGTGGTCCCTCTGGTGGGTCGCCGTCGGTGTCATCGGCCTGGACTTCGCAGTCCAGGCCGCGCACGTCAGCAATCAGTCCCTTCTCACCGCCGCCTACCCCGAACAGACCAGCAGCGCGATCGGTGGTTACATGATCTTCTACTCGCTCGGCTCCGCCCTCGGCGCGACCGCCACCTCCACGATCTACTCCGCCTCGGGGTGGATCGGATGCGCCATTCTCGGCGCAGGGTTCGCCCTGTGCGGGCTCCTCGCCTGGGCATTCAGCCGGCGCACTGTCACGGCCTTTTCAGCTAGTTCCCCTGCGGCTCGTAAGGACAGCGGGCGGTCCCGGCGCCGCTGAGGGCCGGCGTCCGCCGATGGTGACGGTGATGCACCGGGCACGGCTGGAGCGCCAGGTCGTCCGTTTCCACGGAAGTCGCCCCGGCGGCCGGATCCGCCGGCGCCTCCGCCACCGCCGCATGTTCGGCGAGAACACCTGTCTGATGCCGGAGCTTCAGGCGGTACAGAAGGGTGCCGATGACGATCACCCCGACCACGAACATCACCCCGCCCCACTGGAAGTACCACTCGAACGGAGGGACGGAGTTGTAGATCTCCTGACGCGGCCACACAAGGTTGAGCGTCATGGCCCCGCCCCACAGCACCGCCAGGATGTTCACGGGAAGGCCCCATTTCCCGAGGCTGAAACCGACCTCGGCGCCGTCGTCCTTCAGCGGCCAGCGTTTCTGGAAGCGACGGCGGAGCATCGGCGCGGTGACCAGCAGATACGACAGGTAGATCAGCACGATGCTGATGCTGGACAGGATCGTGAAGATGGCCGGCTGGGTGATGTTCACCAGCAGCGGGATGATCGCCAGCACGCCGATGACGATGGCGGCCACCTTGGGGGTCTTGCGCACCGGATCCACCTTGCTCAGCTGGCGGCTGAACGGGAGGTTGTTGTCGCGGGCCATGGCGAACATCATGCGGATGGCGGCGGCGTGGACTGCGAGCGTGCACACGACGACGGCGACGACGATGCAGACCAGGAACGCCTTCCCGAAGGGGCCGCCCAGGACGGACAGCACGATGTGCTGCAGCCCGCCGTCGGGGGACCCCAGCTTCGGATCGTTCAGATCCGGAGCCGCGAGGATGCCGCCGAACAGCAGCAGGCCGCCGAGCAGGAAGGACGCCGTGACGGCACGGATGATCGCCTTGGGGGCGGTCTTCTTGGGATCCTTCGTCTCCTCACCCAGGGACGAGGCGGTGTCGAAGCCGTACATGACGTAGCCCGAGGCCATCGCCGCGATGAGGAACACCCCGAAGAAACCCATGGGTTTGCCTTCGCCGAAACCGCGGGTGTCCAGCAGGACTTCGGGGCCGTTGTTCACGTGCCAGAAGAGTGCGGCGACCAGCAGGACGGCGGCGATGAGCTCGACGAACACGCCGATGCTGTTGATCTTGGTCATCAGCTTCACTCCGAACGCATTGATCAGCGTGGAGATGACGATCATGCCCGTGGCCAGGACCACGCCGTTGATCGCGAAGTCGTAGGGGCCGGAACCATCGCCGATGAACTGGAAGCCGCTCCACAGCTGCGGCAGGGTGATCTGCAGGGCCAGGGCGACGGACCCGAGCGCCATGATCGACGAGATCAGGAGCAGCCAGCCGGCCAGCCAGGACGGGGTGCCGCTGCTGAGCCTCTTGGCCCAGTTGTAGACCGAACCGGCCACCGGATACCGGCCGGCGAGTTCGGCGAAGCAGAGTGCGACCATGAGCTGGCCGACGAAGACGATGGGCCAGGACCAGGCGTACGCCGGTCCGGCGGTGGAGAAACCGAAATAGAAAAGCTGGAAGACGCCGGTCAGGATGGAGATGTAGCTGACTCCTGCGGCGAAACTGGCGAATTTCCCGATGCTGCGGTCGAGAGTCTGGGCGTAGCCGAACTCATCCATTCCGCTGCTGTCGGCGGCCTTACCGGGGCCGGTGGCGGTGCGTGATTCTGACATCTGTGCTCCTCGTTCATGTGACCCGCCGGTCCCGCCGCCCCGGGAATGGGGCGGCGGAACCGATCAGGCGTGCCTCGTTGCACGCCCGGCCGGATCTCCTGGAATACCGGATGCTGCTGTTCTGCCGGTAGGCGCTGCTCAGTCGGAGGAGCCGAACCAGCCGCTGGGAGCAGGCTGGATGTTCTGCCAGATGTGCTTGGCCTCCCGGTATTCGTTGAGCCCGGCGCGTCCGAGTTCCCGCCCGATGCCCGACTTGCCGAACCCGCCCCACTCGGCCTGGGGGACGTAGGGGTGGTAGTCGTTGATCCAGATGGTCCCGTGCCGCAGAGCGCCGGCGACCCGCTGCGCCTTCGACGCGTCCGAGGTCCACACCGCGCCCGCCAGGCCGTACTCGGTGTCGTTGGCGATCGCCACCGCCTCGGCCTCGGTGCGGAACGTCTCGACGGTCAGCACGGGGCCGAAGGACTCCTCCTGCAGCACGCTCATGCCGGAACGGCAGTTGCCGAGCACGGTGGGCGGGTAGAAGAAGCCGTCGGCGAGCGGGCCGTCGTCGGGGATGAAGCCGCCGCAGAGCAGCTCGGCCCCCTCGGCGATGCCCGCCTGGACGTAAGCGTGGACCTGGTCACGGTGCTTCGCGGAGATGAGCGGGCCGGTCTCGGCGTCGGCGTCGAACGGGCCGCCCATCCGGATCTTCTGAGCGCGCTCCACGATCTCGGCCACGAAGCGGTCCGCGATGCTCTCCTCCACGACGAGCCGGGCGCCGGCCGAGCAGACCTGACCGGAGTGCAGGAACACCGCGGTCAGGGCGTTGTCCAGCGCCGCGTCCCAGTCGGCGTCGGCGAACACGACGTTCGGGTTCTTCCCGCCGAGTTCGAAGGCGATGCGCTTCACGGTCTCGGCCGCGGACGCCATGATGGTCTGGCCCGTGGCCAGGCTTCCCGTCATGGAGACGAGATCCACCCGGGGATCGGAGCTCAGCACCGGTCCGACCTTGGAGCCGCTTCCTGTGACGAGGTTCGCGACGCCGGCCGGAACCCCGGCCTCCGCCAGCGTCTCCATGAGCAGGATGGACGTCGAGGGGGTGAGCTCGCTGGGCTTGAGCACGAACGAGTTGCCTGCCACGAGTGCCGGGGCCACCTTCCAGGCGGCCTGGAGGAGTGGGTAGTTCCACGGCGCGATGAGGGCGCAGACGCCGAGCGGTTCATACACCACGCGGCTGATGGCGTTCGGCAGTCCGGTGTCGATCACGCGGCCGGCGTCGAGGCCAGCGATCTTGCCGTAGTACCGGAAGCAGGAGGCGATGTCGTCGATGTCGTACTCGGCCTCGACCAGGCGCTTGCCCGTGTCCAGGGCCTCGGCCCGCGCGTACGCGGCCTTGTCGCGTTCGAGCAGGCCCGCGATCTTCAGAAGGACCTCGCCGCGCTCGATGTCGGTCTTCCGGCGCCACGGGCCCTCGTCGAAGGCGTTGCGCGCGCCGGCGATCGCCCGCTCGGCGTCCTCGACGGTGGCCGACACGACGACGGCGACCTCCCGCCCGTCCGCCGGACAGCGCACTGTGGTGGTCCCGTCGTCGGCGGCCTGCTGCCAGCACCCGTCGATGTACAGGCCCCGGATGGTCTTCGTCTCGGTGGGTGTCACGGTCATCTTCTCAACCCTTCACTGACTGGCCGTTGGCGGACTGGTCCCGCTCAAGCGGGGAGATGCCGTGGCGGTAGAACTCGGTGTGCTGCGCGGCGAGCGGCTCGTTGCCCAGGATGAGGTCCGCGGCCCGCTCGGCCAGCATCATGACCGGTGCGTAGATGTTGCCGTTGGTCACGTACGGCATGGCGGAGGCGTCCACGACGCGCAGACCCTTGGTGCCGTGCACGCGCATGGTGAGTGGATCCACCACCGCCATCGGGTCCGAGGCCGGGCCCATCTTGGCGGTGCACGACGGGTGCAGGGCCGTCTCGGCGTCCTTGGCGACCCAGTCGAGGATCTCCTGGTCCGTCTGGACGCGGGCGCCGGGGGAGATCTCCCCGCCGTTGTAGGGGGCCATGGCGGACTGGCCGAGGATGTCGCGCGAGATGCGGACGGCTTCGACCCATTCGCGGCGGTCCTGGTCCGTGGAGAGATAGTTGAAGATCATGGACGGGTGCACGGTCGGGTCCGAGGAGCGGATCTTCAGGCTGCCACGGGCATCGGAGTACATGGGGCCGATGTGGACCTGGTAGCCGTGCTTGGCCTCGGCCTTCTGACCGTCGTAGCGCACCGCCACCGGCAGGAAGTGGAACATGAGGTTGGGGTAGGCCACGTCCTCGTTGGACCGGACGAAGCCGCCGCCTTCGAAGTGGTTGGTGGCGGCGGGACCCTTCCGGCCGAGGAGCCACTGCAGACCGATGAACGGCATGCGCCACACGTCGAGCGCGGGCTGCATGGAGACGGGCTGGGTGCAGGCGTGCTGGATGTAGACCTCGAGGTGGTCCTGCAGGTTCTCGCCGACGCCGGGGAGGTTGACCACCGACTTGATGCCGAAGTTCCGGAGGTGCTGCGCGTCGCCCACGCCGGAGAGCTGCAGCAGCTGCGGGGTGTTGATGGCGCCGCCGGAGAGGATCACCTCGCCGGCGTTGACGGTGTGCGTCTTGCCGTTGTGGCGGTAGGTGACGCCCGTGGCGGTGTCGCCGCTGAAGTTGACCTTGGTGACGAACGCGCGGGTCTGCACGGTCAGGTTCGGGCGGCCGCGGTTCGGACGGAGATAGGCGCGGGAGGCGGAGAGGCGCTGGCCCTTGTGGACGTTGCGGTCGAAGGGGGCGAAGCCCTCCTGGCGGTAGCCGTTGACATCGTCGGTGAGAGGGAAGCCGGCCTGCTGGGCGGCCTGGAAGAACGCGCCGAAGAGGGGGTTGGTGGCCGGGCCGCGTTCCAGGACGAGGGGGCCGTCATGGCCGCGGAACTCGTCGTCCGGGTCCGCGGCGAGTGTGGTCTCCATGCGGCGGAAGTAGGGCAGACAGTGGGCGTAGTCCCAGGTCTCCATCCCGGCGTCGGCGCCCCAGCGCTCGTAGTCCAGGGGATTGCCGCGCTGGAAGATCATGCCGTTGATGGAACTGGAGCCGCCGAGCACCTTGCCGCGGGCGTGGGCCACGCGACGACCGCCCATGTGCGGTTCGGGGTCCGATTCGTAGCGCCAGTCGTAGAACGGGTTGCCGCTGGGGAAGGTCAGGGCCGCGGGCATCTGGATGAACAGGTCCCAGGGGTAGTCACTGCGGCCCGCTTCCAGGACCAGCACGCTGCGGGTGCCGCCCTCGCTCAGGCGGTTGGCCAGCACGGAGCCGGCGCTTCCTCCGCCCACGATCACGTAGTCGTAGCTGCTGTTGCTCATGAAGTCTCCTTGCACCTCGAGCGGAAGCACGGCGTCTGCTCCGCGCGACCCGCGCCGGTGTGACGCGGGTCATATTTTCGAGGTTAGCGGAGCTTGAACAAACGTTCAAGACCCAGTTTGGACGTTTGTTCAAAGGGGTGCGCGCCGGCGCCCGTCAGGCCTGTTCAGGCGCGGAAGAGGGCGGTCCGGCCAGAGGGAAAGAGTCGCGTCACATTGGCGCGGACGAGGGGGAGGACCGCCGTTCAGTCGGCGAAAGCGATCTCTTCCGTGCGAAGGATGCTCCGCTCGATGGACGACGGATCGATGCCCAGCAGCGACGTGAGCCACATGCCGTTCTGCACCACGACGACGTCGGCCGCCCGGTCTTTGCACTGCGCCGGCGTGAGGGTGGGCTTCGCCTTGGAGATCAGCTCGGCGAGCCCGTCGAGATACCGGTCGAACGCCTCGGCGTTGATGGCGGCGAACTCCTCATCGGCCTGGGCGAGGGCCCAGAGGTGGAGACGCAGGGAGAGGTACTGGGTGGTCAGGATCTCCGGCGCCGCGACGCGACGCAGCGCCGTGCGCAGCTGCTCATCGGGGGTCGCGTCGGGATCCGGGGCGACCAGCCGCAGATCGCTTTCGCTGATCCGGCCGAGCACCGCGCGGATGAGACTGGGCTTGTCCGCGTAGTAGTAGTTCACGAGTCCGAGCGCGACGCCGGCTTCCCTCGCCACCGCTCGCATGTTGACCCCCGAGATGCCATGACGCGAGAGCAGCTCCAGCACCGCATCCAGAATGCGGGACTGACGGTCCACCTGCTGCCGGGAATTCACTGTGCTGGGTTCCACTCGGACAGACTATGGCGAAAATCCCCGGTGGCGCATCCACCGGCTTTCCGCGGGTCTCCGCACGACGCCGGGCGCGCTCCAGGGCGCGCTCCCAAGCGCGATCCCGGGCGCGCGGAGAGAGCCCTCCCGGATCTCGCCGGGAGGGCTCGGGACACGCACGCACGGGCCCACTCACGGAGGAGTGGGCCCGCAGCGCGGGCGGCCTGTGTCAGTTCCTCACGTAACCGTTCGGATCCAGCACGTACTTGGTGGCGGCGCCGGCGTCGAACTCGGCATAACCGCGCGGAGCGTCCTCCAGGGGGATCGCCCGGGCGTTGACCGCCTTGGCGATCTGCACCTTGTCGTGGAGGATCGCCATCATGAGCTGGCGGTTGTACTTCATGACCGGGCACTGACCCGTGGTGAAGGAGAGCGACTTCGCCCAGCCGGTGCCGAGTGACAGCGAGAGGGAGCCCCGCTGCGCGGCCTCGTCGATGCCGCCGGGATCGCCCGTGACATAGAGTCCGGGGATGCCCAGCGCGCCGCCGGCGGCCGTCAGGTCCATGAGCGAGTTGAGCACGGTCGCCGGGGCCTCGTGCGAGGCGTCCTTGCCGTGCCCCCGGGCCTCGAAGCCCACGGCGTCGACACCGCAGTCGACCTCCGGCACTCCGAGCAGCTGTTCGATCTGGTCGCGGGGATCACCGGCGCCGACGTTCACGGTCTCGCACCCGAAGGAGCGGGCCTGTGCCAGGCGGTCCTCATTCATGTCGCCGACGATCACGACGGCGGCGCCCAGCAGCTGCGCTCCGGCCGCCGCCGCGAGACCCACCGGGCCGGCGCCGGCGATGTAGACGGTGGACCCCACACCCACGCCCGCCGTCACGGCGCCGTGGAAACCGGTGGGGAAGATGTCGGAGAGCATGGTCAGATCCATGATCTTCTCCAGGGCCTGGTCCCGGTCCGGGAACTTCAGCAGATTCCAGTCCGCGTAGGGGACCAGGACGTACTCGGCCTGGCCTCCGACCCAGCCGCCCATGTCCACGTAGCCGTAGGCGCTGCCGGGGCGGTCGGGGTTCACGTTCAGACAGATGCCGGTCTTGCGCTCCTTGCAGTTGCGGCAGCGGCCGCAGGAGATGTTGAAGGGGACCGAGACGATGTCGCCGACCTTGAGGAACTCGACGTCGGGCCCCACCTCGATCACCTCGCCCGTGATCTCGTGACCCAGGACCAGGTCCTGGGGAGCCGTGGTGCGACCGCGGACCATGTGCTGGTCCGAGCCGCAGATGTTGGTGGTGACGGTCCTCAGGATCGCACCGTGCGGGACCTTGCGGCCCACGTTGAGCGGGTTGACCCCCGGCCCGTCCTTCAATTCGAACGTCGGGTACTCGGTGTCGATGACCTCCACGACTCCGGGCGCTTTGTAGGCTACTGCTCTGTTTCCTGACATGCGCTGCTCTCCATTCTGTTGATGTGGCGAACCCGGGGCGGAGCCGAGGACGGCTCCGCCCCGGGGACGTTTATTTGAGCCAGGCCGCCACCTTGTCCGGGTTGGCGTCGATCCACTTCTTGGCCGCGGCCTCCGGGCTCATCCCGTCCTTCGCGATGTAACCGGCGACGGCGTTCTGGTCCTCGTTGGTCCACGTGAAGTTCTTCACCAGCTTGTAGGCCGGGCTCCCGGAGGAGGCGAACTTGCTCGAGGCGATCTTGTTCAGCTCGTACTTCGGGTAGTCACAGGCCACCTTCGCGGCGTCGGCGTCGCAGCCGGCCGTGTAGGCGGGCAGGTTGACCTTCACCAGCGGCACCTCGTTGAGGAACCACTGGGGCTCGTAGAAGTAGCCGAGGAGCGGGGTGTGCTTCTGCTCCGCCTGACGGAAGGCCTGGATCAGGGCGGGCTCACTGCCCGCGTAGACCACCTTGAAGTTCAGGTTCAGGTTCTTGACCAGGGCCTCGTCATTCGTGACGTAGGAAGGGTCGCCGTCGAGCAGCTGTCCCTTGCCGCCCGACTCCGAGGTCTTGAACAGATCGGCGTACTTGTTCAGGTTCTTATAGTCCGTGATGTCCGGGTACTGCTTGGCCATCCATGGCGGAACGTACCAGCCGATCACACCGGTGTTGCCGGTGGGTCCGGCGTCCACCGCCGTCTTCTGCTGCTTGATGTACTTGTCCGTCAGCTCGGGGTGGCCCCAGTTCTCCAGGACGACGTCGACGTCACCGCTGCCGAAGCCCTGCCACGCGACTTCCTCTTTCAGCGTCTTGTAGTTGACGGTGCAGCCGAGCTTCTCCTTGGCGACCGTGCCGACCACATAGGCGTCCGCCTCATACCCCACCCAGGGGTTCACGGCGACGTTGAAGGCGCCGCAGGCCGCGGCCGCTCCGGACGAGGAACCCGCCGAGGAGATGTCCCCGCCGCAGGCCGTGAGTCCGAGCAGGCCCGTCATGAAGACCGCGGCGAGGGCCGTGTTCCTCAAGCGTGCTGCGCCCCCACGCTGGTGATTCGTTTTCTTCATGGCATTTTCCTTTGTCAGTCCCGGCCCAGACGGGCCGCGGTGTATTTGGTGATGCGGTCGAGCATGACGCCCAGTGCGGTGATCGAGATGCCTGCGGCCAGACCCTTGCCGAAGAGCTGGGACTGCGAGAAGCCGGCGACCACGAGGTACCCGAGTCCGCCGCCGCCCACCAGACCGCCGACCACGACCATGGACAGCACGTAGAGGAGGCCCTGATTCGCGGCGAGCACGACGGCGGAGCGGGACATGGGCAGCTGAACCTTGGAGATCATCTGCCAGGAGGTGGTGCCCATCGACTCGGACGCCTCCACCGTGACGGGGGAGACTCCCCGGATCCCGTCGGCCACGAGCTTGGTGGCGATGGGCACGCCGTAGCAGAACGCCGCGATGATGGCGGTGAAGCGCGTCGGTCCGAACAGGGCCAGCGCCGGGACCAGGTACACGAAGGACGGGATGGTCTGGAGCGCGTCCAGCACCGGCCGGATGACTGAGTCCACCACCTTGCTCCGCCCCATCCAGACGCCCAGCGCCATGGCCGCGATGATGACCAGGAGGGTGGCCACCAGGGTGGTGGCCAGGGTCTTCATGCTCTCGTTCCAGAGACCCGTTCCGAGGATGACCGCCTCGCAGACCAGCGTCACGGCGGCGGCACGCATCCCGCCGAGGGCCAGTGCGACGCCCAGCAGGACGATCACCATGACCCACCACGGGGCCTGCGCCAGGAGGGACTGCAGTGGGTCCACCAGAAGCGCCGTCACGGTGTCCTTGAGCCAGCCGGTGAAGCCGGCGAAGGTGGAGACGATCCACTGCGTGGCGGCGGAGATGGCGTTGGCCAGCGGAGTTCCGAGGTCCGGGGAGGACGGGAACTTGGCGAGCGCCAGGTAGTTGTGCGAGAGGTACACGGCGATCGCCGCCACGACGGCTCCCGCGGTCACGAGGATGCGGCGCTTGCGCGGTCCGGGCATCAGGCCCGAACGGGAGCGCTTCTGGAAGCGGGCGGCGACGGCGGAGCGCTCGGAGGCGGCCGTCGTCGTGCGGTCCAGCATGACGGCCATGAGGACGATGGCCAGGCCGGAGACGAACGCGCCGCCGACATCCAGCGACTGCAGGGACTGGAGGACCGGCTGGCCGAGGCCTGGGCCATTGATCAGGGCCGCGATGGTCGCCATGGAGAGGGCGGCCATGGTGCATTGGTTGATGCCGACCACGATCGTCCGCCGGGCCATAGGCAGCTGCACTTTGACGAGCGTCTGCCAGGCGGTGCCGCCCATGGAGGTCACGGCCTCGAGGGTGGTCGGGGAGACGTTCCGGATGCCGTGTTCGGTGATGCGCACCAGGGGCGGCAGGGAGTAGATGATGGTCGTGACGATCGCCGCGGCCGGGCCGATGCCGAACACCAGGGCCAGCGGCGCGAGGTAGGCGAAGGACGGCAGCGTCTGCATCAGGTCCAGTACGGGGGTGAAGACGGCGGACGCCCGCTGGCTCCTGGCCATCCAGATGCCGAGGGGCAGACCGACGATCGCGCAGAGGATCACCGCCACGAAGGTGACGATCAGGGTGTCGATGCTCTGCTGCCAGTAGCCGAAGAAGCCGAAGAGCAGGACGCAGATCGTGACCAGGATGGTGGAGCGGAGCCCCGCGAAGGTGTAGGTGAGCCAGGCGAGGAGCGCCACGACGCCGAGCCAGCCCACTTCAGGGACGGGCCGCGTCGCGCTTCCCTGACTGAACAGGCTCTGCAGCCCTGTGACGAGGCCGTTGACGCCGTTCGTGATGGGCTGCACCACGTACTGGAAGAACGCCGACGTGTCCCGGGCCGAGTCGAAGGCGTCCCGGACGCTGTTGAGCCACAGGTGGATGTCGGTCTTGTCCGCGCCGCCGATCTCCAGGGTCTGGGTGCCCTTCAGCAGGGCCCAGAGGATCAGCCAGAGGACGACGACGGCGACCAGCAGCGTCCTGCGCCAGTGCCGCCGGAGGCTGCCCAGAAGAGAGTCGGCGGGCGCCGCTGCGGCCGTGGCCGGGCTTTCGGAGGCGGGACCCGCCTGGCGTTCCGGAGCGCTGGTGGACGTGCTCACGGGGCTTCCTCGGCCACGACCACGCGCAGGATGTCATCGTCATCCACAACGCCGAGGAAGTCCTCGCCGTCGAAGACCCGGACCGGAAGCGAGGAGTGGAGCACCTGGCGGGCCGCGGAACGGACCACCTGGTCCGCCTGCATGATGGGACCGTCCAGCGCTTCGCCGGGGCGCGGCTGCCGGACCACGTAGCGCAGGGTCAGGACGTGGGAGCGGGGCACTTCGGAGACGAAGTCGCGGACGTAGTCGTCGGCCGGATTGGCCACGACCTCGGCGGGGGTGCCCACCTGGACGATCTCGCCGTCGCGCATGATGAGGATGCGGTCCCCGATCTTCAGAGCTTCCTGAAGGTCGTGGGTGATGAAGACCATGGTCTTGCCCACCTCTTCGTGAAGGCGGACGACCTCGTTCTGCATGTCGCGGCGGATCAGGGGGTCCAGTGCGGAGAACGGTTCGTCGAAGAAGAGGACCTCGGGATCGACCGCGAGGGCGCGGGCGAGCCCGACGCGCTGCTGCATGCCGCCGGAGAGCTGGTCGGGGAAGGACTGCTCGTAACCGGACAGTCCGACGAGCTCCACCATCTCCTGGGCCCGCGCCTGGCGGACCGCCTTGGACTCACCGCGGACCTCCAGTCCGTAGGCGACGTTGTCGATGACCTTCCGGTGCGGCAGGAGGCCGAACTGCTGGAAGACCATCGACATGTGCTTGCGGCGCAGCGTCCTGAGGTTCGCCTTGCTCGCCTGGGTGACGTCCTCGCCGTTGATCGTGACGCGGCCGGCAGTCGGTTCGATGAGCCGGGTCAGCAGGCGGACCAGGGTCGACTTGCCGGAGCCGGAGAGACCCATGATGACGAACACTTCGCCGCGGGCGACCTCGAAGGAGATGTCCTTCACGGCGGCGAGACATCCGGTCTGGCTGAGAAGCTCCTGACGGCTGAGATCCGCCTGGGCCGTGCCCATGATCTTGTCCGCTTTCGGACCGAAGATCTTCCACAGTCCTTCCACACGGAGAGCGGTGTCTTCAGAGGCTGGGGCGGATCTTCCGGCAGAGGATGGTTCCGCGGTGGCCACAGTGTTCACGTCGTTCTCCTTAGCGGTTGCGGCCTCCGATTCAGGTCATCGGAGGCAACTGGAAGCAACATGCACAACTGTGACGCAACTCATATATCAGCGTCAAGGGTTCGCGGTGTAAACACTGCGTTGCGTCGAGAAGTCCGGGGAGGTGACCGTTCGCGCCGGCCGGAGCGGCGCGGAATTCCGGGGGAGGGGCCGTCGGCCCGCCGTTCGCGGAGCCGCTCAGAGGACCTTGCGGATCTCCGTCTCGAAGTCGGTGACGTGCGCCAGGGCGAGCTCGGCCGCGCGGTCGGCGTCGCCGTCGACGATCGCTTGCAGCAAGGCGGCGTGTTCGACGATGTGCCCCGACAGTCCGGGCAGGCGCTCGATCACGAGGCACCAGATGCGGGTGGAAAGGTTGTCGTAGCGGATCAGGACGTCTTCCAGGTGGGGGTTGCCCGCGGCCCGGTAGATGAGGCGGTGCACCGCCATGTCCAGGCGCATGAGCTCGCTCTGCGCGTCCCCCGATTCGTCGACGGCGAGGAGCCGTTCGATGACGTCCTTCATCTCCTGCCGCACGGCGGGGGTGGCGTTCTCGGCGGCGCGGCGCGCGGCGACGGGCTCCAGCACCGAGCGGATGTCCCAGATGGCGGCGAGCTCCGTGATGTCCACGCTCGTGGCGAAGGTGCCGCGCCGGGGATAGGAGACCAGGAGATGATCGGTTTCCAGGCGTTTGATCGCCTCGCGCACGGGCGTGCGGCCCATGCCGAGCTCGGCTGCCAGGAGTCCGTCGTTCAGGGGCTCGCCGGGCCGGATGTCGAGCATGACCAGGCGGTCCTTGATCGTCTCGTACGCCTGGTCTGCGAGGGACCGTCCTGCGACTCCCGGATCCGCTGTCACGTCAGTCCTTCCTTTCCTGATGGATCGTCGTTGACATCTTCTCAGACCAACGCGATACTCGTCTTAGAACTCTGATATATCAATTAGATACTAGCCATCAGAGACCAGCCTTGTGAGGAGACCAGATGACCGAGGTTCTGACGCGTTCGCTCGCCGACACCGATCCCGACGTCAAGGCGGCCATCGACCGGGAACTCCTGCGCCAGCAGGGGACCCTGGAGATGATCGCCTCCGAGAACTTCGCGCCGCTCGCGGTCATGGAGGCTCAGGGATCGGTCCTCACCAACAAATACGCCGAGGGGTATCCCGGAAAGCGCTATTACGGGGGTTGCGAGCACGTCGATGTCATCGAGCAGCTGGCGATCGACCGCGTCAAGGCCCTCTTCGGCGCGGAAGCCGCCAACGTCCAGCCCCACTCCGGGGCCCAGGCCAACGCCGCCGCGATGTTCGCTCTCCTGGATCCGGGAGACACCATCCTCGGCCTCTCCCTGGCTCACGGTGGCCACCTCACGCACGGCATGAAGATCAATTTCTCCGGCAAGCTGTACCAGGTGGTGCCGTATGAGGTGAACCGGGACACCCTGCTGATCGACATGGCGGAGGTGGAGCGCCTGGCCCTGGAGCACCGCCCCAAGCTCATCGTCGCCGGGTGGTCCGCCTACTCCCGCCAGCTGGACTTCGCCGAGTTCCGCCGCATCGCGGACCTCGTGGGCGCCTACCTCATGGTGGACATGGCCCACTTCGCCGGTCTGGTGGCCGCCGGCCTGCACCCGAATCCGGTGCCGTACGCCGACGTCGTGACCACCACGACGCACAAGACCCTCGGCGGCCCGCGCGGCGGCGTCATCCTCAGCAAGGAGTCGTTGGCCAAGAAGATCAACTCCGCTGTCTTCCCCGGCCAGCAGGGCGGCCCGCTCGAGCATGTGGTGGCGGCGAAGGCCGTGGCCTTCAAACTCGCTGCCGAACCCGCCTTCCGCGACCGCCAGCAGCGCACCCTGGAAGGGGCGCAGATCATCGCCCGCCGCCTGCTGGCCGACGACGTCGCTCAGGCCGGCGTCTCCGTGGTCAACGGGGGCACCGATGTGCACCTCGTCCTGGTGGACCTCCGCAACTCCGAGCTGGACGGCCAGCAGGGCGAGGACCGCCTGCACCGGATCGGCATCACGGTCAACCGCAACGCCGTGCCGTTCGACCCGCGACCGCCGATGGTCTCCTCCGGTCTGCGCATCGGCACGCCGGCGCTCTCCGCCCGCGGCTTCGGCGCCGCCGAGTTCACCGAGGTGGCGGACATCATCGCCGCCGCCCTGAAGCCGGACTTCAGCGACGAGCTCGCCGAGGAACTCAGCGCCCGCGTCCGCGTCCTGGCGGACAAGCACCCCCTCTACCCGAACCTGAACGCCGAGAACGGAGCGCTCTGATGGCGGATCTGCTGCCCGAACACCCGGATTTCCTCTGGCGGAACCCGGACCCCAAGCCCTCCTATGACGCGATCATCGTCGGCGGCGGCGGGCACGGTCTGGCCACCGCCTACTACCTCGCCAAGCACCACGGCATGACGAACATCGCCATCCTGGAACGCGGCTGGCTCGCCGGCGGCAACATGGCCCGCAACACCACGATCATCCGTTCCAACTACCTCTGGGATGAGTCGGCGGCCATCTACGAGCACTCCCTGCGCCTCTGGGAGGCCCTGCCGGAGGAGCTGGAGTACGACTTCCTGTTCAGCCAGCGCGGCGTCATGAACCTGGCCCACACCCTCCAGGACGTGCGGGAGTCCGTGCGGCGCGTGGGCGCCAACAAGCTCAACGGGGTCGACGCCGAATGGCTGGAACCGGAGCAGGTCAAGGAACTCTGCCCCATCCTGAACATCGGCCAGGACATCCGCTACCCGGTCCTCGGCGCCACCTACCAGCCGCGCGCCGGCATCGCCAAGCACGACCACGTGGCCTGGGCCTTCGCCCGCAAGGCCGACGAGCTGGGCGTGGACATCATCCAGAACTGTGAAGTCACCGGGTTCCTGAAGGACGGCAACCGCGTGGTGGGCGTCCAGACCAGCCGCGGCACCATCCACGCCGGCAAGGTGGCCCTGTGCGCCGCCGGGCACTCCTCGGTGCTCGCGAAGATGGCCGGCTTCGATCTGCCGATCCAGTCCCACCCCCTCCAGGCCCTCGTCTCCGAGCTGCACGAGATCGTCCACCCGACCGTCGTGATGTCGAATCACGTCCACGTGTACGTCTCCCAGGCCCACAAGGGCGAGCTCGTGATGGGCGCCGGCATCGACTCCTACAACGGCTACGGCCAGCGCGGCGGCTTCCACGTCATCGAGGAGCAGATGGCCGCCGCCGTCGAACTGTTCCCGGTGTTCGCCCGGGCTCATCTGCTCCGCACCTGGGGCGGCATCGTGGACGTCACCCTGGACGCCTCGCCGATCGTCGGCAAGTCGCCCGTGGAGAACCTGTACGTGAACTGCGGCTGGGGGACCGGCGGCTTCAAGGGGACCCCGGGCGCCGGCTGGACCATGGCCCACACGATCGCCACGGACGAGCCCCACGCGCTGAACGCCCCGTTCGCCCTGGAGCGCTTCGAAACTGGCGCACTCATCGACGAGCACGGCGCGGCCGCCGTCGCTCACTGACCCCACGAAAGGAGCCGAGCCATGCTGCTCATCACCTGCCCGAACTGCGGGCCGCGCGACGAGACCGAGTTCCATTACGGGGGACAGGCGCACGTCCCGTATCCCGAGGACCCCAGCGCCCTGAGCGACGCCGAATGGTCGCGGTACCTGTTCTACCGCGAGAACCCCAAGGGCCTGTTCGCCGAGCGCTGGGTCCACAGCGCCGGCTGCCGCAAGTGGTTCAACGCCCTCCGCGACACCGTGACGTACGAGTTCAAGACCATCTACACAGGGGAGAAACCCCTCACCGCCGGCGCGAAAGGAGACTCCCAGTGAGCACCGCAGAGTCCGCCCAGCCGTTCCGCCTCCCCGCGGACCGGGCACCGCACGCCCGCATCTCCCGTGAGGACACGCTCCGCTTCACAGTGGACGGCGCCGAGTACACCGGTCACGCCGGTGACACGGTCGCCTCCGCGCTGATCGCCCACGGGGTGGTCGAAGCGGCGCCGTCCCTGTACCTGGGCCGTCCCCGCGGCATCCTGGCCGCCGGGGTCGAGGAGCCCAACGCCCTGCTCAAGGTCAAGGACCGGGGCGCCGGCGGCGTGGACGAGTCCATGCTCCCCGCCACGATCGTCGAGCTGACGGACGGTCTGGACGCCGAATACCTGTCCGGCCTCGGCAAGCTGGATCCGCGCAAGGATGAGGCCTACTACGACAAGAAGCACGTCCACACGGATGTCCTGGTGATCGGCGCCGGCCCGGCGGGCCTGTCCGCCGCACGTCAGGCCGCCGCCACCGGCGCCCGCGTCATCCTGATCGACGACCAGCCCGAGCTGGGCGGTTCGCTGCTCTCGGCTCCCGGCGAGACCGTCGACGGCGTGCCCGCACCCGAGTGGATCGCCGCGGCCGCCGCGGAACTCGCCGCAGCCGAGGAGGTCACGGTGCTGACCCGCACCAACGCCTTCGGCTCCTACGACTCCAACTACGTGATCGCCCTGGAGTCCCGGACCGATCACCTCGGCTCGGAGCGCGCCCGCGAGCTGGACGCCCAGGGCGTGTCCCGGCAGCGGCTCTGGCACATCCGGGCAGGCCAGGTCGTGCTTGCGACCGGCGCCCACGAGCGGCCGCTCGTCTTCGCGGACAACGACCGTCCCGGCATCATGCTCGCCTCCGCGGTGCGCACGTACCTCAACCGGTACGGTGTGGTGCCCGGCAGCCGGGCCGTGGTCTTCACCACGAACGACTCCGCGTACGAGACGGTCCGTGACCTGGCGTCCGCCGGGGTTCCCGTGGCGGCCGTCGTCGACGCCCGCCCCGAGAAGAGCGACGCCGCCCTGACCGCCGAGGCGGCCGGCGTGCGGGTGATCAGCGGGGCCGCCGTCTGCGGCACCGAGGCGGAGGGGGAGACCGGCCGCGTGAGCGCCGTCGTCGTCCGCTCGCTCGATGCCGACGGCTCGCTGAGCGGCGAGCCCGAGCGGATCGAGGCTGATCTCCTGGCCGTCTCCGGCGGCTGGAGCCCGGTGGTCCATCTCTTCAGCCAGCGGCAGGGCAAGCTGCGCTGGGACGAGGAACTGGCCGGATTCGTGCCGGCGAGCACGGTCAAGGCGCAGCAGATCGTGGGCGCGGCCCGCGGCTCGTACCGCCTGGCGGACTGCGCGTCCGAGGGCGCCCACGCCGGCGCCGTGGCAGCGTTCAACGCCGGCTTCGTGACCGAGGCCGGAGCGCACGCGTCCGCCCTGTCCAGCCACGCTCCGTCCGCCGCCGCGCCGACCCGCCAGCTCTGGCTGGTGCCCGGATCCGAGGGCGGCCCGGGGGAGTGGAAGACCCACTTCGTGGACCAGCAGCGGGACCAGAGCGTGGCCGACGTCCTGCGCGCGACCGGAGCCGGCATGCGGTCCGTGGAGCACATCAAGCGCTACACCTCGATCTCCACGGCCAACGACCAGGGCAAGACCTCCGGCGTCAACGCCATCGGCGTCATCGCCGCGGCCCTGAAGGACGCCCAAGGCGGGGTGCCGGAGAACCTCGGTTCCATCGGCACCACCACCTTCCGCGCCCCCTACGCACCCGTGGCTTTCGCGGCCATGGCCGGACGGAAGCGCGGCGACCTGTTCGATCCGGAGCGGATCACCTCGATCCACCCCTGGCACGTGGCCCACGGCGCCGAGTTCGAGTTCGTCGGCCAGTGGCTGCGCCCCTGGTACTTCCCGCAGCCGGGGGAGTCGATGGACGAGGCCGTGCTCCGCGAGTGCCGGGCCGTCCGCGAATCGGTCGGTTTCATGGACGCCACCACGCTCGGCAAGATCGAGATCTGGGGCGCCGACGCCGGCGAGTTCCTGAACCGCATCTACACCAACGCGTTCAAGAAGCTCGCGCCGGGCATGGGCCGCTACGGCGTCATGTGCGGCCCGGACGGCATGATGTTCGACGACGGCGTGACCCTCCGCCTCGACGAGGACCGCTTCTTCATGACCACCACCACCGGCGGGGCCGCGAAGGTCCTCGACTGGCTGGAGGAGTGGCACCAGACGGAGTGGCCCGGCCTGGACGTCAACTTCACGTCCGTCACGGAGCAGGTCACCACGGTGGCCGTCGTCGGCCCGAAGTCCCGCGACGTCATCGCCAAGGTCGCCCCCGGGCTCGACGTGGACAACGACGCCTTCCCGTTCATGGCCTGGCGCGAGACCACCCTGGCCTCGGGCATCCCCGCCCGCGTCTGCCGGATCTCCTTCTCCGGCGAGCTGGCTTTCGAGATCAACGTGGCCACCTGGTACGGCCTGCAGGTCTGGGAGGATGTGGCGGAGGCCGGAGCCGAGTTCGGGATCACCCCGTACGGCACGGAGACCATGCACGTGCTCCGCGCCGAGAAGGGCTACCCGATCGTCGGCCAGGACACGGACGGCACGGTGACGCCGCAGGACGCCGGCATGGAGTGGATCGTCTCCAAGGCGAAGGACTTCGTGGGCAAGCGCTCCTACGCCCGGATCGACACCGCGCGCACGGACCGCAAGCACATGGTCTCGTTGCTCCCGGTGGACCACTCCTTCCGGCTGCCGGAAGGCACGCAGGTGGTGGAGCAGGGCATCTCGCTCAACCCGGCGTACGGCCCGGTCCCGATGCTGGGACACGTGACCTCCAGTTACCACTCGGCCGCGCTGGGACGTTCCTTCGCGCTGGCTCTGATCAAGAACGGCCGGAACCGCATCGGCGAGAAGCTCACCGCCGTCGCCGGGGACCGGATCGTGGAAGTCCTGGTCGGTGACACCGTCCTTTACGACCCTGAAGGGAAGCGCCGTGATGGCTGAGATGATTTCCGAGGCAACCCTGGCCGACGTCGCGAGCCTGCGGCGCAGCCCTGCCGCGCAGCTCGCGGAGGCCTTCGCGGCCGCCGGTGTGGCCGGCGAACGGGGCGTGACCCTCCGGGAGATCCCGTTCCTGACCCAGCTGGGCCTCCGTGCCGTGCCGGGATCCGCTGCGGCCGCGGCCGTGGAGGCGGCGCTGGGCTTCCCGCTCCCGTCCGGTCATGGGAGCACGACGGCGGGTGGCGGCTACACCGTCCTGTGGATCGGCCCCGACGAGTTCCTCGCGGTGGGTGACGAGAGCACTGCCGGCCTGGATCGCGGTCCGGCGGAGGCGGGACGTCTCGCCGCGACCCTCGGCGAGCCGGGCTCCCGGCTGCCGGGCGCCGTCGTCGACCTCTCGGCGAACCGCACCACCTTCGAACTGAGCGGTCCGAGCGCCCGCCTGGTCCTGGAGAAGGGCGTCTCCTTCGATCTGCACCCGCGGTCCTTCCCCGCAGGTCAGGCGATCGTCACGGTGCTGGATCACGTTCCGGTCCTGGTGTGGAAAACGGGCGCGGAGACGTTCCGGGTGCTGCCCCGGGCGTCGTTCGCCGATCATGTGGGCCGCTGGCTCGTGGATGCGATGCGCGAGTTCTCCGCGCCGGAGGTGTACTGAGATGACCGGACCGGAATTCGTCCTGACCCTCGACTGCGGCTGGTCCACGGGGATCGTGGCCGCGGTGTCCGGCTTCCTCGCGGAGCGGGGCTGCGACATCGAGGACATCAAGGAATACGGCGACCGCCGCGGCGGGCACTTCTACATGCGGCTGCATTTCGAAGCGCGGGCCGGAGAGACGGCGGAGGCGCTGGCGGAGGACTTCGCCGCCGTGGCCGAGCCGTTCGGCATGACCTGGTCCCTGCGGCCCGCCGGGGAGAAGACCAAGGTGCTGCTGATGGTCTCCAAGTTCGGGCACTGCCTCAACGACCTGCTGTTCCGTGCCCGGATCGGGGAGCTGCCGGTGGAGATCGTGGCCGTGGTGTCCAACCACGAGGATCATCGCGGGCTCGTGGAGTGGCACGGCATCCCGTACCACCACATCCCGGTGACCAAGGAGAACAAGCCGGAAGCCGAGGCGGAGCTGCTCTCCGTGGTGGACAGGTACGGCGCCGAGCTGGTGGTCCTGGCCCGCTACATGCAGGTCCTCTCGGATGCGCTGGCCACCCGCATGGCCGGCCGCGTGATCAACATCCACCACTCCTTCCTGCCGTCTTTCAAGGGCGCGAAGCCGTATCACCAGGCCTGGGAGCGCGGCGTGAAGACAGTGGGCGCCACGGCGCACTACGTCAACGCCGAGCTGGATGAGGGGCCGATCATCGCCCAGCAGGTGATCGATGTGGACCACACCCACTCGCCCGAGGATCTGGTGGCCGTGGGCCGTGACGCCGAGTGCAAGGCCCTCTCCAACGCGGTGCGCTGGCACTGTGAAGGACGGGTCGTGCTCAACGGGAACCGGACCGTGGTGCTGCGGTGACCCTGCTCCTCGGGACGGAAGTGCCGGAGACTGGGTTGATGGACACACCGGCGATCCGCACGGGATCCACAGCCCGGCCCTCGCGGCCGCGCCTGATCGCGAGCGATGTGGACGGCACGATCCTGAGTCCGGGCGGAGTCGTCTCCGCCCGGACCAGGGCCGCCTTCCGTCGTGCGCGCGAGGCCGGAGTGGAGGTCGTCTTCGTGACCGGCCGTCCGATCCGCTGGCTCGGGCCGCTCGAGGAACAGCTCGACCACGCCGGAACCGTCATCTGTTCGAACGGCGCGGTCGTCTGGGACATGGCCCGGCGGGAGGTCGTGGCCGCTGAGGCGTTCCGGCTCGAGCAGGCCCTCCACCTGCAGAAGCTCATCAGGGCGCTCCACCCCGAGGCGGGGTTCTCCAGCGAACTGGTGACCGGTCCGCACCGTGAGCCGGCATTCCTCCGTCTCCATCCCGGCCTCCCCGTGGAGGACCAGGTGGTCGGGCCGCTGTCCGAGACGCTCGCGCCGGACGCCGCCGTCGTGAAGCTGCTCGCCCTCTCGCCGGTGCTCAGCGCCGAGGAGTTCCACGCGCTCGTCGCGCCGGCCGTGCAGGGACTGGCACACGTGACCTATTCGGACGTCCGTCGCCTGGCACTTCTGGAGCTGGCCGTCCCCGGCGTCACCAAGGCGCGGACGCTCGAGAAGCACGCCGCCTCCCTGGGCATCGGAGCGTCCGAGGTCATCGCTTTCGGCGACATGCCCAACGACCTCGAGATGCTCTCCTGGGCCGGCGAGGGCTATGCCATGGCGGACGGGCATCCGGAAGCGCTCGCCGCCGCGCGGTTCCGGGCGCCTGCCTGTGCGGACGACGGCGTGGCGCGCGTCCTGGAGACCGTGCTGGCACGCTGAGGTCGGCTGCGTTCAGGGCTGAGTCACTGGGCCGGCCGAGCCTGCCCGCCTCAGGCGAGCCGGGTGGCCCGTACCACCAGATCGTGCAGGGACAGCTCCCGCTCGGGCATCCGCACGGTGCGATGCCGCTCGTCGGCCGCGTCGATCCTCCAGCGCTCCGGGTCCAGGACGGCCACCGTGTCCACCAGAGTGACGGTGCTCTTCTCCGGGGCGTGACCGCCGTCGTGGTCGTGATCCGGTCCCTCCGCCTCGTCCGGCGCGGGGTGCCGGACCTCGGACAGGTGACCGTGCAGGTGCCCCACGATGAGCAGCGTGCCGCCCACCGTCACCCAGTCCGCGATCTTTCGGTAGAAGTCCAGCTGTGGTGTGGCCGGGTGTGCGTAGTTGGTGACGACCAGGTCGAAGCGCTCGCCCGGTTCCCACGTGGTCAGGTCAGCCTCCACCCAGCGCACCTGATCGGCCACTCCGGCCTGGGTGGCCCGTGCCGCTGCTTCCCGCAGCGCGTGCGGGGAGAGGTCGGCCCCGGTCACTCGCCAGCCGTGTTCGGCGAGCCAGACCGCTTCGGCTCCTGTCCCGCAGCCGGCGTCCAGGGCAGTGCCCGGAGGCAGCGCTGACAGATGTTCCTGGAGATACGGGTTCGCTGGCGTCGGCCGGTCTGCCGCGTCGCGCCAATGCCCGTCCCAGTACTGCTTGTCGAAGGTGTGCGTCACGTGGCGGCCTTTCATCCGGAGTCTCCTCCCAGCATCGCCACCGCGACGGCGAGTGGCAAGCCCGTTTGCCGGAAGGGCAAACCGGGGCGTCGGTCAGCTCTCGCGCAGGGCTTCTCCCAGCACCTCTCCCAGGATGCGGGCCGCGTCGGGGAAGCGTTCGGGGTTCGAACCGGAGTAATTGAGCCTGATGTAGGACCCGGACGGCTCGGCCGGGAACCACTCCGTGCCCGGTGCGAGGATGACGCCGCGGCTCTCGCAGTGGCGCGCCAGCAGCTCCGCGTCCGTGCCGTCGGGCAGCCGCGCCCAGAGATTCAGGCCGCCCGGGGGAGTGAACTCCACCTGCACCTGGGGAACGTGCTCGCGCAAGGCGTCGAGCAGCAGGTCGCGCCGGTCCTTCAGCTGACGCCGGAGACCCTTGAGATGCGTCCGCCAGGATGGCTGCGTGACGACGTCGAGCGCGGCTGCCTGGAGCAGTCCGCTCACGTACATGGACTCTGCGGCCCGGTCCGCCAGGATGCGGTCCCGCGCGGGACCGCGGGCGATCAGGGCTGCGACGCGGAGGGACGGGGAGACGCTCTTGGTGAGGGAGCGCAGGTAGATCACGTGCCCCTGGTCGTCCTGGGCCGCGATCGGATGCGGTTCGGTGTCGATGCCCAGATCATGAGCCCAGTCGTCCTCGATCAGGAAGGCCCCGTGCCGGCGCACCACGTCGAGGATCGCGAGCCCGCGTTCGCGGCTCCACTGCGCGCCGCTCGGATTGGCGTAGCTCGGCTGGGCGTAGAACGCGCGTGCTCCGGTCTCCTCGAAGGCCCGCTCGACGTCGGCGGGATCGGGACCGTGCTGACCGCTCGGCACGGGCACCAGGGTCACCCCGGCCTGGGCTGCCGCGAGGATCGACCCCCAGTAGCTGGGCGATTCGATGACGAGAGGCTGGCCTGGCCCCACGAGGGCCCGGAAGATCGAGCTCAGGCCGCTCTGACTCCCCGAGAGCACCAGGACGTCCCGTGCGCTCGGCGGTGTGACGTCCACGGGGGCGAAGGCCGCCAGCTCTCCGGCGAACCAGGCCTGCAGCTCGGGCAGACCTGCGGCGGGGGAGCGCCCGATGGCGGCCTCGGTGCGCGCGGCGCGGGCGAGGGCGGAGCGGACGAGCCGTTCCGGGAGCAGCTCGCGGGCGGGATATCCGGAGTGCAGCCCGATCGCGTCGGGGGCCATGGTGCGCTGGGTCGAGGAGAGCGAGCCGCCCCGCGACGGCGGAGCCCCGAGGGCCGCCGTCTGCCAGCCGAAATCGGCGGGCCGGGTGGGCCGGACGCCCCGGACGAACGTGCCCACGCCCGGGCGGCTTTCGATGAGTCCCAGCGAGGCGAGGGCCCGCATCGCCTTTTGAACGGTGACCGGGCTGGCGCCGTATTCCGCCATGAGGGCCCGGTTGGACGGCACTCTGGCGCCGGGTGCCGCGGTGGAGATCCACGTGCGCAAGCCCTGGACGATTCGCTCGGTGCTATCATGATTCATGAAAGTAGATAGTAGCGTTACTCTCGATCGACCGACAGTGCTATCCCGGTATCCGGGCCTCTGGTGGGGCCTGCTGGGCGTCGTGGCTTTCTCCTTCACCCTCCCGTTCACGCGGATCGCGGCCACGGGTCTTCCGGCCCTGTTCGTCGGCTCGGCCCGCGCGGTCGTCGCGGCGGTGCTCGCCGCCTGCGCCCTCGCACTCACCCGGCAACGGCTGCCCCGCGGGGCACAGTGGCTCCGGCTCGCGGTCGTTGCCGCCGGCGTCGTCGTCGGCTTCCCGGTCCTCACGTCCTACGCCCTCACTACCGTGCCTGCGAGTCACGCCGCGGTGGTGATCGGCCTGCTGCCCGCCGCGACGGCGGTCCTGGCCGTGCTCCGCGGCAAAGAACGGCCCGCGCGTTCCTTCTGGGTGTTCTCCGCACTCGGCGCGGTGTGCGCCGTGGCCTTCGCGTCCGTGCAGGGCGGGGGGATGGGAACCCTGCACTGGGCGGACGCCCTGCTGTTCGCCGCAGTGCTCGCGGCCGCCGCCGGCTACGCGGAGGGCGGGCTGCTCGCCCGCGAACTCGGCTCCTGGCAGACCGTCTCTTGGGCGCTCGTCCTGGCGGCGCCCCTCATGACCGCGCTGACCATCTCCTCGCTCGACGACCGGGTCCTCCAAGCGGGCCCGGCGCAGTGGTGGGCCTTCGCCTACCTGGCCGTGGTGAGCATGTTCCTCGGATTCTTCGCGTGGTACCGCGGACTCGCCCTCGGCCCGATGGCCCAGGTGAGTCAGATCCAGCTCACCCAGCCCGTCATGACCATCCTCTGGGCCGCGCTGCTGCTGGGTGAGCATCCCGGCGTGCCGACCCTCCTCGGCGGCGTCGCCGTCATCCTGTGCGCCGCGCTCGCGGTCCGCACCCGGACCACGCCCGTCTCCTCCTCGAAAGGACTCTGATGCGTCACACACCCCGCTATCTCATGACCGATCCCGCCGAGGTCAAGCGGCTCATCCGCAACAACCCGTGGGCGACGTTCGTCTCTCCGTCCTCGCAGGGACTCACGGCCTCGCACTACCCGGCCATCCTGGACGAGGACGAGGAAGGGATCGTGATCGTCAGCCACTTCGGACGGCCGGACGAGAAACTCCACGAACTCGGCGAGCACGAGATCCTCGTCATCATCCAGGGCCCTCACGACTACGTCTCCCCGAGCTGGTACGCGCCCGGCGACCTGGTGCCCACCTGGAATCACGTCACCGCGCACCTCTACGGGACGCCCGAGATCCTCAGCGATGAGGAGAACTACGCCATGCTCGGCCGCCTCACGGATCACTTCGAGCGCCACCAGCCGCACGGCCGCAGCCTGAGCGAGGACGAGGAGGGGACTCGCCGTATCGCGAAGGGCACCGTCGGCCTCCGGATGAGGGTGACCCGTTTCGAGGCGCGGGCGAAGCTCAGTCAGAACAAGAGCCCGGAGGTCGTGGAGAACATCGTGGGGGAGCTGGGAAAGGGCAACCCGGCGCTGGCCGAAGAGATGCGCCGGGTTCACCCTGACCGGGACGTGTGAAGCCCATCCCGGCACGCCCTCGAAAAGTCAGGTCCGCCGGGTGCGGGAGTCTGACGGTAGGCTGAAAGAAGCCTCAACCGGGCTCTGAGAAGGCTTTCTACAGAAAGGTTCATCATGGGATTTCTTGGTTGGATCGTCCTTGGACTCATCGCCGGCGCGATTGCGAAGGCCCTCATGCCGGGCGAGCAGGGCGGCGGCTGGCTGGCGACCCTGCTCCTCGGAGTGGTGGGCGCCTTGGTCGGTGGCTGGATAGGATCAGCCATCTTCAATGTCGGCGTGAATGAATTCTGGTCCCTGTCCACCTGGCTGCTGGCGATCGTCGGCTCGCTGGTGGTGCTCTTCATCTGGGGCCTGATCACGAAGCGGCGCGCCTGACGGTGTGCTGACGACGACGGCGGGGCCGGTCCTTCGGGGCCGGCCCCGCCGTCGTTCCGCCCCGCCGTCGTTCTGTCATAGGGTGCGGTGCCCGGCGTTCGCGCGCGGCGGAGTCGCCGCTAGGCTTGCGTGCTGAGCGGCTTGAGCGGGACGAAGACGCGCGGCTGACCGGCCCACTGGGACGAGAGGTCCTCGATGGTCTCGTTGATCAGCTTGGCCGAGGCGCGGCGGGCGGCCGCCGCTTTGCCGTCGAGGATCGCCCGGGCCACGTCGAGGTGCCATTGGAGCGCTTCCTCCTTGGGCTGGCTTGGCATGAGCCCGTGGGTGGTGCGACCGGCCAGGGTCTCGGCGACCTGTCCGATGAGGGTCGCGAACATCTCGTTGCCGGAGCCACTGAGCACCAGGGCGTGGAAGCGCGTGTCGAGGTCGAGGAAGCGTTCGAGCTTCCCCTGGCGACCCACTCTCGCCATCTCCTCGGCCACCTGCAGCAGCTCGCGGCGCATGGCGAAGGGTGCGTTCTGCGCTGCGAGCTCACTGGCCACGGGCTCCACCGCGGACCGCAGTTCCGCGAGGGACCGCAATTGGGCGCCCCGCGCGTCGCTGTCCATCTTCCAGCGGATCACGCTGGAGTCGAAGGGATTCCAGGCGTGGGCTGGACGCACGCGGATCCCCACGCGCTTGATGCTCTCCACCATGCCGATCGACTGGAGCACCCGGACGGCTTCACGGACCACGGACCGTGACACTTTGAGCTCGGCCTCAAGATTCTCCGCCAGCATGACGTGACCTGCGGGAAGGTCTCCCGTCACGATCCTGCGTCCGAGGATCTCCAGTGCCTGGTGGTGAAGGCTGGGCTGACGGCTCGTCATCGATGTCGAAATCCTCAGGGTGAAGTGGTCAAATGTGAAGTAACACCAGCGTAGGTTCTTCCGGCGGATTCCGCCCCGACCACGTTAAAGGTGTTTCACCTTACAGCTTGCTCTTCCGTCGCCGGTGTCCAGGACGTAGGGTTGAAAACGTCTTGTTAAAATCAGATTACTAGCATTGACTTGGAGTGTAGATGCCTGCACAAATCGGTGTCACCGGTCTCGCCGTCATGGGGGCCAATCTGGCCCGGAACCTCGCCCGGAACGGCTTCACGGTCGCTCTGCACAACCGCTCCGTGGAGAAGACGGACGCCCTGCTCGCCGCCCACGGCGACGAAGGCGACTTCGTCCGCACGGAGAGCCTCCAGGAACTCGTCGACTCGCTCGAGAAGCCGCGCCGCGTGCTCATCATGGTGAAGGCGGGTGCTCCGGTCGACGCTGTCGTGGACCAGCTCGTCCCGCTGCTGGACGAGGGCGACATCGTGATCGACGCCGGCAACTCCCACTACACGGACACGCGCCGCCGAGAAGCCGCGCTGGCGGAGAAGGGCCTGCACTTCGTGGGCGTCGGCGTCTCCGGTGGCGAGGAGGGCGCGCTCAACGGCCCGTCCATCATGCCCGGCGGCTCCAAGGAGTCCTACGAGGCTCTCGGCCCGCTGCTGGAGAAGATCTCCGCCCACGTGGACGGAGAGCCCTGCTGCGCCTGGATCGGCACCGACGGCGCCGGCCACTTCGTCAAGATGGTCCACAACGGCATCGAGTACGCCGACATGCAGGTCATCGGTGAGGCCTACGACCTGCTGCGCAGCGCCGCCGGCATCGAGCCCGCGGAACAGGCCAAGATCTTCGAAGAGTGGAACAAGGGCGAACTGTCCTCCTTCCTGATCGAGATCTCCGCCGAGGTGCTCGGCCACGTGGACGCCAAGACGGGCAAGCCGTTCGTGGACGTCGTGGTCGACTCCGCCGGCCAGAAGGGCACCGGCCGCTGGACGGTCCAGTCCGCTCTGGATCTGGGTTCGCCGGTCTCCGGCATCGCCGAGTCCGTGTTCGCCCGCGGCATCTCCTCGCAGCGCGGTCAGCGCGCGATCGCCCAGGAGACCCTGGAAGGCCACGAGATCGAGGTGGCGCTTCCCGAGAACTTCGTGGAGGACGTCCGCCAGGCCCTCTACGCCTCCAAGCTCGTGAGCTACGCGCAGGGCCTGGACATGCTGACCAGCGCCGCCAAGGAGTACGGCTGGGACCTCAAGCTGGACGAGATCGCCTCTCTGTGGCGCGCCGGCTGCATCATCCGCGCCGAGCTGCTCAAGGACATCATGGCCGCCTACGAAGGCGACGCCAAGCCGGAGAACCTCCTGTTCGCCCCGGCGTTCGCGAAGTCCGTGGGCGAGGCCGTCCCGGCCTGGCGCCGCGTGGTGGCCACCGCCGTCCAGCTGGGCATCCCGGTGCCGGTGTTCTCCTCCTCGCTGGCCTACTACGACGGTCTGCGCCGCAAGCGCCTGCCCGCCGCCCTGATCCAGGGCCAGCGTGATCTCTTCGGCGCCCACACCTACGGGCGCGTGGATGAAGAGGGCACGTTCCACACCCAGTGGAGCGGTGACCGCACCGAGGTCAGCGCGGTCGACACCCACTGACACCCCTGCACGACGACGGCGGCCCTCACCTTCCGGTGGGGGCCGCCGTCGTGCTTCATCGCCCTGAGTTGCCAATCGCGTTGCGTGCTCAGTTGTTGCGGGTGTTCCCGGCGAACACCCGCAACAACTGAGCACGCAGCGCGCGATGCGGTCAGTCCTTGCCGAGGTGCCGGGCGATCGTCTTCATCTCCGGCGCGAACGCGTAGACGGTCCCGTGCGCCCCGGACACCCACCACCTGCCGCAGTAATGGCTCGCCTTGCGCTCCTGACCCGCCGGCCACCAGTCGGCGGAGAGGGTGGCCTCCGAGATGAAGTCCTCGGCCTTCCGCGAATCCCCGGTCTCCGCCTGGGGTCCCGGCTGGGTGCCGGAGGGAAGCGCCGTGCACTGAGCGGGGAGGCCCGACACATCGCCGGAGTACTTCAGGATCCGCTCCGCACCGGTGGTCCGGATGACTTCACGGACGTCGGTCGCACCGGCAGGGATCCAGGCGGGGGCCACGCCGTCCTTCGTCGCCTCCGCTCCGCGGGGCCAGTCGTGGCTCTCCCGCTTGTCGTAGTTGTCGACCAGAGGCGCGATGCCACAGCCGCTCAACGGCACTAGGGCGGCTCCGGCCAGGCCGAGGACCGTCAGCTTCCGAGCGCGACCGGACACGGTGGGGTTCTTCAGGGTTCTCATACCGTCCACGCTAGGAGCGGGGCCCCAGCCTCCGCCTCGGTCCCGGGACGGACTTGCGCATGAGGCCTCTCGGCCCGCGGGCGGAGAGAACCCGTCAGATGTAGTAGTACTCCGCGGGGTCCACGGCGGGCTTCGTCTCGACCTCGGCCACGCGGGGACGCCAGGTGGCGGGGATGCCGGTGACGATCGAATTGGCGGGTGCGTCCTTCACGACGACGGCGTTGGCGCCGATCGCGGAATCGTCACCGATGACGATGGGGCCGAGGACCTTGGCGCCGGCGCCGATGGTGACCCTGTTGCCGATGGTCGGGTGCCGCTTGACCTTGGCCAGGGACCGTCCGCCGAGCGTCACGCCGTGGTAGATCATGACGTCATCGCCGATCTCGGCCGTCTCGCCGATGACCACGCCCATGCCGTGGTCGATGAAGAAACGCCGTCCCACGGTCGCGCCGGGATGGATCTCAATGCCCGTGAGGAAGCGGGTCAGCTGGGACAGCACTCGCGCGGGGAAGCGGAGGGCCGGCTTCTGCCACATGCGGTGCGTCACGCGGTGGACCCAGATGGCATGCAGGCCCGAATAGACGAAGAAGTTCTCCGCGGACCCGCGGGCGGCGGGGTCATGGGAGCGGGCGCTCTCGAGGTCCTCTTTCAGGCGGGTGAAGAAGCTCACGCTTTCCTTCTGGTCGCCGTACACGGGCGCGTACGTGGTGGATGCTGAACGGATAACCAGCGGGCCCGGGAAAGAATTCCCCGGGCAGCCGACTGCCCGACGTCGCCTTCCGTCCGTGGTCCGTGCGCTGGAGCACGCAGGAACCGCCGGGACGGGAGGGGCGACGCCGGGCAGGCGAAGCCGGGAGGATCAGCCGCGGATGTCGTCGTACAGGACGGTGGAGATGTAGCGCTCGCCGAAGTCGGGCACGACCGCCACGATCAGCTTGCCCTTGTTCTCGGGACGCTTGGCCAGCTCGAGGGCGCCCCAGACGGCCGCACCCGAGGAGATGCCGCCGAGGATGCCCTCCTTGACGCCGAGCGCACGCGCGGTGGCGACGGCGTCCTCGAGGCTGGCGTCCAGCACCTCGTCGTAGATGCTGGTGTCCAGCACCTCCGGGACGAAGTTCGCGCCGAGGCCCTGGATCTTGTGCGGGCCCGGGGCGCCGCCGTTGAGGATGGGGGAGTCCTTCGGCTCCACGGCCACGACCTGGACCGAAGGCTTGCGCTCCTTGAGGACCTGGCCGACGCCCGTCACGGTGCCGCCGGTGCCCACGCCGCCCACGAAGATGTCCACTTCACCGTCGGTGTCGGCCCAGATCTCCTCGGCCGTGGTGGTGCGGTGGATGGCCGGGTTGGCCGGGTTGGCGAACTGCTGGGCCCAGATGGCGTTCTCGGTGTTGGCGACGATCTCCTGGGCCTTCTCCACGGCTCCGCGCATGCCCTCGGAACCGGGGGTCAGGACGATCTCGGCGCCGTAGGCGCGCAGCATGACGCGACGTTCGGTGGACATGGTCTCCGGCATGGTCAGGATGACCTTGTAGCCACGGGCCGCTCCGACGAGGGCCAGGGCGATGCCCGTGTTGCCCGACGTGCCTTCCACGATGGTGCCACCCGGCTTCAGCGCGCCGGCCTTCTCGGCCGCGTCGATGATGGCCACGCCGATGCGGTCCTTGACGCTGTTGGCCGGGTTGTAGAACTCGAGCTTCACGGCGACCGTGGCGTCCAGGCCCTCGGTCAGACGGTTCAGCCGGACCAGGGGGGTCCGGCCGATGAGCTGAGTGACGTCATCGTAGATACGTGCCATGGTGTACTGCTGCCTATCTCCAGGTGGATGGTTAAGGAAAGCCTAGTGAGCCGGTTCACCCAGCGTCATGACTTCAGCCATGCGGAGTAATATTTCCGGGCCTTGGCCAGCTTCGGATTGATGATCACCTGACAGTATCCCTGCCCGGAGTTGTTGGCGTAGTAATCCTGGTGGATCGCTTCGGCCTCGTGGAAGCGGCTGGCCCGGGTCACCTCGGTGACGATCGGGGCGCTCCACAGCGCCTGGTTGCGCTCGATGGCGGCGCGGAACAGCTCAGCCTCCTCCTCGTCCTGGTAGAACATCGCGGACCGGTACTGGGTCCCGACGTCGTAGCCCTGACGGTTCAGCGTGGTGGGGTCATGCAGAGCGAAGAACATGTCCAGGATGACGTCGGCCGGGATGATGTCCTCGTCGAAGGTGGCGGCCACCGCTTCGGCATGCCCGGTGGTGCCGGAGCAGACCTCGTAGTAGCCGGGATCGGGCACGTGCCCGCCGATGTAGCCGGAAACAACAGAAGAGACGCCGCGCGTCTGCTGGTACACCGCGTCAAGGCACCAGAAGCAGCCGCCGGCCAAGATGAAAGTTTTCACAGCATGCTCAATGGCCGACGGAGCTGAAATGTTCCCCGGATGGTCCCGGGCGGGTTCAGCTCTGGGAGAAGCGCCGTTCGCGGACCGGGGGAGCGGCCCCTGTGCGCGTGAGGTGCGGTAGAACTTGAGTATGCAGAATGAGACGCACGGCAGCCCCGGACCGGCTCTGGAAGGGCAGGTTCCGCCCACCGCGGCCGCTGAAACCGCTGGCTCTGAAACCGCGGCCCACGACGCCGAGCTGCTGGATCTTCACGGCCAGGAGCATTCGGACGGGCGCCGCGGGGAGGCCGCGGCCTCCGGACCCGCGGGCGAGACGACGACGCCGGCCGAGGACGCCCCCTCCCTCACCGGTGAGGCGGCCAGCACCGCGGCCCCGGACCAGCAGGCGCCGACGCTCGCCGAAGTGCTGCTCGCCGTCGAGGAGCTCTGGCCCGAGTCGCTCGCCGAGGACTGGGACAAGGTCGGCCTCGTGACGGGCCGGCCGGAGCAGCCGGTGCGCCGCATCCAGTTCGCGGTGGATCCCACCGAAGAAGTGGTCCAGGAGGCGGTGGACCTCGGCGTCGATCTGCTGATCACCCACCATCCCTTGCTGCTGCGCGGCGTCAGTTCGGTGGCCGCCACCACCGCCAAGGGCCGGGTGATCCACCGGCTCATCGAGAACGGCGTGGCCCTGCTGACGGTCCACACGAACGGCGACTCGGCGGTGGGCGGCGTCTCCGATGTCATCGCCGACGCCCTGAAGCTGCACGACCGCGAACCGCTGACGGCCGCCCGCAACGGGCTTCCCGAGGAAGGCGTGGGACGCGTCGGCGCCCTCGGCTCCGCCGTCACTCTGGCCGAGCTGGCCGCCCGGCTCTGCGGTTTCCTGCCCTCCGTCGCAGGTGGGGTCCGCGTGGCGGGGGACCGGGACGCGCTTGTGCAGCGCGTGGCGATCTGCGGCGGTGCGGGGGATTCCCTCTTCGACGACGTCCGCGCGCGCCAGGCCGATGTGTACATCACCGCTGACCTGCGGCACCACCCGGCGTCGGAGGCACGTGAGACCGCCCGCGGTGGCCGCCCGTACCTCATCGACGTCTCCCATTTCGCGAGCGAGTGGCTCTGGCTGCCCGCGGCCGCCCAGGCTCTCGACAACGTGCTCGAGGACCAGGGTTTCCCTGTCGAGATCGGCGTCAGCGGGATCAACACGGACCCGTGGGACTTCATCCTCACCCCCCACGGCGACGGCGAAGGCTGACCTGGACCGGTCCGGGATGAGCCGTGGCGCAGTGCGCGTTTCGTTCGGCCCGGATATGGCCTAGTCTCAAAGCACCTGTCACCAGAGAGGCGGCCTGATTCTCAGCGCCGTCATAGGAGGTCCGCATGGCCAAGGCACCGGCTGCCGAGCAGCTCAGACTCCTCGAACTGCAGGCGTTCGACAGCGCCCTGAAGGCGAACGCCACGCGGTTGAAGGCACTGGAGCAGGACCCGCGTCTGCCGGCCCTTCTCGCCGCCGTGGAGGATGCTCAGGCCGGCGCCGAGGAAGCGGGGCAGGCACGGGACGCCGTCCGGAAAGCGCTGACCGCGCTGGAGGACGAGGTTTCCGCGCTGGACGTCAAGATCGAGCGGGACACGGTGCGGCTCAACTCCGGCGGCCTCTCCAAGGACTTGATGGCGCTGCAGAAGGACATTGAAACGCTGAGTGCGTTCAAGTCCGGCAAAGAGGACACCGAGCTGGAGCTCATGGAGGAGCTCGAAGCCGCGGAAGCCGAGGTGGTCAGGACCGAGGAGGCTCTCGCCGAGGCACAGCACCGGCTCCGTGACGTGCAGGACGAACTGGCCGCGAAGACGGCGGAGGCCGAGGCGGAACGCGACGGCGTGCGCGGCGAACGGGACGCGTTCGCCGTCACGCTGGATCCGGCCCTCCTGGCCCTCTACGAGAAGACCCTGGCCCGGCGCGGCGTGGGTGCGGCGCGACTGTTCCACGGCCACAGCGAAGGCTCGGGCCTGGACCTGAGCCCCGGTGACCTGGCCGAGGTCAGGGCCGCCGCGGAGGACGACGTGGTGTACTGCCCGGACTCCGGAGTCATCCTGGTGCGCAGCCCCGAGTGGAGCTGAACCGGGATCGTCAGTCCGTGAGGATGATGTTCAGGGCGTGAGCCTTGCGTGCCGTGCCCGGAACGAGTTCCGCCCGGTAGAGCTCGGAGGCGGCTTTGAGCAGCTGCTCGGGGGACTGCGGGGCCTTGCCTCGGCGCGTGAGCAGGTGCCGCGCCAGCTCGCCCCGCGTGTGCTTCGCGAAGTGGCTCACGACGCTCCGCTTGCCGTCGCGTTCGCGGAACACGTTCACCGCCACGGTCTGCTCCGCCGGCGGGACCCAGGCGGTGGCGTACGTGCTGGAGCGGCAGTCGACCAGGAGTTCCCCGTCGATCAGCGGGGCCAGCGCCTCGGACAGCCGGGGCTTCCAGTAGGAGGCGAGCCGGCCGAGCCCGGCCAGAGCGGTGCCCATGGACAGGCGGTAGGCGGGGACGGCGTCGTCGAATTTCAAGGCGCCCCAGAGTGCGGAGATGATGACGACGGCGTCATCCGCCTTGCGCCGCTGGGCGGCGGTCATCGAGGCGTAGCCGAGGGCGTCGTAGAGGACGCCGGAGTACACGCTGTGCGCCGGGGCGGCGGATTCGTGCCGGAGCCGGGTGTTGCGGGCCACCTCCTCGTGCAGGGAGGCTCCCACGCCCAGCAGCTCCAGCGCGTCCTCGTGGGCGCTCACGGTGCCGAGCGCTTCCAGCACCTCGGCCCGGGCGGTGTTCAGTTCCGGGAAGCTCAGGGCGGAGAAGTCGACGCCGGGGCCCTGGGAGGCGGCGGTCTTGCCTTCGGAGGGAGGGAGGAGGATCAGCACCGTTCGATGGTAGCGAATCCGGGGACCGCTCCCGATCCGGCTCGACGCCGTCCGGTCCAGGCTGGCGGCCGGGCGTGCCCGCGGCGGATAGAATGGTCGCTGGACGGGTTGGCTGGGCGATCGCGTTGACGCTCCGGCGTCACCGAGGAAAGTCCGGGCTCCGCAGAGCAGGGTGGTGGGTAACGCCCACTCGGGGTGACCCGCAGGCCAGTGCCACAGAAAACAGACCGCCACGCGCCTCGGCGCGGGGTAAGGGTGAAACGGTGGTGTAAGAGACCACCAGCTCCCCGGGTGACCGGGGAGGCTAGGTAAACCCCACCTGGAGCAAGGCCAGACAGGATGTGTTCGAGGGCTGCTCGCCCGAGCATCCGGGTAGGCCGCTTGAGGCCACTGGCAACAGTGGTCCTAGATGGATGATCGCTGCGCCGCCTCCGGTAACGGGCGCGGCTGACAGAACCCGGCTCACAGGCCAACCCGTCCACTCATCGATCCGTTTGTGACTGATGTCACCGGAGTCCCGTCCCGGAGCCGGTCCCGGGGACGATAAACTGATTCTGAACGCTGTTGTTCACCCCGCCGGGCCTGCGTTCGCCTAGGCGGTTTTTTCATGCCCTGAACTCCGGTGGCGAACTGCGCCCGACGTCGCGCGCAGAAGAGAAAGGTTCCTTGAGTGAGTCAGAACTCCGAGTCCTTCGAGCAGTGGATGAGCCGTGAGGCCAAGGCCGAGGCGATGATCCCGATCGTCGGCCGCCTGTACCGCGACAACAATGTGGTGACCAGCATCCACGGGCGCAGCCTGATCAACAAGTCCACCATGCAGATCCTCAAGGCGCACCGTTTCGCCCGCCGGATCAGCCAGCGCGAGCTGACCCTGGAAGACACCCTGCCTCTCGTGGAGGCGATCGACCGCCTCGAGCTCGGCGCCGCGGCCGTGGACCTGGCCCTGCTGAACGAGAAGTACCACGACACCGCCGCCGGCCGTCCGCTCGAGGAGTTCCTCCGTGAGGAGCTGGCCCCCGTCGTCGGCCGCCAGGGCGCCGACGACCGTACGAGCCAGGACGTGGTGCTGTACGGTTTCGGCCGCATCGGACGCCTGCTGGCCCGCATCCTCGTGGAGAAGCACGGTGGCGGCCAGGGCCTGCGCCTGCGGGCCATCGTTGTCCGCAAGGGCAGCGACAACGACCTTGCCAAGCGCGCGAGCCTGCTCCGCCGCGACTCCGTCCACGGCCCCTTCGAGGGCACCATCCAGGTGGACGAGGAATCCCAGACCATCACGGTCAACGGCATCCGCATCCAGGTCATCTACTCGGACAGCCCGTCCACCGTGGACTACACCGCGTACGGCATCGAGAACGCCCTCGTGGTGGACAACACCGGCCGCTGGCGTGACGCCGAAGGCCTCAGCCAGCACCTGCAGAGCAAGGGCGCGGCCCGCGTGCTGCTCACGGCTCCGGGCAAGGGCGAGCTGAAGAACATCGTCCACGGCATCAACCACGGTGTGATCTCGGACGAGGACACCATCGTCTCCGCCGCGAGCTGCACCACCAACGCGATCACCCCGGTCCTGAAGGCCATCAACGACAAGTTCGGCGTCCTCCACGGCCACGTCGAGACCGTCCACTCCTTCACCAACGATCAGAACCTGATCGACAACTTCCACAAGGGCGATCGCCGTGGCCGTTCCGCCGCGCTGAACATGGTCATCACCGAGACCGGCGCCGCCAAGGCCGTCGCCAAGGCCCTGCCGGAGCTGGCGGGCAAGCTCACGGGCAACGCCATCCGCGTCCCCACGCCGGATGTGTCCATGGCGATCCTGAACCTCAACCTGGAGAACGGCACCACCAAGGACGAGGTCAACGAGTACCTGCGCGAGCTGTCCCTGCACTCGGGCCTGCGCAAGCAGATCGACTTCATCGACTCGCCCGAGGTGGTCTCCACCGACTTCGTCGGCTCCCGCCGCACAGGCATCGTGGACGGCCTCGCCACGATCGCCAACGACAAGAACCTGGTCCTCTACGTCTGGTACGACAACGAGTTCGGCTACAGCTGCCAGGTCGTCCGCGTGATGGAGGAGATGGCGGGCGTGAACCCGCCTGCCTTCCCCGCCGCCTGAGCATTTCCGCTAGGAGCTGAGAGGTCACGCCACCCTGGCGTGGCCTCTCGCTTTTAACGCGGCGCGGGATCAAGATGGGCTTCATGGAACACGACACCACTTTGGAACACGCACTCGACATCGCCACCGCCAACAGCAAGGAGGCGCACCGTCTCCTTGACCAGGCGAAGGACATGCTGGCGACCGGCGACGTCACCCAGGAACGGGTGAACCAGCTCCAGGAGCTGGCCGACGCCGCTGACGCCGACCTCGTCAGGGTGCGAAAAGAGCAGTAAGACCCCGGCCCGTGTGTGAGTTTTTCCACATCCACACGGCGGGCCGCGGAACCTGTCAGTGACTCCTCCTAGGCTGGACCGGTGCGGGCATCGGTCCGGTCTGGAAGGGGTTGTCTGTGAGCGTGAACTGGACCGGTTACCGGAGACGACGACGGCGCTCCCGGTCCGCCGCGGCGCTCCTCGCCGCGGTGACGGCCGCCGTCGTGGGGCTGCTCGGCTGGTTCTTCCTGCGGGGGCAGTTCGAGATCGCGGAGGGCGGCTCCGGGCCGACCACCGCCCGTCTGTACGACATGGCCTGGATGAAGCCGCTGCCGGGCGTGCACGCCGTCCCCGACTCCCCGGCACGTGCCGTGCTGGATGCCTTGCCCGTGGCGCCGAAAGGCTCCTCCCGTGGCTACGACCGCGCGGTCTTCGGTCAGGCCTGGGCCGATGAGGACCGCAACGGCTGCGACACCCGCAATGACATCCTGCGCCGGGATCTGGACGCAGTGACGTTCACGACGAGTTCCGCGCGGACGCAGTGCCGTGTGGCCACGGGCCAGCTCTGGGACCCGTACACCGGACACCACATTCCCTTCGAGCGCGGACAGGGGAGCAGCCAGGTCATCCAGATCGACCATGTGGTGGCGCTGGCTGAAGCCTGGAAGAGCGGGGCGGACCACCTGACGGCCATTGAGCGCGAGACCCTCGCCAACGATCCACTGAACCTTCTCGCGGTGGACGGTCCGTCCAATCAGCAGAAGAGCGCCCAGGACGCGTCCACCTGGCTCCCCGCCAGTAAAGGATTCCGCTGTCACTATGTGGCGCGGCAGGTGTCTGTGAAATACAGCTACGGGCTGAGCGTCAGCCCTCAGGAACGGGATGCCATGCGCCGAGTGCTGGACGGCTGCCCTGACCAGCATGCCATCGCGCGCCCGGCCGTCCCGGCTCGCTGATCCGGCTTGCCGGCACGCTGATCCGGAGTACGGCCCGGTCAGTCAGGCGGGCTACTTCAGTTCCAGGTAGACGTCGGCGCGGTCCAGGGCGAGGGCGTAGTAGTTCTTGACGGGCACTTCGTCCGGCCGGATGCTCACGAATCCCGCGGCCCGGTAGAGGCGCAGGGCGCTGGTCAGGGCGTGGTTGGTGCTCAGGAAGAGTCTGCGGCCGCCGAGAGCAGAGGCCCGCTCGATCGCGGCGTGCACCAGAAGTCCGCCGATGCCCCGCCCGCGTGCGGCACGGCGCACCCCCATCTTGGCGAGTTCGAAAACGTCCTCCGGATACGCCACCAGGGCGACGGCCCCGAGAACCTCGCCGGTCGCGTCATCGCGGGCCAGCAGGACATCGCCACCGGTGTCGATGATGGTGCGCTGCGGGTCGCCCAGGGCATGGAGATCCTCCGGCTCGACCTGGAAGTGCTCCGTGAGCCATTCCTCGCTGATCTGACGGAAGGCGAGAGCGTCCTCCGCTCCCCGGAGCGAGTCGATGGTGACACCGAGGGTGGGTTGCTGGGACATGGAGGCCTCCTTTCAGGCGTGGAATCAGTCTGTCCAGCCGCGATCAAGAAGTCCAATAAATCAGACGATAGTGATTGATAAGCTCACCTTATGGATAACTCGCTCGAGCTGAAACACCTCCGTGCCTTCGCCGCGCTGGCCGAGGAACTTCACTTCGGTCAGGCGGCCTTCGAGCTGGGCATCGCCCAGCCGGCCCTGTCACAGCGGATCCGGCAGATGGAGGATCTGCTGGAGCTCCGGCTCTTCGAGAGGACGTCGCGGCACGTGGCGCTCAGCGAGGCGGGCGCCGCATTCCTGCCGCGCGTCCTGGACCTCCTGGACCGCCTGGACCGGGACGTGGAGGAGGCCAGGCGTGTGGCGCGCGGCGAGACCGGACGGCTGGACCTGGCCTTCATCACCTCGGCCGGCGTGATCGTCAGCGGACACTTGCAAGGGTTCGCCGCGGTGCGGCCGGATGTCCAGGTGCGGCTGTCCAACGGCGACACCACCCAGGTGCTGGACCAGCTCCGGCGGGGCAGCTGCGACATCGGGATCGTCCGCGATGCGGAGCCCGAAGCCGGGATCCTGCTGAGCACGCTGAGCCGTGAGGACTTCGTGGCGGTGCTCCCGGCGGATCATCCGGCAGCGGGGTCCGCCGAGGTGGGCGCCGCCGAGCTGCTCGATTCGCCCCTGATCCTGTTCCCGCGCACGAGCGGCCCCCGGGCCTATGACCTCAACGTAAAGCCGTTCCGGGACCTCGGGGTGGAGCGCCGGGCCGACCAGGAATGCACGGGCTGGCACACCATCATCCAGCTCGTGTCCCGGGGGCTGGGTGTCACGATCGCCCCGGAGAGCGTGACGGGGGAGCTACCCGTGGGCGCGGTCCGCGTGAGCCTTGCCGGGCCGGAACGCTACACCACGGAGGTGCAGCTCGCGACGCGCGACGGCGACCACCGGGCTGTCGTGGAGGCCTTCCGGCAGGCGGCCGGCGTCCTCTGAGCCGGCCCTTGCTGGGCCGGCGTTCGCTGAGCCCGCCGCCGCCCTGGCGGCGACGGGAACCGGACGGAAGCCCGGCTCAGCCGCGCGGCAGGGTCAGGTGACCGTGGCCGAGGCCCCACTCGCCGCCGTCGTCGATGTGCTCCAGCACCGCGCGCTGGAGCGAGCTGTCGCGGGGGAGCCGGTCCAGGCCCTCGAGGCCGCGCTGGCGGAACGTGAAGTACACGGCGTCCGTGGGGGAGGCGCTTGTGCGGTCGAGCGTGAAGCGCTGGGCGAAGGCGGCCATGTTGCTGCCCGGAACGCGTCGCGCCAGTTCAGGGTCCAGGAGCCAGGAGATGCACTCGGCGCTGCGGACCGGCTTGTCCGGGAAGTGGCGGGCGAAGAACTCGACGGCCTGCTCGAAGCTCGCGTCCACGGCGGCGGGGGACAGGCCGCCGCCTTCCGGGATGTGCACCGAGAGGATCCACTCGCCGGGCTCGGCCCAGTCGGCGTCCTCGTGGTGCTGGAGCAGATGGAACTGCAACCGCCCGAGCTGGAACAGACTGCCGGCGAAGTGCAGGGAGAGCCAGCCGAAGGTCTCGAAACCGAAGGTCCCGAACACCCGGCGGTTGATGTCCACGTGGCGGCCGAGGTCCGCGAGCGTCGCGGCCACGATCTCCTGGGGGATGCCGAGGCCCTCCCAGTAGGCGAGGAGTTCGGGGGTGAAGCGTGCGTACGCCTCCAGCCAGCCGAATTCGTCGACGTCGCTCTTCGGGGCGTATCCGCCGGGGAAGGTGCCGAGGCGCTCCCGCAGAACACCGAGTGCGGTCCGTGCGCCCTCACTGGGCGGGCCGTCCAGCAGCGCCAGCGCCGCATCACGGTCGGCGTCCTGCACGCCGAGGAGTGTCAGGAGCTCGGCCGGTTCCAGCGCGGTGGTTTCCACGGCTCAGTCCTCCGTGTCGTGGCCGAAGGGATCCGGGTCGACGCCGGGCATCCACGTCAGGCCCGGAACACCCCAGCCGTTGCGTTTCACCTGGCGCTTGGCGCGGCGGGCGTAACGGTCGATCAGGCGGTCCACGTAGAGCAGCCCGTCCAGGTGGTCGTACTCATGCTGCATGACGCGCGCGAACCAGCCGGTGGCCTCGAAGGAGACCGGTTCGCCGAAGCCGTCGAAGCCGTCGACGCGGACCCAGTCGGCGCGCTGGAGCGGGTAATGCTCGCCCGGGAAGGAGAGGCAGCCCTCCACGTGGTCCTCCGGATCCGGCGCGGCCCCGGAGACCTTGGACAGCGTGAGGCGGGGATTCACCAGGACGCCCTCGGGCGGGACACCGTCCTCATTGGCGTATTTATAGACGAAGATCCTGAGGCCGACACCGATCTGCGGCGCCGCCAGGCCCACGCCGTTGGCCGCGTCATTGGTCTCGAACATGTCCGCGATGAGAGCGCGCAGCTCGTCATCGAACACGGTGACCTCGTCGGCCCGGCGGTGGAGCACCGGTTCGCCCCAGATAGTCACAGGACGGACTGCCATGGCCGCCACTTCCCCTCTTGCCGATGTGCGGATGAACGAATAAGGCCGCATCGGAATCCGATACGGCCAAGCGGGCCGGAGCCCTGGAACCGTGCCGTGGGGCACGTCCGGAAACATTACCGGAAGCCGCAATCCCGGACAAACCGTGCGGCTCTGACGGGCCCGCAGGGCGGGACCGTCGGCTTGCCCGTCCATTCAGCGCTTGGATACGGTCGAAGCATGAGCACGGAGAGCAATAGCCCGCCCGTCCCTTCGACAGTCTCCCGGACCGGGATCGCCCGCTGGGTGTTCTGGCCCACCGCGGTCATCGTCCTCACCTTCGTGACGGCGACCATCGTCAGCCCTGAGGGCATGAGCGTCGGCATCGCGGCCGTCCAGGGCGCGATCATCGCCAACTTCAGTTGGTGGTACGTCCTCCTCGCGTTCGGCTTCGTGCTCTTCTGCGTCTACCTCGGGTTCTCCCGGAAGGGCGACGTCAAGCTCGGACGTCCCGACCATGACCCCGAATTCTCCCTGGTGAGCTGGTTCGCCCTGCTCTTCGCGGCCGGCATGGGCATCGGCCTCGTCTTCTACGGAGTGACCGAGCCACTGACCCATTTCGCCACGCCCAAGCCGTCCCTCGCCGGGCAGCACCTCCAGCCGAGCGCCCAGGCGCAGGAGGCCATCGCGACCACCTTCCTGCACTGGGGATTCCAGCCCTGGGCGATCTACGTCGTCGTCGGCCTGGCGCTGGCGCACGCCATCCATCGCCGGGGGGCGGCCCCTCGCCGTGCGCTGGGCCCTCGAGCCGCTGTTCGGAGAGAAAGCGATGCGCGGCGGCTGGGGCAACACCATCGACGTCGTGGCCCTGGTCGGCACCGTCTTCGGGGTGGCCACCTCGCTCGGTCTCGGCGTGACCCAGATCAGCGCTGGCCTCAAATCCCTCGGCGTGATCGCCGCTGACAATCACTGGATCGAATACGTGATCATCGTGGTGGTCACGTGCTTCGTGCTGTGGTCGGTGCTGTCGGGCGTTTCTCGCGGCATGAAGTGGCTCTCCAACATCAACCTGATCCTCGCGGGCGCACTCCTGCTCTTCATCCTGATCGTCGGCCCGACGCAGTTCCTGGCCAAGGAGATCGTGCAGTCCGTGGGGCACTACCTGCAGAACTGGCTGGGCATGTCCACGGACACCTCCGCGTTCACGGGCGCCGCCGGTGAGGCCTGGCAGGCCTCCTGGTCCACTTTCTACTGGGGCTGGTGGATGAGCTGGGCGCCGTTCGTGGGCGTTTTCATCGCGCGCATCTCCCGCGGCCGCACCGTCCGGGAGTTCATCCTCGGCGTGGTGCTCGTCCCGGCCCTCATCACCTTCGTCTGGTTCGGCGTCCTGGGTGGCACGGCGATCTTCCACGAGATGAACAAGACCGCGGGTTACACCTCGGTGATCGCGGCCGACGGCAGCGTGGATGCGAACGCGGCCCTGTTCCAGGTGCTGGAGCAGCTTCCCGCCGGCGGTCTGCTGGTGGTGGGCGCGATCATCCTCTCCGCGATCTTCTTCATCACGTCCTCGGACTCCGGCTCCCTGGTGATGGCCATGCTGGCCACGGGCGGGGACACCGAGCCGCGGAACTGGATCCGGGTCTTCTTCACGCTCGCGACGGCGGCCTTGGCCGCGGCACTGCTGCTCGCCGGGGGTCTTGCGGCCATTCAGACGCTCGCCGTCTCCATCGCACTGCCCTTCAGCGTCGTGATGATTCTCATGTGCGTGGCGACCTTCAAAGCACTCCAGCGGAATGTCCGCCGGGCGGACCGCCTGCGGCGGGAAGCCCTCGTGGCGGATCTGTCCGAGAAGTTCGGCCTGGAGTCCGACGACGACGCCATCGAGTCCGGCCCGCGCAGTGCGGACGCATGGTGGGACGGTCTGAGCAGCCGCCGTCAGCAGGCGATCGTCATGGGGGTGACGAAGGCCGCCCAGTCGATGCGCCCGGAGCACCGGGAAAACCTCCTGGGACGGCGCAAGCGCAAGGAGTAGGTACGGAGTAGACGCGGTGCGGCGTGGCGGGGCCGGAGTTACAGCAGGACGGTACCCGCCAAGCCGTCGCGCACCGCACCGCCCACCCACAACCGGCCCTCGGCGTCACGGGTCAGGAACAGGCGGCCGGCCCGGCCGATGCCGGTGCCCTGATGGGCGACGTAGGGCGTGTCCAGGACTCCTTCACGGGACAGCCAGCCCGCCAGCCCGGCATTCAGGCTGCCGGTCGCGGGGTCTTCCGCGGTGCCCTGCTGTGTCAGGGTGATGCCGCGGACCTCCAGAACAGGCTCCTCGCCGTCGCGCCTCGGGTGCAGTGCGCACATCCCTGCCTTGACCCCGAGTGCCCGCAGCACGGCCGATTGCGGACTTGCCGCTCGCAGCGTCTCGACGTCGCGCAGGAGCAATCCCATCCAGCGTGCGCCGTTGTCGATCCAGCAGGCGCCGAGCAGGGCGCCGTCCGGCAGGTCCAGAGCCTGGGCGACCTCCGCCTGAAGCTCCTCCGGGACCGGCTCCAGGAGAGGATCCGGGGCGGCGAAATGCAGCAAGCCGTCATCGCGCCGGACCCGGACCAGACCTTGGGCGGATTCCTGCACCACGTGATCCGCGTTCCGGGCTGTGCCGCCGGCGGCGAGCCAGGCGTGGCAACTGCCCAGCGTGGGATGGCCCGCGAACGCCAGCTCCGTGAGCGGGGTGAAGATCCTGACCTGGTAGTCGGCTTCGGGGGAGTCCGGCGGTAGCAGGAACGTGGTCTCGGAGAGGTTCGTCCAGCGGGCGAATTCCTGCATCTGCTCGGGATCCAGCCCGTCGCCATCAAGGACGACCGCGAGGGGGTTGCCCCGGTAGTGGGCTCCGGAGAACACGTCGACTTGGCGGAAGGGGCGGTGGCGCATGGGGGATCCTCGCTGCTGATGGCCGGGTTCACCGATCATTCTGCCTGCTCAGGTGTCACGTTCCCGGCAACCGCCGCGCGGCGTCTCCGACGGCATCCCCGGTGGAGACCTCAGCGCGCGTCGAGGCGGTAGAGGTACTCCGTCACCTCGCGGCCGACGCCGGCCGCATAACCGGTGTCCTGCCCGACCTCCTCGAAGCCGTTCTTCCGGAGCACGGCACGGGATGCGGGATTGGTCTCGGCGACCCGGCCTCGCAGCGGACGGTTGGTCTCCACCGCGAGAAAGAGGCCGAGTGCCCGGGACGCAATGCCCTGGCCCCAGTGCTCCCGCGCGACCCAGTACGAGATCTCGCGGTCTCCGTCCATCCAGAAGCTGGAGATCGTCCCGACCGGTGTGCCCGCGGCCTCGATCACGCGGATCAGATTGGACGGCTCCTCCCGGATCCTGCGGTAGTGCTCGTCGAAGGCGTCGCGATCGCTCGGATCGCTCCGGGTGAAGGCTGCCAGCCCGACGCCGGCCGGATCACTTTCCCACGCGAAGACCGCGTCCAGGTCCGCATCCCTCAGCTCGCGGAGACGAAGCTCCATGGTGTCCCCTCTCTGGTGCATTTGTCCGGTCACGTGGCCGCGCCGTTCCGTCGTCTGGAATCGCACCGCCAGTCTAAAGAGCGGGACTGACAGGGGAAATGGCATTGAGCGGATACGGAAGAAATTCGCACGACACGCCACAGTTCAACGTCGGGAGGCATTCAAGTATTGTTCGACTCATGTCGGCGAACGATACTGGAGCAGAGGCGCGTGGCAGGGCAGCACGTCAGATGATCGCTGAGGATGCTCGCTGGGCGATGGATCTCGTTCTCTCTGCTCAAAGCATGCCTGACCTCAACCCCTATATCGCACTCCTCCTCGGGCATCACTTCGTCCGCATCGTATATGAAGGATCGGCGGCACTTAGGTCACGCAATTCTCATGTGGGCATCCCACAACTTGCGAATCTTCTGGGTAGCACATTTGCCTCAGTCACCGAGCGCGGCCGACACATCACTAAGATGCTCGATGATAAAAGGAAGTCTTATGACACTATCCTCGGCGAGCTCGATCAGGTCATCACCGAGCACCGTTCTACCTTTACCGGCAATGCCGGCCCATGGACGAGATGGCTCGAAAGCGACATCGGACTCTATATGGCAGACGGGCGGTTGCTAGGTGCCAGTTGGCCGACTGCCTACCGTCTTGGCCTCAGCGTCGAGACAGACGGAACCATCGCGGGTCATGATTTGCAGGCCGTAACCCAGGAATGGGGCGGCATGCTCGCCGTTCTCGGAGCAGCTGGTCTAAATCCCGCCGAGTCGACCGCGACTCTGGACCTGACTGGTGTCCCGGCAATCAGAGGCATGGACAAGCGGTCCGACAGATATCTACGACAACGTTTTGAGGGCGATTTCCCGGATGCTCTTAAGATGCTACTGCTCGGCATCGAAGGCGACATGAACACTCTTGCTATCGTCGCGTCACATAGCGAACCTGGCCACGAGTTCGCTGTGTTCCGTGCCCGGACCATCACGCTGTACCACTCCCTGACTGCTTTGGTGCGAATTGCGAAGCACTACGATTCGGCGAACAGTAAGTCGCTGCCGCTGTTGAGAGAGCTATTGGCTGATAGCGCGGTTCGGGCGATACTTTCCTCGCACGGCAAGATGGTGCGCAATCGATGCATGCACTACGAGATCAATGACCCGCGAGTCATTGTCAACCCAAACTTACCGATGTTCGGGATCGTCGAAGCGGTCTTTCCAGGCGAGACTTGGGCCGGTTTCAATGCAAAGGTCAGACTCGTGATGGAACGGGTGGCAATCTTGCTAAGCACATGGTCGGTACCTCGGCATCAGTGGCATCGGTAGGCCGCCACAGGGTGCGCGGTGCCGGCACAAGGGACTGCGACGAAATCTCACGTAGTCCTAGGTGTGATAGTTGAGCTTGCGCAATGAATGGGTTGGCCATGAAGAGTTAAGGAGGCTCCGTGCTGCGAGCGAAGAGGTGCCCACAACGTCCATGATTCCCAATCGCCATCGACGGCCGAACTGCGATCCGCCAGGCATTCAGCTACGTCTCGATTGCTGTCGGATCCGCTCCACCTCAACTGAGACGAGGAGTGAGTTGCATCGACCAAAACGAAACGAGCACTGACCGGAGGGGAGGCACCACGAAAAGCAAACCGGCCCCAGCATCGAAATGCTGGGGCCGGCACATGGGGTGAGCGACGGGGGTTGAACCCGCGACCTCCTGGACCACAACCAGGCGCTCTGCCAACTGAGCTACGCCCACCATGCGGCTTTCGACGGACAGGTTTCCCGGTGTTCCCCCGAAAAGCAACGTCAACTAGCTTACCTGCTCCGGAACCCACTTCGTGCCACTTTTGGCACTTTTCGCGAAAAAAGTTTCAGCGAGTGGCGCAGATTACAGCTCCTGCCCGAGTCGGGCCGCGGTGGCGGCGCTCTCGGGGGCGGCTGAGATCTGAGCGGAGATCTCCCGCGCGGTGGCCGTGTCCGGGCCCGGGGCCGGGACGAAGACGGCCTGGCGGTAGTAGCGCAGCTCGTCGATGGAGTCGCGGATGTCGCCCAGTGCGCGGTGACCGCCGTGCTTGGCCGGCGCCTGGAAGTAGGCCCGGGTGAACCAGCGGCGGGAGAGCTCCTTGATGGTGCTCACGTCGATCACCCGGTAGTGCAGGTGGTTCACCAGCTCCGGCATGTCGCGGAGCAGGAACATCTTGTCCGTGCCGATGGAGTTGCCGCCCAGAGGGGCGACGCCGACCCCGGGAACCCATTCCTTGATGTACGCCAGGACCTTCTCCTGCGCCTCCGCCATGGTCATGCCGTGGGGGAGTTCATCCAGCAGCTTCGAGTCCGTGTGCATCTGGCGGACGAAGTCGTTCATCTGGGCCAGTGCCTCGTCGGACGGCTTGATCACCACGTCCACGCCGTCACCCAGGATGTTCAGCTCCGAGTCGGTGACCAGGGCAGCCACCTCGATCAGGGCGTCGTGTTCCAGGTCCAGCCCGGTCATCTCGCAGTCGATCCAGACAATTCGCTCTTGTGTTTTAGCCACGAGGACAGACTACCGGTCAGTGGTGCGGGAGACCGGCAGACCGGCGGCTCGGGGTGGCCGCCTTCCGCTTATGCGGCGGCCGCGCTGATAAAATGGCGTCTGCAAAAGCAGGGGCGCGGCCGGCCGGCCGACGATCACCCCTGCCGGCACGCTGGAATGGAAGTGGTAGGAACGGACGGGTGGCGGTGGTGACGGGCATGGCGGAGACGCAGGACAGCACCACCGTGGAAAAACCGGACCGCAAGCGCCGTCTGTCCTGGCGCGAGCCATGGGCCGGCAATCCCTGGCCGGCCATCATCGAAGGGACCGTCGGTTCCTTCCTGATGTTCGCCGGGTCGATCGGCATGGGCTGGATCGCCCCCGCCTCACCCATGCTCCGGCATCCGCTGGTCATCTTCCTCCGCACCGACGGCCAGGGCATCGCGGCGTCCACCTTGGCGCTCAGCCTCGGCGCCATGATCCTCATCCGCTCCTGGATCCGGCTCGGGCAACGGCTGGGTGGCTGGGGGACCGGCTCGCTCAAGGCGGTGGTCTGGGCGATCTCCCTGTGGGCGCTGCCTCTGTTCTTCGCCGTCCCGATCTTCTCCCGTGACATCTACGCCTACACGGGTCAGGGACGGCTCGTGGCCGAGGGCCTCGACCCGTACACGCAAGGCATCTCCTCGCTCAGCAACTGGTTCCAGCTGGGCGCGGACAAGGCCTGGGCGGAGAACCGCACTCCGTACGGGCCGTACTTCCTCTGGCTGGCCCGCGCGGTCGTGGGCATCACGGGAGCTCAGCCGGACTATTCCGTCCTGCTCTTCCGGGTGGTCGCTCTCATCGGCGTCGTGCTGTGTATCGTGTACGTCCCCAAGCTCGCGGCTCAGCACGGCATCAACCCGGGCAGGGCGCTGTGGCTGGCCGTGGCGAACCCGCTCTTCATCATCAGCTTCGTGGCCAGTGCGCACAATGACGTGCTCATGATCGGCCTCGCGGTGGCGGCCTTCTACTTCGCCTCGGTGGGAAGACACAAGACCGCTCTGCTGCTCATCACGGCGTCGATCGGGGTGAAGATCATCACCGTGGTCTTCCTGCCGTTCCTGGCGCTCATGTGGGCCGGCAAGGGCGCCGGCTGGCTCCGGAAAGTGGTGTTCTGGGCCATCAGCGGCGTGGGGTCCCTGGCGATCCTCGTGGTCAGCGGGATCCCGTACCACCTCGGTATGGGGTGGCTGTTCGCCCTCACGGATCCCACCCCGGGATACACCGGCTATGCGCCCTCGGGCTTCCTGGGACAGCAGCTGGAGATGATCTTCAACGCGCTCGGTCTGCCCGGCGGCGACATCGCCACGGGCTTCCGGACCCTCCTGAAGGTGGGCTCGATGGTCATCGCGGCCCTGCTGATCCTGCGCGGCAAGCACGAGCACCTGGTGCGGCGCGCGGGCCTGGCCATGGCGTCGATCGTCCTGCTCTCGCCCATCATCCAGCCCTGGTACATCCTGTGGTTCGTGCCGCTGCTCGCGGCCACCGGCATCCGCAACGACTGGCAGGTCAAGTCCCTCTACATCGTGGTGACCTTCTTCGTGGTGTTCGGAGCGCAGGACCAGCTTTCGGTCTACTCCTTCGTCCAGCTGGGCGTGCCGGTCTCCTCGATCGCCTTCTTCGTGGCGCTCGGGATGACCGTGTACCTCGCGTTCCTCGACGTGCACACCCGCAAGGCCCTGTTCGGCGGTCGTCGGGCGGACGGCAACTGGGGCGTCATCTGAGCCGCGCAGCGCGCGCCTGAGCGGGGGCGCCTGGCCCGGCCCGGACGCGGAGCCGGGAGACGGAACAGGACGACGACGGCGCGCCGGTGGCGCGCCGTCGTCGTCCTGTCAGGCGGTGGTGGCCGCAGCCGTGGTTCAGAGAGCCGGGGCCGGTGCGTCCTCCGCGCGGCGGGAGGCGCTGCGCCCGAGGTCCAGCGTCCTCCGGATCGACCACACCAGCAGGACCACCAGCAGCACGTTCCGCAGGGTCAGCACGGCGGCCATGACCGGGTGCGCGTGGATCAGCGGTGTGTAGAACAGCGGGTAGATGACGAAGGTGGTCATGGCGATGACCATGAGCAGTGCGCCGGGGACCTTCCAGCGGTCCCAGTCGTGTGTGAGGCCGGCGATGACCACGGGTGCCAGCCAGATCATGAACTGGGGGGAACCCACCTTGTTGAATACGATGAACGCGGTGGTCATCAGGAGCGCGCCCTCGAGGAACAGCTCCTCGCGCTCGGCGCCACGGCGCAGGGCCCAGACGAGGATCGCGGCGCCGCCGACGATCACCAGCAGGAACAGGGGCTGCATGAGCCAGGCGGCCACGGAGGCGCCTGGGCCGTAAACCTCGGACGAGTTGATCGCGACGTTGTCCGCGATGCGGGAGCCGGCGATCCCGAAGACGCTCAGCCACACCCAGGGGGTGGAGAAGGTCGCCTCCAGCTGCATGCCACGTTCACCCTGCTGGAGCATGAAGTCGGCGATGTGGGAGAGGTTGCCCGTGCTCCAGAGGCCCACGGCGACCAGCACCGTGACCACCACGCCGGTGGCCAGGACCTTGAGCCGGTCCCGGCTGGCGATGATGATCGGCGCGATCACCGCGGCCGGCCAGACCTTGATCCACGTGGCGACGCTCAGGAGGGCGGCCGCAAGCACCGGACGGCGCACCGCGGCGAGCAGGCCCACCAGCACGATCGGCGCCACGACCCCCTCGACGCGGGCGAAGCTCAGGTAGCCCATGAACACCAGGAAGAACATCCACCACCAGGCCGGCGCGATGCCGGTCGTCCGGCGCGGACCGGACAGCAGGACCACGAGGGCCCAGGCGTTCAGGGCGGTGATGAGCAGGAACCAGCCGAGGAGGTACAGCGAAGGGCCGAAGACGTTCGCCAGGTGGATCGGGATCTGGGCCAGCGCCGGATACACCCAGGGGGTGATGGGCGCCATGCCGGGGCGGTCCGGAACCACGCCGGTGGCCCATTGGCGGTACTGCTCGGTGTCGCTGAAGGTGTCCCCCCGGAGGAAGAAGGACGCCATCCACGCCAGGAAGTAGCCGTGCACCACGGCGAAGCCCCACCAGACGCTGGCACGGGTGCCGAACCACGCCACGACGGAGGCGGGCAGGAGACGGTCCCGCAGGGAGGTCAGACGATCCAGCATGGTCAGCTCCTAGGCCGCGGTGACGGCCGGGGCGGCGGTCTTGGCGTCGCGGCCCAGGACGTACAGGCGGTGGACGGAGATCACCAGCAGGCCGACGAGCAGCAGGTTCCGGACCGTAAGGACCAGGGCCATGAGCGGATTGTTGTGGCTCAGCGCGTCGTAGAAGAGCGGGTAGATGAGGAAGGTGGTGATCGCGATCAGGATCAGCATGACGGCCGGCGTGCGCCACGCCTTGAAGTCGTGGATCAGACCGAGCGCGACCGCGGGAGCCAGCCACACCATGAACTGCGGGGAACCCACCTTGTTGAACACGATGAACGCCGTGGTCAGGGCCAGCGCACCCGCGAGCAGCAGCTCGGTGCGGTCGATGCCGCCGCGCTGCTTGCCCTGATGCAGGGCCCAGAACACCAGGCCGGTCACCACGAGTGCGGCGAGGACCAGGAGCGGCTGCATGAGGGCCGACATCACGGTGGTGCCGGGGCCGTCCACCTGCATCGAGTTGATGTCCGTGTTCATGTACATGTGGGAGTCCCCGACGCCGAGCACGGAGAGCCAGAGCCACGGCGTGGTGAACGTGGCTTCGAGCTGCATGCCGCGGTCACCCTGCTGGGTCAGGAAGTTGAGGAGGCGGGGGAGCACACCGAGCGCGGCGGCGACGGCGGCGACACCCGCGGTGACCACCACACCGCCGAGGATCACGCGGACGCGGTTCTTCACCACGGCGAAGAGCGCGAGCATGACCGCGGCGGGCCACACCTTCATCCAGGTGCCGACGGCGAGGATCACGGAGGCCACGAAAGGCCGGCGGACGCCGTGGATGAGGGCGATCAGGACGATCGGAGCGGTGAAGCCGTCCACCCGGGCGAAGCCGAGCCAGCCCATGAGGAACACGAAGCTGAGCCACCACCAGGCCGCCGTCATGGACTTCCGGTTCCGGCCCCAGTCGGTGAGCATCCCCAGCGCGATGCCATTGAGCACCGTGATCATGAGCACCCAGAGGAAGAAGAACAGCGCGGGCCCGAAGGCGTAGGCGATCGCCATCGGCGGCAGGGCCAGGATCGGGTACACCCAGGGGCTCGGGCCGGAGATGAGCTGGTCGTTGAACCCGGCCGCCACCCAGTCGCGGTAGATGAAGGTGTCGCTGAAGGCCTCATTGCGCGTGGCGAGCACCAGGGCGAAGATCAGGAAGACCGCGTGGAGCACTCCGAAACCGGTCCAGAGACCGCGAGGGGTGGTCAGCCAGTCCTGGGCTCGGCGGGGGATGAGCCTTGTCCTGAGGTCCGTCAGTTTCGAGAAGAAGGCGTCGGAGAAAATGGGCTTGTCCTTGTCTGCCAGCGAATGGGTCCACGGCCAACACGCGCGGCCTCGGCCTGGGCGTGGTGGTACGGAGACAGAGGCCCAGACGGTACATTTTATCCCAGTACCCTCTTCCCAGCCGATCCTGAGAACGCTCGGATAGCCTCGGTGGGGGTGCGGCGACCTCCGGGTGCCGCTTCCGCCCGGGTGCCACGCGGTCACCGGGCCGGGCACGTGCCTTCCATCACGTGCCACAGATTCAGAGTGTCGGAAGGAACCAGGACTGCAGATGAGTGCGCCGAAGCCCGCTGGGGGCGGGGTCAAGGTGGCGTTGCGCCAGGGACTGCTCGGTTCCGTTCTGATGACCCTGGGCTCCGTCGGTGTCGGCTGGCTGGCCGGCACCAGCAGCGTCCTGATCCGCACCTGGCCCTTCATCGTCGCGCGCACCACGCTGCCCGCCGTCGTCGTGTGCACCGTCCTGCTCTGCGCGGGCGCCGTGCTGCTCCTGCGTGCCTGGCTGCGTCTCGGCCAGAAGGTGGGCGAATGGACTCCGGAGACGCGGCCGCTGTTGAAGAAGGCGCTCTGGTACTGGGTGACCCCGATGGTGTTCGCCGTGCCGCTCTTCAGCCGGGACATGTACGCGTACATCGGACAGGGCCGCCTCATGCTGGAGGGCCTCGATCCGTACACCAACGGGATCTCCTCGCTGAGCAACTACTTCAACCTGGGGCCCGACACCCTCTGGACCGAAGCGCCGACGCCATACGGTCCGCTGTGGCTGTGGATTGAGTTCGGCGCCGTGCTCGTGTCCGGTGGAATCCCCGAACCGGCGTTGTTCCTGTTCCGGCTCGCCGGGGTGCTCGGTGTGGTCCTGCTGTACATCTACCTGCCGCGCATCGCCTCGCTGGCCGGCCTCAACCCGGAGCGCACGCTCTGGCTCGTGGTGCTGAACCCGGTGCTCCTGATCAATTTCGTCGCGAGCGGCCACAACGACTCCCTCATGATGGGGCTCGTCGTGGCCGGCCTGTACTACGCCGCGACCCGCCGGGCCGTGCGCGGGGTCATCCTGATCACCGCGTCGATCGCCATCAAACCCATCACCATCCTCGCTCTGCCCTTCGCGGGTCTCCTGTGGGCCGGCCGTGACGCGCGCTGGCCGCGCCGTCTGCTCTGCTGGGGCGCGACGGCGGGCATCTCCCTGGGGCTGCTGGCGGTGGTCGGGTACCTGAACGGGCTGGGCTTCGGCTGGCTGGGCGCCCTCCAGACGCCGGGCGCGGTCTGGATCTGGTTCGCCCCGGTGGGACTCGTCGGTCACGCCGTCGGATTCGTGGTGCAGCTGCTCGGGGGCTCAGGCGACCCCGTCACCGACGTCATCCTCACCATCGGCAAGGTGCTGTCCGTCCTGGTGGTCCTCTGGCTCGTGTTCCGCTGGCCCCGCAAGGACCAGGACTTCACGCGGGAGATCCTGCGGAACAACGCCTGGGCGTTCGCCGCCGTGGTGGTGCTCGCGCCGGTGATCCAGCCCTGGTACATGGTCTGGCTCCTGGTCTTCTTCGGCATGACCGGGATCGCGGAGGGCTGGCAGCTCCGCCTGGTGTACTACCTGACGGTGTTCTTCGTCCTGATCGCCCTGACCGACCAGCTGAGCGTGTTCGGCTGGATCCCGTTCGGGATGCCCGTGGCACGGGGCGTGGCGATCGCGGTCGGTGTGGTGCTCGTGCTGCACCTGATCTACACGGACCGGAAGACGCATCACCTCTTCAACGCTCCGCGTCTGCGGAAGCGCAAAGCCGGCTGACGCACAGGCGCCGTCCGGGGCGACGGTCCGCGCGGGTTCGGTGTCCGGGTTCAGCGCCCGGGCGCGGTGTCCACGGGATCCGCGGACTGGAGCTTGCGTGAGTCCGGGACCAGCGCCCAGGTGAGCGTGGCGGCGGCGAGCAGCGCGGCGGTGACGGAGAACGCCCAGCCGAAGCCCGCGGCGTCGAGCAGCGCACCCGCGATGAGCGGACCGAGCACACCGCCCAGGTCGCTCGCCATCGAATAGGCCGCCACCACGTTGCCGCCGCGGCGCTGCGCCAGGACATCCGCGAGCACGGCCTGCTGCGCCGGATTGACCAGGGCGGACCCCATGCCGGCGATCACCATGAGGGCGAGGGTGGCCCAGAGGATCGGGACCGCGGGAACCAGCAGATACACCGCTGTCATGAGCAGGAGTCCGGAGACGAGCAAGGGCTTGCGGCCCATGGTGTCGCCCCAGCGTCCGGCCGGGAAGATGAGCGCGGCATTGCCCGCCGCATAGGCGGCAAGAACCCAGGCCGCCGTCGCCGGGTCGCCGTGCAGACCGACGACGACGAAGATCGGGATCACGGATACGCGCACCCCGAAGGACGTCCAGCCGAAAGCGAAGACCGACAGGAGCAATGCGCGGTACTGGGGGATGACCAGCGCGGTCCGGAAGGCCACCGGCGCCTCGGCCCCGGGCAGAGGCACGCTCCGCGCCGCGTGGCTCGAACCGCGGAGGGCGATCGCGACCACGGTGGCCGCCGCCAGCAGGGTGAAGAAGTAGAACACGAACGGCGCGCGCAGCCCGAAGGCCGTGACGATGCCGCCGAACACGGGTCCCAGCAGGCCGCCCAGCAGGAAACCGGCGGCGTTCAGGCTCGCGACCCGGGCGCGTGCGTCGGGCGGGCTCACCTTGATCAACAGGGCGGTCGCCGCGATGGTGAAGAGGGCGGAGCCGATGCCACCCGCGCCCCGGAGCACGAGGAACTGGGCGTAGTCGACGGCGAGGGCGGATGCACCCGTGGACAGTGCGACGATCAGGATGCCCGTGATGTAGGTGCGGCGTTCGCCGAAACGGTCGATGACGCGGCCGGCCACGGGGGCGGAGACCACCCGCATGAGTGCGAAGGCGCTGACGATGGCTGAGGCGGCGAAATTCGAGACCCCGAACTCCAGCGCGAACTGCGGGATGACCGGCGCCACCACGCCGTAGCCGAGGGCCACGGTGAACCCTCCGGCCACGAGGGCCCAGACTTCGAAGGGCAGCCGGGTCTTCCGCGGTTCGGGGGTGTTCAGCACCAGTCGATCTTAGCCGGGCCGTCCGTCACGGGGAGTTCAGCCCGGCCCCTTCCGATCCCGTTCAGGCGGGTTTGGTCACCCAGCCGGTGGTGGCGCGACGGGAGCGTGCCGTCCACAGCGTGACCCCTCCCAGCAGGAGCGTGGCGCACACCAGGACCCAGCGGCCCTGCCCCGATTCGATGAGGAGGACCCCGCACAGTCCTCCCAGGAACATGGCGACCACCGAGAGGAGTCTCCTGCCGATCCGGCTGTCCCGGCCGCCCGCGAACCTGCTGTCCGCGCCCATGCCCGTGAGGGTCATGGTCAGGACCGTCGTGGTGAGGTCCGGGACGCCGAGACCGCGCGCCGTCGCATTCTGGAGGCCCATGGCGATGCCGAGGATGACGATCAGGACCGTCAGCAGAACGCCGTCGTACGAATCCCGGGGCGCCGGCGTGGGGACGATGAGTGTGAGGATCACCGCCGCGAGGAGGAGGGCTGTCTGGGTGGCCGCTGCTGCGAACAGATGCCGGCCACGGTGACCGCCCGAGGTCGCGCCGATCCTGCCGCCGAGGAACGCCCCGAGCAGGAACGTCAGCACCGCCAGGAGCGACGCCCACCAGAGGAAGCCCGGCGCCCCGCCCAGGGCGAAGGACAGGAACACGACGTTGCCGGTCATGTTCGCCACGAAGACCCGGCCCAGCTCGAGGTAGCTGAACGCGTCGACGAGGCCCGTCACGACGGTCAGGAGCACGAGCATCGGGGCGAGCGGCCCATGAGGGTCATCCGGCCGAGGCCTGAGGGTGTGCCACGCGTCGCGCCAGGGTGTGCTCATGGGTGCTCCTGATCGTTCGGTTCATCGCTCGGCCGGTCCGGCCGCCCGGGTCACTCGACGGTGACGGACTTGGCGAGGTTCCTCGGCTTGTCCACATCATGACCCAGAAGCACCGCCACCTGGTAGGCGAGCAGCTGCGTCGGGATCGTGAGGAGGATCGGGTCCAGCTCGGGTTCGTTCTTCGGAACGACGATCGTGTGTGTCTTCAGATGCGCGAGGTCGACGGACTCGTGGGTGATCGCCACGAGAGGGCCCTTGCGGGCGAGGACCTGCTCGGCCGCGGCGACGTTGCGGTCGGTCAGCATGTCATCCGGGATCACGGCGATGGTCGGCATCTGCTCGTCGATCAGGGCCAGCGGGCCGTGCTTGAGTTCGCTCGTCTGGTACGCCTCCGCGTGGATGTAACTGATCTCCTTGAGCTTCTGTGCGCCCTCCCGCGCCACCGGGAAGCCGCGCACCCGGCCGATGTAGAACACGCTGCGCGCCTTCGCGATCTCCTGCGCGAGCGCGGTCACCTGGCCGGCGTCGTCGAGGATCGCCTTCACCTGCTGCGGGATGCGCTGCAGACCGCGCAGGATGCGCTCGCCCTCGGCATGCGAGAGGTCGTGAAGACGGCCCAGGTGCAGGGCGAGGAGGGCGAACGCGAGGGCCATGTTGGTGAGCGCCTTGGTGGAGGCCACCGAGATCTCAGGCCCGGCGTGCAGGTAGATGCCGCCGTGCACGGTCCGGGCGATCGTGGAGCCGACCACGTTGACGACGCCGATCACGCGCCCGCCCTTGCGCTTGATCTCCTCGACGGCGAACGCGGTGTCCGCGGTCTCGCCGCTCTGGCTGACCACCACGTAGAGCGTGTCCGGTTCGATGATCGGCTGACGGTACCGGAATTCGGACGCGGCCTCGGCGTCCGCAGGGATGCGGGCCAGGTCCTCGATCAACTGGGCGCCCAGTTGGCCGACGTAGTAGGCGGAGCCGCAGCCCAGGATCTTCACCCGGCGGAATCCGCGCAGTTCCCGGGGGTCCAGGCCGAGGCCGTCCAGGCGGGCGGTCGCGAAGCGCTCGTCCAGGCGTCCGCGCAGGACCATGGCCGCCGCGTCGGGCTGCTCGTGGATCTCCTTGAGCATGTAGTGCTCGTAACCGCTCAGTTCCAGGTCCTCGGCGGCGACGCTGATCTCGACGGGCTCACGGCTGGTGGGGCTGTTGCCGCGGTCGAAAGTCCTGAAGCCGGTGGCCGTGACGGTGGCGAGTTCGCCGTCCTCCAGATGCACCACCTGGTTCGTATGGCGGACGAGGGCGGCGACGTCGCTGGCCACGAGCATCTCCTTGTCCCCGATCCCGATGATGAGCGGCGAGCCGCTCCGGGCCAGGACGATGCGGTCCGGGTGCTGTTCGTCGAGCACGGCCAGCGCGTAGGTGCCGGTGATCTTGCCGAGGGCGTCGAGGACCGCTTCTTCGAGGGTGCCCGCGGTGGAGCGCGCGACCAGATGCGCGATCACCTCGGTGTCGGTCTCGCTCGTGAAGGTCACGCCGGCGTCCGTGAGCTGCGCTCGCAGACTGGCGGCGTTGTCGATGATGCCGTTGTGGACGACGCTGATCCGGCCGTCCTGGCTCCGGTGCGGGTGTGCGTTCTCCTCGACGGCGGGGCCGTGGGTCGCCCAGCGGGTGTGGCCGATGCCCGCCTTGCCGGCCAGCCGCTTGGGGAGGGCCGCCTCGAGCTGGCGCACGCGGCCGACCTGGCGGACCGTCGTCGTGCCCTTGCTGCCGACGACGGCGATGCCCGCCGAGTCGTAGCCGCGGTACTCGAGGCGGGTCAAGCCTTCGATGAGGATGGGCGCGGCCGGCTGGTGGCCGATGTATCCGACGATTCCGCACATGGGGAGTCTCCTGGGGGTCGAGGGGCTGGATGGTGATGCTGGGTGGCTGAGCCGGGCGGTGCCGGCTCAGCCGTAGATCATGCGGCGCAGTTGCCGGACCGAGAGGTCGGGCGCCGCAAAAGGGCGGTCCTTGAGCTCGGCCGCGATGAGTTCGAAGGCCTCGGTGTTACGGGTGCCGTGGATCTGCAATTCCGCGTGACGGCGCCGGACGTAGCTGTCGACCGTCTCGGAGTGCACGGCGAGGACGTCCTCGATCACCCGGGCCGCGACGGACTCGGGCAGGCCCGTGGAACCGGCGATCCGGCGGATGAGGTCGTGGTCAGGCATACAGGGAGTATTGCCCTATTCGGAGTCGAGTGGCAAAAATCCGCCCGAATTCGGGCAGAAAATGAGAGTGCGGCACGATTCCTGGTGCCAAGGGTGATCCGGAGAGGGGAAAGAGGGTGCGTCAGCGCCTGAACGCGAGATGCCCGGGCCTCCGGTGAAAGGAGGCCCGGGCATCCGGGCTGGTGCCCCTGGAGGGAGTCGAACCCCCGACCGTCGGATTAGAAGGCCGCTGCTCTATCCACTGAGCTACAGGGGCCGGCCGGGGTAACCCGGCGGCCCATCGAGTCTACCCCGAAGTTGTGGAGCGCCAGTTGCGCGAGGTGTCCACATACGGGGATACATCGGTCCGGAGCGGGATGCCCTGGCCCAGGCTGGAGTCATCGATTCAGCACGAGAAAGGAAAGACCATGGCAGACATCATCACGGTGCGGGGTTTCGTGGCCGGGGACGTCCGGCCCGGGACCACCAACGGCGGCGTCAACACGGCGAACTTCCGCCTGGGCTCCACGGACCGGCATTACGACAGGGCCACGCAGCAATGGGTGGACGGGGACACCAACTGGTTCACGGTCCAGGCCTATCGCCAGTTGGCGGGGAACATCGCGGGCAGCGTCAAGAAGGGCCAGCGCGTGGTGGTCATGGGCCGCTTGAAGCTCCGGCAATGGGAACGGGACGGCAGGATCTACAACGTCGCGCAGATCGATGCGGAGAGCATCGGCCACGACCTCAGCTGGGGGACGGCGAACTATCAGCGGAGCGTCGCGCAGCAGCCTGCGAACCGCGAGCCCGAGACCGGGACGCAGGCGGCACGTGAGGACGTGCTCCTGGTCGAGGGGCGGCGCGTGGATCCGGACACGGGCGAGTTCCTGGACGATCGGTCGGCCGACGCGCCACGTGGCGAGGGCGGTGAGGGGCAGAAGGACGGGCCGCTCGGTGTAGTGCGTGATGACGAGGAGTCCGGGAGCTATCCGGAGGCGGCCTGAGCGCCCCGGCGGATGGGGGATCCGGGCCAGGGGAGGCGGGGTCCCGGCATCCTGACGGGGCGGCATGGCACAATAACGCCTGATGAAGCCCTCCGCTCCCGCCCCGCAATCCTCCTTCCGTGAGCCCGCACTTTACCGTGTGTGGTCAGGGTCCGACGTGCGGCGCGGCGGTCATCTGCGCCGCCTCCTGGCGGCGGGCGCCGTGAGCCTGGGCCTTCTCCTGAGCGCGTGCAGCTCTCCGGCCCCGGGACCAGTGGCGCCGGAATCCCCGACGACGGCGGGCGCAGGCTCCGCCGCAACACCGAACCCTGCCGAGCAAGCGAGGCTGAAGGTCCAGGCTTCCGTGGAGAAGAGCCTCAAGGGAGTCTCCAAGCCGTCCACGGACGCGGTCCGCAAGGCCCTGCAGGCGGCGGTCAGTCCGGGCGTGGCGGTGGAGGTCAGCAACTCGGTCACCCCGACCGGGCTGGAAGCGGACTCCGTGGTCGGCGCGGCAGTGGTGGCCCCCAAGAACTGTGTGTTCGTCTACCTCCGGGATGGAGCGGTCAGCACTGCTGTGCTGCCGACGCTGAGCAACGGCAAGTGCTTCGTCGGCGACCAGGGCGCTCCTCGGACCGGCGCCTGAGCTCAGCCGTCAGGACCTTTCGTGCGGTGACGCGGCGGGCCGGAGGCGCGCCGGCTGCGATGCCAGCGTGGGGCGGTTCGAGGAACGAATAGGACTTCGGCGCGCCCACGCACTAGATTTAAGGTCATGGCGGAATTCATTTACACGATGACCAAGGCTCGCAAGGCCGTTGGTGACAAGGTCATTCTCGATGACGTCAGCATGTCGTTCTTCCCCGGTGCCAAAATCGGTGTCGTGGGCCCGAACGGTGCTGGTAAGTCGACCATCCTCAAGATCATGGCCGGGCTGGACACCCCCTCCAATGGTGAGGCCCGGCTGAGCCCCGGTTACACCGTGGGCATCCTTCTCCAGGAGCCTCCTCTGAACGAGGAGAAGACCGTCCTGGGCAACGTCCAGGAAGGTGTCGCTGAGATCTACTCCAAGGTCCAGCGCTTCAACGAGATCTCCGAAGAGATGGCCAATCCCGATGCGGATTACGACGCTCTCCTCGAAGAGATGGGCAAGCTGCAGGAGGCCATCGACGCCGCCAACGCCTGGGACCTCGACTCCCAGCTGGAGCAGGCCATGGATGCACTGCGCTGCCCGCCGGGCGACGCCGATGTGACGGTCCTCTCCGGTGGTGAGCGCCGCCGCGTCGCACTCTGCAAGCTCCTGCTGCAGAAGCCCGACCTCCTCCTGCTCGATGAGCCCACCAACCACCTGGACGCTGAGAGCGTGCTGTGGCTGGAACAGCACCTCAGCAACTACGAAGGCGCCGTCCTGGCGGTCACCCACGACCGCTACTTCCTGGACCACGTCGCTCAGTGGATCTGTGAAGTCGACCGTGGCCGTCTCTACCCGTACGAAGGCAACTACTCCACCTACCTGGAGAAGAAGCGCGCCCGTCTGGAAGTCCAGGGCAAGAAGGACGCCAAGATGGCCAAGCGCCTGGCCGAGGAACTGGACTGGGTCCGTTCCAATGCCAAGGGCCGCCAGACCAAGTCCAAGGCCCGTCTGGCCCGCTACGAGGAGATGGCTGCGGAGGCCGAGCGCACCCGCAAGCTCGACTTCGAAGAGATTCAGATCCCGCCGGGACCGCGCCTGGGCAACCTCGTCATCGAGGCAGAGAACCTGCGCAAGGGCTTCGATGACCGCGTCCTGATCGACGGCCTGACCTTCTCCCTGCCCCGCAACGGCATCGTCGGTGTCATCGGCCCCAACGGCGTCGGCAAGTCGACGCTCTTCAAGACGATCGTCGGGATGGAGCCCCTGGACGGCGGCGAGCTCAAGATCGGTGACACGGTCAAGATCTCCTACGTCGACCAGAGCCGTGGCGGCATCGATCCCGAGAAGACCCTCTTCGAGGTCGTCTCCGACGGTCTGGACTTCATTCAGGTGGGTCAGGTCGAAATGCCGTCCCGCGCCTACGTGGCCGCCTTCGGCTTCAAGGGCCCGGACCAGCAGAAGAAGGCCGGTGTGCTCTCCGGTGGTGAGCGCAACCGCCTGAACCTGGCGCTCACCCTCAAGCAGGGCGGCAACGTCCTGCTCCTCGATGAGCCCACCAACGACCTCGACGTCGAAACCCTCAGCAGCCTCGAGAACGCGCTGCTCGAGTTCCCGGGCTGCGCCGTGGTGGTCAGCCACGACCGCTGGTTCCTGGACCGAGTGGCCACGCACATCCTGGCCTACGAAGGCACCGAGGAAGACCCGGCCAACTGGTACTGGTTCGAGGGCAACTTCGAGTCCTACGAGGCCAACAAGGTCGACCGTCTGGGCGCCGAAGCGGCCCGTCCGCACCGCGTGACGCACCGCCGCCTGACCCGCGACTGATCGCGACAGGCCGGACAGGTCAGCGCGGCTGACTAAGACACAGCGCAACGGCAAGGGCCGACGACCGCGGGAGACCGCCGTCGTCGGCCCTTGCCGTTTCCGTCCTAAAACGAGGCGGCGCCGGTCCCGTGTGCCTTACAGCTCGGGGACGCGGACCATGCCCTCCTGGGCCACGGACGCGACGAGGACGCCGTTCCGGTCGTAGATCCGGCCCTGCGCCAGGCCACGGGAGTTCTGGGCGCTGGGGGAGTCCTGCACGTAGAGGAGCCATTCGTCAGCGCGGACGGGTC